>JAFGDM010000276.1 GCA_016932115.1 Deltaproteobacteria bacterium | reverse complement strand
GCTGCCCTTGAAAGGAATTCCCGACTCATGAAAACCCACGTGCCCCCTGCCGCCGACGCCGATGATCTGCAAGTCAATGCCGCCTGCCTTCTTGATTTTCCGGGCGTAAGCGCCCAGGACGGCGTTTCTAACCCAAGCCAGGTATTCAGACTCCGGAACAGCTTTAATGCGGATTTGTCGTCCCGCGTCCATGCCCGCTTCGTGCCAATCCCCAGGGTGCGACTTGAGTTCGGCCAAGAGCCTCTTTTGATCGATTAAGGAGCCGCAGGGTAGGCTGGTTTCCAGAAATTTGCAGCGGATAAGACCGAAAAACTCCTGGACCATGAAGTAACAGTAGCTCTCGGGATGCATCACCCGTTGCTGAGCGTTTTCACCGGGCAGACCCACATATTCATCAAGGTTGAAGCTGCGGATTCGACTGCTTTCGAATTCACCCCCATTCGCCGAAGCGGCGAGGTTTTTGTAAACGCCTGTAGGCGAACTCCCTGTGGCAAGGCCCAGGACATATTCTTGTTTTTTTCGGAAAGTCTGAATGATGTCCTCCCTTATAAAATCTGCCGCCACCCTGCTCATGTGATCAAAATCTTTTGTCACGATCACTTGGATTGACATTTTAGACCCCCAGAATTATCCGATTGATGCCTTTACAGCATCTGCAATCTTCCTGCAGTAGGTCTCTGTCAGTGAGTCGGTCGGTCCTTCAACCATCACCCGGCAGGCGTTTTGAGTTCCTGAATAGCGAACCAGCACACGCCCCTTCTCGCCGAGCCTTGCTTCAACCTCTTTGATAGCCTCCACCACTTGGGACACTGTGGAGATATCCGGTTTGCTTGTGACCGGCACATTGATGAGCTTCTGAGGGAAAACGTCCATCAGTCCCGCCAGTTCGGAAAGCGATTTTTCTTCTTTGATCATAGCGGCGATCACCTGCAGGGCCGTGAGAATGCCGTCGCCTGTGGTGTGGTGGTCGAGAAAGATCATGTGGCCGGACTCCTCTCCGCCTATGACCGCACCGAGGCCCTGCATGTCCTCCAGGACATATCGATCGCCCACTTTGGAAGCATGGTGCTTAAAGCCATGCTTCTTGCAGGCGAGGGTGAGTCCGAGATTGCTCATGACCGTGCTGACAACTAGATCGTTTTTCAGCCGCCCCTGATCTTTAAGTACCTTGGCGCAGATCATCAGGATCTGATCTCCTGTTATGACACCTCCTTTTTCATCAACCGCAATGAGGCGATCCCCGTCGCCGTCGAACGCCAGGCCGATGGCCGCCCCCTTCTCCACCACGCGTTTCTGCAAATCCCGGGTATACTGCGACCCACAGTTATCATTAATGTTGAGCCCGCTGGGATTGTTATGGATAATGTCCACATCGGCACCCAATTCGGTGAATGCCGCGGGGCTCACCCTATAGGTGGCGCCGTTGGCCGCGTCAATGACAACCTTCATGCCTTCCATGGAAAGTTCGCGGGGGAACGTGTTCTTAAGGAAAACGATATATCGACCGGGTGCGTCTTCCATTCTGTAAGACCGACCCATTTCGCTGGCCGGCGGCACCATATCGGGAAGTTTGCCCCCCAGGATAAGGCCTTCAATCGTCTCCTCCTGTTCGTCGGACAGTTTGAAACCGCTTCCGGCAAAAATCTTGATGCCGTTGTCTTGGTAGGGGTTGTGGGAAGCGGAAATAACAATACCCGCGTCGGCTCGCATGCTTTGTGTGATGAAGGCAATGCCCGGAGTGGGCAAGACACGGACTAGATAGGAAATGCCGCCCATGGAGCTGATGCCCGCCTCAAGGGAGCTTTCCAGCATGTAACCTGAAATGCGGGTATCCTTGCCGATGACCACCCGGGCTCGATGGTCTTTTTTCTTGAATAAATAAGCCACCGCTTGCCCAACGGAGAATGCCATCCCGGCATCCATGGGATAACGGTTGGCTTCTCCTCTTATGCCGTCGGTACCGAATAACTTGCCCATAAATCCGTCTCCTTAATGCAAATTCTTACACTTTTTTAAATAATGCCATTGACGGAAAAAATGCTGCGCTTCGACGGCAAACCCCATGGACAATCGTATCAAGCCAGACCGTCCCTTCTTCCGCTACAGCGGCAGGCAGGCTTTTTATCACGTTCACATAACCTCCGTCCATATTATTTCTATGATCGGAAAAGAGGGTTAGAAAGCGCTCACGATGCACAGCAGCCTCATCGCCGGCTATTTTCTCAGAGAAAAACGCGCAGGCTTTTTCAAGATGCTCACGAAATTCCTGTTTAACCAGAGTTTTGTGATTCTTGGCTTCATCTTTTTTAATTGATACGGGGATTTTTTCGACCATGGCCTTAAGCCTTTTGATACGTTCTTTTCGGGCCGACGCCAGGTTTTTTAACAATGCATTGTAGATAAGTTCACCAAATTCTTGACCACGAAAAAACTGCTGCCGGACACAAACATACCATTCCTCCAGAGCCGCCAGATTGGCCAGATAAAGAAAATTGTTTTCCGCAACGCGGGAAAGGCCGGGGTATTGAGAAGGATTGAAATCGATCACTGTACCGCTGTGGGATTTACCTACAATCAATTTATTCTCCTCGTGGAAGTCCCGGCGCAAAATTGTGCCGGCGGCGACAACATTCCCATAACCGATTCGCAACGGTCCAACCAAGCCTCCTTGTCCACCAAGAAAGATAGGAGGCTTTTTGAGCATCACCCCACGGGGCACGTCCCCGATAAGGGATGGTGTGGTTTTATCACCACTTGGTGTGAAATTGAAATGGATATATGAACTTCCCACCTCGCTGTGGTCTTTGCGGCTGGTCCCCCCGGCCATCAGGCAGTCGCAGAAGTTGATGAGGCTCCCCAGAGTGACAAAAGGAAAAAGGATCGTCTGCTTTAAGCCGACGCAGTGGGCGCCGCCGGCCTCTTCTTCGAGTATGCATCCTTCCCGCACGTGGGCGGCCAACCCCATGTTCGCACCTTCAAGGAAAACGGCCTCCTTAAAGTATCCGCCCTTGAGTTCAACCTTGGGGCCGATCTGACAGTTCTCGATGGTTACAGGACCTTCATGACCTATCCTGGCCCCGGACGCAATGACGGTTTCCGCGCCGTAAATGCGACATCCGGGATATAGTTTCACATCATGACCCGAAATCCTGTCAAGGTTCACGTCTTCACCGACGTCAATGGTGAGAGGATTGGGAATGTCCACACCTTTTTTGATCAATTGAATGACCTTTTTATACCCTCCTGGTTCGAGTTCCATGGTTTCCTGTCTAAACGGGGTTCATCTTCATATCTCGGGAATTACCGCAATCTTTTGAAATCATATAGGCCCAAAAAGCGAAAATGTTACCAGGTTTCCAATCGAGGCAAAGCCCCTTTAGGTTCATCAGAGGAGTTTCTTATAGATCCATCTAGGCCTTCTGTCAATTAATTAGAACATAAAAGACTGTTCTCAGCACAATTGTCTTGATTGACGAAAGGCAATCCCTCTCTTATAGTTGGGCACGCAGGAACAAGCCTTCTCAGCCTGTCGAGAGAATCCCCAGGCAAAAAGGGAACGGAGAGCTGTCACGAAATCATTGGGAGTGGAATATGAAACCGGAAAAACATAAGGTTGTCACGATTGGTGGAGGTACCGGGCAATTTGCGCTCCTCTCAGGCCTAAGAGACTTGAAAGGTATTGAAATCACAGCAGTGGTATCCATGGCCGACAGCGGCGGGAGTACAGGGAGGTTAAGGGATGAACTGGGAATTCTCCCACCAGGAGATGTGCTAAAATGCATCTTGGCCCTCTCCCCTTATCGCAGCATCGCACGAACCATCCTGCTCAAAAGGTTCAGAAGCGACATAAAGCTTAAAGGACATAATGCCGGCAACCTCCTGCTTACCATGCTTTCGCACTATGCGGGCAGCTTTCCGGCAGCTATCCAGGCCCTCGTTGAAATTTTGGATGTCAAGGGCAAGATCTTACCCGTCACCATTGATAAAGCGACGCTCGTCGCGGAATTGAGCGACGGGAAAAGGGTCTACGGTCAGGCCGCAATCAATGTTCCGCAAGGCGGTCGGCGTGAAAAGATCAAGGACATCTACCTGGTTCCCCACTACACGGATTCGGTTTCGGTCTATCCTCCGGTCATTGAAGCCATCCGCAGTGCAGATAACATTATTATCGGACCGGGCGACCTGTTCACGAGCATCATTCCCAACTTGATTGTGCCCGGTGTGGGGGAGGCGATCAGGGAGACAGAAGCAAGAATTTTGTATGTTCTTAACATCATGACGAAGTTGGGGGAGACGGATTATTTTACGGGCTATGATTTTGTCTGCAAGATGGAAGAATGCATTAGCAGGCAGCTCGACTGCATCATTTCCAACACAGGAAGACCGAATGAAAAAATCATGAATCAATACAGGGCCGAGAAGGCGGAATTTGTTGAAATTGACGAGCATGCAGCCTGCTGGGCTGATCGCACCCTCTACGCAACCGATTTGCTCGATACAGCCGGCGGAATTGTTAGACATGATTCGGTAAAACTGGCTCGATTGATACAGGAAATCTTATGAAGGACTTTAGCGTTATAATCATAACAGGTCTCTCGGGCTCCGGGAAGAGCACCGCCATCAATGCTCTTGAGGACATCGGCTACTTCTGTGTAGACAACATGCCCGTCTTACTCCTGCCGAAATTCCTGGAACTCCGTTCTTGGGGTGTATCGGAAGTCCAAAAATTCGCCTTAGTCATGGACCTCAGGGAAAAGGAGTTTGTTGAAAAACATCAGGAGATTTTTCAGCAACTGCGCGATGAGGGTTATCACTTGGAAGTCATCTTCCTTAAGGCATCTGAAGATATCCTCTTACAGCGTTACAGTGAGACTAGGCGTCAACATCCTGTTACAAAAGGAAAAAGCCTTCTTGAAAACATTCGCTCTGAAAAGCAGCAACTTGGAAAGCTACAAGAATATGCAGACAAGATCATCGACACATCAACATTGACGGTACACCAACTCAAAGATGTCGTGATTCAACATGCCCAGCGGAGCGTGAAAAGCGAAAGAATGCGTATTGCGGTTCTTTCATTCGGCTACAAGTATGGAATTCCTCTCGACGCAGACCTGCTGGTGGACGTCCGTTTTATCCCCAACCCTTATTTCGTTCCTGAACTGAAAAAACTTGACGGCAGGGACGAACAAGTCCGCAGTTTCGTGATGATCCAGAGGGAAACCCGTGAATTTCTGAAAAGATACCTCTCTTTGCTCGAATATCTTCTACCCCTTTATGAAAAGGAAGGGAAAGCCTATTTAACTATTGCAGTGGGCTGCACCGGCGGGAAACACCGCTCCGTAACCATCGCAGAAGAAATCGTTGCTTATCTGAGAGAGCTCCAAAAAGAAGTCTCCCTTATCCATCGTGACATTGAACAGGAATCGTAATTATTCGAACTCTTCTGATTCCTCTGAAGGGTAGAAGAGTGACAAACCTTCATGTTTTATCTTGTCTGGATCTTCCGCAAGGAGATAAGCCTCAGCGCTGATTCTGGAAATCCGGGCACGTTTTTCCATTTGGCTGAGCTTTTCAGACACACCCCTATCCAGCAACATGGCTTTGATCTCTCTGAAAAGATTTTCTGCGCCGTAAAGAAACGTGCCCTCCTGAAGAATCTTGCATGCGACCATGTGTTTGAAGGTATCAAAATGCATCTGCTCCCTGACACGAGCCAAATCCTTCACCACATAATCAATCTCTTCCCTCAAGTGCGGCGTCATAAGGACTTTCTGTTTTTCCTGGTAAATCACCTCATCCATTCTTTTCATAAAATCCCCGGGAAAAAGCTCATCTACGACAACTACCAAATCAATGTCTGACCCCTTCACCAATTTGCCCGTGCTTCTTTCCGGCCTGGGAACATCATGGGCCATACCATAAACAATATCGCCTGCAAGCAGCACACAAGCTTGGTCTTTGATGATCGTGTCGTTCTCCAATCGACCCAGGACGGATAAAAAAATATTTTTGGCCAGTTTCAATTTCGCCACACTTACCTCCAGGATATGTGAAGCAATTTCATCAACCTTACTGATGAGAGAATCCCGATCCCAGGACATGCCAATCACAGAATAGGTTAAAAATTCCCTTAAGATGGAAGGAGAAAGGCGTGCAAATCCTTCAATTTCAAAGTCCAGCCTGAGATAGCGACGTCCGATGGTTTGAATTACAAGGTTCTTTGAGAGTTTGCAAACGCGCCAGAGGAGTAAGGGATCATCCCCCAAGTCCTTCAATATCTCAGCGCCGGTAAGCGGCCCTTTTTCTTTTAAAAGCGTGATAATTTTTTCTTCCAATGTTTGTTCATCATCCGACAAATGCGCATGCGCTAGAAATGCGAAAAGCCCTCCGCTTCAGCGAAGGGCTTTTCAATGTGATCTCGGCGGCGTCCTACTCTCCCACGCAGTCTCCCACGCAGTACCATCGGCGCTGAAGGGCTTAACTTCCGTGTTCGGGATGGGAACGGGTGTATCCCCTTCGCTATTGCCACCGAAAAGCTTAAACCAAATTGAATACGGGTAATAAATCTCAAAGGCTAGGGAGAAAGGGAAAATATGGCCAAGCCTCACGACCTATTAGTACCGGTAAGCTAAATGCGTTACCGCACGTACACCTCCGGCCTATCAACCTCGTAGTCTACGAGGGGTCTTCAGTCCTGATGTCTCCATCAAGAGGGATACCTTATCTTGAGGTCGGTTTCCCGCTTAGATGCTTTCAGCGGTTATCCGTTCCGGACATAGCTACCCAGCGATGCCGCTGGCGCGACAACTGGTACACCAGAGGTCCGTCCATCCCGGTCCTCTCGTACTAGGGAAAGATCCTCTCAAGTATCCTACGC
>JAFGDM010000039.1 GCA_016932115.1 Deltaproteobacteria bacterium | reverse complement strand
TAACATATTGATCTCAGGGGAAATCAATCCGGATAGCCTTATCCAGTACCGCCGAACGGTTCAGAAGCGCTTCTCCACGGTGACCCCATTTCTGGTGGGGGACCGGGAAGCCTACAGCGTAGTGGCTGACGGCCGTCTGTTCTGGATCCAAGACGCTTATACAATCACAGACCGTTATCCATACTCGACACCCTTTCAACGCAGCTTCAACTACATAAGAAATAGCGTCAAGGCCGTCGTGGATGCCTATCATGGAACGCTCGACTATTATGTTTCCGACCCTTCCGACCCGATGATTCGCACCTATCAGGGTATTTTCCCCGGTCTTTTTAAAAAAATGGACCAGCTTCCCGGCTTTCTCCAACCACACATCCGCTATCCCCTGGATCTTTTCAACGTTCAGACCGAGATGCTGCTCCAGTATCACATGGAAGACCCTGTGGTCTTTTATAACAAGGAAGACCAGTGGGCCATCCCGGTCCAGACATCCTTCGGAAAGACCCAGGCCTTGAAACCCTATTACATTGTGGCCCGGCTGCCCGGTGAGGAGAAGGAGGAGTTCATCCTGATTCAGCCCTTTACACCTAACAACCGCCATAACTTGGTGGGCTGGATGGCTGCACGCAACGATGGAAAAGCTTATGGGGAGCTGGTTCTCTTCCGTTTTCCCACGGGCAGGCATGTGGACGGCCCAAACCAGGTAGAAGCCCGCATCGACAATGACGTCGTGATCTCCGAGCAGTTCACATTGTGGGGCCAGGTCGGATCCGAGGTGTTTCGAGGCATCCTCCTGGTTATTCCGCTCGGGGACCATCTTCTTTACGCGGAACCGGTCTTTCTCAAGCCTGAGACCCTTGATTTTCCTGAGCTAAGGCGTATCATCCTGGCCGACTCGAGGCAGATTGCCATGCATCGAACTCTGGATGACTCGGTCCAGGCCCTGGTAGGGCACTTGCCTGCTGTCGCTCCGGTGGTTCTTGTCGAAGAGAAACCGGCGGCGCCTATGGCGCAGGGACTGATCCCCGAAGCCATGGAGGCTCTTCGCCGGGGACTGCAGGAGGCGGTTGATAAGTTGCAGGAAGCGCTGGAACAGCTCAAGCGAATTGCCCCCTGATGGCCGACGGACTCGTAGAAAAAATAAAAATACTCAATCCGGGGTGTCTGCTTCACTGAATCAAAAAACAACCATGCAGGAAGCCGAGTTTCTTTCTACAGCTTATACTTAAAGGTTCTCAATAGATCCTTTCTCCAGACCACGCCGTCTTCTTTTTCCATTCCCTTTGGAGAAGCGCCGTCAATAACCCCTAGAACTCCCCTTCCTTGCTCGGATTCAGCCAGAATCACCTGCACAGGATTGGCGCTGGCACAAAAAAGAGAGCACACTTCCTGGCACATTTTCACGGCATTGAGGATGTTGATGGGGAAAGCATCTTTAAGAAGGATTATGAAACTGTGACCTGCGCCGATGTGGAGAGCGTTTTTCATGGCCGATTCTTTGAGCGCTTCATCATTTCCTTCCCCTCGAACAAGACAATGTCCTGAGGCTTCGCAGAAGCCTATGCCGAACTTGGCACCGGGAACAGCCCCCACGATTATTTCGTAGAGGTCTTCCACGGTTTTTATAAAATGGGTTTGCCCGAAAATGACGTTGCACCCTTCGGGGATCTCAATGTTTTGAACCTTCAGTTCCATTTCCTTTCTCCTTATTTGTTGAAATTCATTATACACTGCAGTAAAAGATGTTGGAAAGGCCTTTGTTAGGTGGCAGCGCATGGGAGACGACAAGCGGCTTAATCCAAGGATCGATTTTCATCTCGACGTTATTCTAAGGGGTCTGAAGGGCGTCAAAAAGGTGAAGAACTTCAGCAGAGGGGGAATATTTGTCGAACTGCAACACATTCGAATGTTCAAGGCAGGCGATCTGGTTGAGATCGTCACACGATTGCCCCTGGAAAAAAAACTCATGACGCTTAAGGGCCAAATCGCGTACACAACAGACAAGGGGATCGGCATAAAATTCGTTGATCTCTGGGGACCGAATTCCGAAGCAATCGATAAGCATTTCGAGGTATTCAAGGCAACGATTCCTTTGTCTAATGCCTCTCAGTGACAACAATAAGAATGTCAACATTCCTGAGTGTGATGTCTTTCAGGGAAAGGCTGTCGTTTGTGCCTTGCACCGTCTGCTGCCTTTCTATGGATCACAAAAATCGAATCATTCAAAAATACCTTTATTCTTATATTTCCGAAGCATTCCTCGTAGTTGATGGTATGTGAGACCCAATGCTTTCGCAGCCTTTTGCTGGTTGAATTTGGCTTTTACGAGGCTCTTCCTCAGGAGCCGAATCTCCAGCTCTTCCACAACTTCTTTGAAGCTTTTTTTCCTCCCGTCAGCCGTCAGCGTATCGGCTTCTTCAAAGCCGTTTGCAATCGGTTTGTCAAAATTTTTAAAGGGGTTGAAGACAATTTCCCCCACTGTCGGCGCATCGGATCGGTAAACCGCGCGCTCCACAACATTTTTCAACTCCCGTACGTTTCCGGGCCAGGGGTGGGATTCCAAGGCCGCGGCGGCTTCGTTGGTGAAACACGGGACTTCGGTGCGACCCAGTTCAAAGGCCATCTTGGCCGCAAAATGACGAGCCAGGAGCATGATGTCACCCCCTCTCTCTCTAAGAGGAGGCAGAAAAAGCACCTCAAAGGTTAAACGATCCAGCAGGTCTTTTTTGAAACGACCTTCTTCCGCCATGGAAGGCAAATCGGCATGGGTCGCCGCCACAATGCGGGTATTCACCTCGACAGGCTTAGAACTTCCTACCCGTTCAAAAGAACCGTATTCGACGACCCTAAGGATCTTTTCCTGAACCTCCATAGGTATCCCGCCGATTTCATCAAGAAAAAGGGTTCCCTTGTCTGCACTTTCAAATCGACCCGGTCTTCGCTCCACAGCACCCGTAAAAGCCCCTTTCTCGTAACCGAACAACTCCGCTTCAATCAATGAAGAGGTCAAGGCCGCGCAGTTAAGGGCCACCAAAGGCCCCTGCCACCTCTTCGATAGAAAGTGGAGCCTTGAAGCGGCCAACTCCTTTCCAGTCCCTCTTTCGCCTATGATTAATACGGGACGATCGATGGGTGCAACCCTTGAAAGCCTTTCACAAAATCGAATGAAAGCGCCTGATTCGCCTAGAGCCTCCGGTATCTCGGCAGGATAAGCCGAGTTGACCCTTTCCATATAGGATTCCCTGTCCTTGATCATAGTGGTAAAAAAAGCTTATATATAGCTTGTTTAGCCATATCCTAGCAAAAAATCTGATTTTGTCAAGCAGGATAATGCCGCTAATATATTTAATTGATTGGTTTTTTGATGCTTTTTTTTCGTGGGCACAGAATCTGCAGTTGGAAAGGAGAAAAACTAATCGGAGGTTTCAAAATGGGAATTTTCACACGCTTTCGAGACATCGTCACTTCCAACATTAACGCTATGTTGGACAAGGCGGAAGACCCGGAAAAACTGATCAGTCTCATGATCCGGGAAATGGAAGACACGTTGGTCGAAATTAAGGCATCTTGTGCAGGGGTCATGGCGAACAAAAAAAAGACGCACCGCCAAATGATTGAAGCTTCGGCTCAAGCTAAAAACTGGGAGCAGAACGCAGGAGTGGCTGTGAGCAAAGGCCGGGATGACCTAGCCAGGGAGGCGCTCCTTGAGAAACGCCGATATTCTGAAAGGGTAGGCAGTTTAGAACAGGAACTTGCGGACATGAATGAATTGATAGATCAGTACCAGGAAGATATTCGTCAGCTTGAAGACAGGCTCGGCGGTGCCAGGGAAAAGCAGCGACTCCTTATTCAGCGCCATATTCATGCTCGCAAGAAAAAACGAGCTCAGGAGGACATTCGCCGCATCGAATCCTCTGAGGCGATTATTAAATTTGATGAGTTTGAGAACCGGATTGAAAGAATGGAAGCAGAGGCTGATCTGGTCAATTATGGGAAAACGGCGGGTCTGAAGGTTCAATTTGAAGAGCTTGTGGTTGACGCTGAGATTGAAAAAGAATTACAAGAACTCAAATCCGCCGTGATGGGGCCTGCCCGAATGGAATAGGCCGCATTGGACGTCGCAGTAGTAGGTTTCAGACGGCGTTTGAGCGAAGGAAAACCTTCACCCGGCAGGAATAAGGAGAGTCCATTTCACCATGAACAGCATACTGATTGTGGCAATCGTTTTAGGAGGCATTGTTCTGGCTGCGGCCATTGTGGGGAGCACGATCCTCATGGCCATCTGGCTTCTTAAAGGAGGTTTTACCCGCAAGGGCCGGGATCTCGAGGCCGAAGAAGCACGGATGATTCAGCAAATTTATCAGGGTCTTTCCTCTATAGAGAAGCGGGTGGACGCTCTGGAGACGATCCTCCTTGAGCAGGAAAGAAAGGACTAGTAGTGATGAGACGACTTGGGGGAATCCTTAACGGAGGCATTTACCGTTCGCGACACGGTATCATCTTGGGAGTGTGCAAAGGCGTTGCCGAGTATTTTGGCGTTTCCGTTTTCTGGACTAGGGTCATCGCCCTTATTTTATTTCTTGTAACGGGCTTCTGGCCTATGTGCGCCATCTATTTCGCAGCGGCTTTGCTCCTGAAGCCCGAACCGGCAGTTCCGCCTCGGGTAAATGGGGAAAAAGATTTTTATGATTCCTATGTGTATTCTCGTAAAGCGGCCGTGGAACTTTTGAAAAGACGGTATGAAAAGCTGGATCGACGTATCCGTCGAATGGAGCATGTGGTTACCTCCAAAGAGTTTGACTGGCATGATCGTCTGAGTAATTCGTCGCGATAAGCTGTTTGACACCGATGTTACTGCTTCGTAGTTCGGTTTAAGGCGGACCTCCATACCCCGCACCGGCAACGATGCATTTCAAAAAGGTGTACAATGTCACACGGCCATGAGCGGTTGTGAAAAGATCAGACGCAGCGTTCGAGGGTGTCGTCGAGCTGTATCCCAAGCAGAGAGCAACCGTCGTATCTTCCTTTGTGTATCCTGGATACGTGTTTCACCATGCCGGCCGATTTAACAGTTGTCCATGGGGCCAATAACTCCAGCTCTTCCAGTCTGCATCCAAAGTCAAGATGCCCAAGTAAGTTCAGGGTTTCTTCTTCCAAAAGGACGCCAACGCCGTTCTCTGAAATGTCGAAAACTCTTAGATCGTAACTTCTCTTCAGGACGGGTCCTGTCTGCAACGTGAGTCTTACGCTGACAAAGAGGGGTGATCTTGAAGAGTCTATTGCGTACCGATTGTGTCTTCTTCTGTCCAGAATGATGATACATTCCGGATAGGCGATGACATGACCATAATAAGGAGATAGGATGCTTTTCCTGATATAGCGGGAGGAGAAACCGCATTTAGATCGTCCCAGTGAAAACTTAACCTGAATCCTTGGTGAAGACTGGATAAGTTCATTGCCTTGTTGGGGGGAGAGCATTTCAACAATCAAGTAGCGGTTTAAGCCGTCGGGCTGTTGAAAGGAGTCTCCTCCATGCTCGACTTTAATAATTTTGGATGTGAAATCTCCTTCGTCGCTTTCCAGTTCAAAGGTGACAGGGAGCCGATTGCGATTGAGGAAATCCATAGTTTCTCTGATTTTTCGCCGGTTTCTGTTGGTAAGGATTGGCATAGAAACTCTCTCATCTTTCATGAATGGCATTTAAAAATCGGTAACAATTTAGCTGTTTGAAATGCTGAAGCCGGCGGCCCCGAGCATGGGGGTCTCTCTTAAAACCGGAAAACGAAGAAGCCACATCGCTATTTCATGCTTCGGGCAACGGGTGAGGCGGGCGGAGGTCTTCCGGGGTATCGCCGAAAGAGGTCGATCCTCGAAGTTTCCGGGAAGCCTCGCCGCCCGCCTTTGCCACTCCTGATATTTTCATGCTCCACCCCGAATACTCTTCGTTCTTCAGTTTTAAGAGGGACCCCCATGCCTGATGCTTGCGATTTTTCAAACAGCTAAATTGTTACAAAAATCGATTTATTGCAGGAAAGCACAAAGAGCCCCTCTTGGAACATATTCGTTGGCACCCCGGAGCATAAACGGAAGTCGATTCAAAGCAAGGGAGCTTGCAGCCGCACGGGGTCTCCCACATCACGAAACAGCAGATCTCCTTTACCAAGGAGATTTTCAGCGCCCGGGTAGCCGAGCAGCATTCTGGACTCCTCCTTTTTGACCATCATAAGACCCACCCGGGCCGGGATGTTTGAATCCAGGGCCCCTTTGATAACCTCACGACTCGGTTGCTGGGTGGCCAAAATAAGATGGATTCCTGCCGCCCTGGCCTTGGCTCCAAGAAGGCTTATCTGAGCTTCAACAGCCTTTCGTTGTTTGGGTTCCTTGACCACCAGCGCAAAATACTCGTCGCACACACAGACGATTCGGGCGGGGGACTGCCCGGTTGAGCTGATAGATCCATTCCGGCCGTATTGAACGAACCGATGCAAACGAAGGTATCGGCGATCCATTTCCGAAACCAAATCTTTCAACACATTAAGGATCGGTTGTTCATCAGGGAAAACCAAGCTTTCCGGACTCAGAAGGAATGGGGAGCCCCTGAATTCGTTAAAAGCGATTCGTTTGGGATCGATAAGCACGAGACGCAAGGTTTCAGGGGTGTTTAAAAGTATCAGTCCGTGAATCGCTGTGCGGAGCCATTCGGTTTTGCCGCTCCCTGTAGCGCCCGCGACCAGGATATGGGCATCTACCGTGTCATTGAGATCGGCAAATCGTAGATTGCCGTCAAGATCAACCCCAATGAGGATCAGACTGGAGCCGCACTTCGGATCGGAGGTCGGAAACTGGGCGGCAATATCAGCAAAGCGGATAACACGGCGATCCGGTCTTTCGAGGTCTACAACCACTCTGCCCCGGTCTACTCCGATAAAAGGGGGTTTTTCCAGGCCCATCCGCACCTGAACCTCCCTGCCCAGCCGCTGGATTTGCTCCAGCTTGACCTTTGGACACAAGTTGACGGGAAAACGAAAAAAGGCCGGCCCTGCAATGGGTTCGCCCGTTAGCTCTACAGGCCGGGCATATTCCTCAAAGACCTGGATCAACTTGCGGCCCAACTCTGCGGTCCCGGCGAGATCTTCCATTTTGATAGCCCTTGGAATCGAAGTCATGCCGCCTGTCACCCCCGCAAGGCTGCCGATCAGGGCCAGAAGCTTTTCCTGGGCCGAGGCGATTTCCGCCTCACCGAAAAAAAGTTCCCGCACCTCAGGCTCAAACCTGACCAAGCTTAGGGAGCGACTCGGAACCGAACGGGCCGCATTTTTCTTTTTTGTTTCATTCCGAAGAAGAAGGAGGTGGTAGAGACAGATCTGAGCCAGATCGGCCTCCGGCGAAGTACGCCCTATTTTGTACTCCTGAACGCACCAGTTGCCGCTGAAGGGGAGTCTTATCACAGAATCGGCAATACCCGTCAAGAGTACAGGTTCCGTCCAGGTTGGGAGACATAATTCCGCCTCAAGTGGTGCCTCGGCCTGGACCGTCCGACGAAGATCCTTCCATGAAAGCCTTGTTTTCCTGCCTCGGGGATTGGTTGCCGCCCAGGCCAGATCAATCAGCCAAACACAGAGGGATTGAACGGCTTCCCAAAAATGTAACACGCTGGAGGATTGCTCTTGAAGTCGCGCGCATTCTTTTGCAATACGAGGCCCGACCAGTTTGTCGTACGCATGGGGGGCGAGGTAAGCGCACCACACCTGCCGGTCGAAATCCAAGTTTTCGAGAAAGGAAAAAGCGTTCTTGTCTGGGTCGGCGCGGACAAGGTCGGCTGCCACTTCGTGGAATATACGACCCAGAAGCGCGGATGATGAGGAGCCTCTGCGTTGATCGCCGGAGCGGGCGGTCCTTCTTATGTGCTCACGCACCTCATGCACCGAAAGAACCACGGTCATCTCTCGTCCCTTTCCCTAGAGGATAAAATTTCGGGGGGACGGTAATCAAAAAGGACGGCCGGAGGGCCCTCAAGCCATCCGAATCGGCCGGGATGTCTCTTGACAAGATTTTCCACAACCGCAGCGGTCTGTCCGCTTTCGGCGGCAAGTCTGTCGAGGGAAATCACCTTATGTTTTCTCAAAACTTCCAAGATACCGCTGATTTCTTCCGATTCTCCCTCGGATGGGTTATCGAAAACGCCCACGATTTGCCCAAAGAAAGTTCTCAGGGTGCTGTCCAGATGAAGGCCCAACCACTCTTGAACCGTTGCCGGAGCGATGGTATCTTCTCCGTGGTGAAGATCTCCTGACATAGCATCGGAGAGAAGGCTCCTTAAAGCCTGCAAAGCCGCAAGCGTCTCGGGGTCAGGTCGGCACATGGCCGCACCTTTCTCTCTCAAGGAATGAAGGTGTGTCCTTGTGACCACCGCAGTCCTATTGATCGGAAGGCGCCCGTCGCGAATGAGGACCAACCTGATTGTGTTGTTCCTAAACTGCCATTCTCCCAAACGCTTGAGCCTGGCCCCCAAGCTTTTCATGTTTTGTTGGTTGCACAGGCTGACACCGATTCGTTTAGCCTCGCACCGAAAGAGAAAATCCACATCCCTGTCGGGTTGTTTATCCACACTCCATTGACTACCCAAAACCTGGGCTAAAAGGGGGAGACCGTGTGCAAGGCTGATATCGGATTCCACCGCTTCCTGGTCCAGCGACATATCGCGCCTGCGATAAAACTCTTTATGAAGAAAGACGGATGGATCTTCCCGCAACGGTGCAATTTCTCCCGCTTGTCGCTTTTCAAAAAGCGCCCCGGCAAAGGCGATGATCTTTCGAGCGGTCTGCGTGCCAAAGGAAGAGAAAACCGGATCAAGATCAGGAAGCTCAAAGGGCCATAACAATTGATGCAAGCGCTCCTGCCTCAAGCGCAAAAAACCCGGATCGGAGTCCAGGCGGCTGCCGATGAGTTTGTAAGCCAGGGTTTTGTCCAGCGGATCCAAGGTTTCAACACTTCGGGCTATTCTATCGTAGTCTGCCTCTCGAACGGCCTCTTTAAATGGATCCAAAACCGAAGACTGGATGCAAGATATCAGAAGGGCGTTGTTGCTGGAGTTAAAAAGGGACGCTCCCATCTGGCCGAAAAGGAAGAAACTCTCTTGATCATCCCTTGAGGTCTGAAGTGCTTCGATCTGGTCAAAACAGAAGGCTACAGGCATGAGCGGACTTGCCAATCTGCAGAGGCTGAGAACAACTTCCCTGGCGCCATCCTCCGATTGCCCCTCTTCACTTTCTCGGATACCGAGGAGCTTGTACGACTCTTCAGGCAATTGATCCTCTCCTTTGAGCCAAGCCCCGGCTTCCAGAATATGTCGGCCGGTAATGACGTGATACAACACCCTTTGCAAAGAAAACCCGAGGCAAATCTCTCTTTCGAGCCATGGAAGCAAAATTTTTTTCCAGCCGCCATGGTCTCTATTCGCAGGGTTTCGAAGCCAGGTGAGCCATTTTTGGGGCGGCCGCTGTTTCCTCACGTCCCCCTGAGCAAAACGGCATGCCACCAGTCGCTGGAGTTGGGTCGTCTCGTCAGGAAAGCGGTGCAGCAGGTCTTCTACAAAGGTTTTTCGAAGGTGTTGCCAGAGTCTGTGAGGATTCGTTTGCAGCCGACAGTAAAGAAAAACACACCGACCAAGATCTTCGGACCGGCCCGGTGCCGTTAGAGGAGAAGACGTCCAATGTCTTTGCAAGCGTCCCAGTAGATGGGTCTTGCCGCTTCCCGCTCCTCCATGGAGCAGCACCGAATCGCAGTGTTTGGATATCCTGACATTTTCAAAGGCTCGGCAGCATACTTCAAAAGCCGGTGCATGTATTTCAGGCACGTCCACCAGACTTTCCCACGCATCCTTCACGATGGTCTGCCGGAAGGGATTCCGCATGCCTGCCAGGAGGTTCTTAGTCATGACGCCTCCTTGAGCACGATGCCGACATAATAGGTTCCTGCTTCATCCCGCACAAGTTCATCCTGCTGGACCGACGTCAAGCTATTGGGAAAGTCATGATGATGGAGGGCAACCCGGTTCTCTCGTGCCAACCCGAATATAGCTCTGTCAAAATCAGCCTTTGCCAGATTCAAAGAGCGCCGCAACTCGCGGATCGAAACAAGGGCTCGTTTCTGTCCAAATGGCTGGAGGCGTGCCATGCTTTCCAGAATGAGCCGCCGCGCAACCTGACTTTCACTTTCAAATGCTTTTTCGGAAAAAAATGGTGTTTTCTTTTCAGGCCTTAGTCGGTTCTTGAGTGCATCAAATAACGCATCAAGGGAAATCCGGCAGGGAGCAAGAATCCTGTAAGCGGCTATGACTTCACGCACGGCCCTGTCCAGATAAGGTCCGGGCTCCGGCGGGTTCAGACCATAACGGATTTTCTCTTTGCCGCACTTTGGATGTTCCAGAACCCTGCTTGATTTCAATATGTGTTCTTTGAGGTGCTTGGCCTGATACCCCGGCAGTCTGTTCCTCAATCGATCAATGAGTTCTCTCTGAGTGAGCGGGCCCGCCGCCAAAGCTTTGGCAATAGCCTCAAGAGCGACGGCCTCCGGGTCGAATTGGCAATAGTAAGCCGTCACGCCGGGCTGCCAGATATGCAGGCGGCCGGCATTCACCAACTCCTCCAGGGTGCTTTGGACCAATTCAAGAGGCAGTTTAAGCGTCCCCTTGATTCTGGCACATGGAGCGACCGGGTTAGCGGCCAAGAATTCCAGGATAAGCTCAGGCGCTTTTTTATGGATGTCGCGATCCCAGAATTTTTTCTGAGGCCATGAAAAGATTTCACCTGCCGCAACCATACTTTCGAGGAGGCTTAAGAGTTCTTTAGGCGGTATTTGAAATTGCTTGGAGAGTTCTTTTCTGATCTGAGGCGCTGATTTCGGCACTTGGGAACGGCGTAAGTCCGATTTGATCGCTTCGCGTTTCTCGCTTGTCATGGCGGGTCTCCGAAAAGAGTGCACACTTCCTCTATTCAACCCGAGAATAACAAAAGGCGAGTCTCCACGTCAAGCAGTTGAGCGGTCAGTAAAGAAGGCAGGGTCCTCCTTGTTTTTTAATAAGTGCCTTTGCTCGGGGCTTCCGACCACCCAAAAATTCAGCATTCCAAATGCAAGGTAGTATTTCCACATAAGTTGATTCATATATGAAGAACTCTTTTACAAATCACAACGCTGATGTTACCGAATCAGCTTCTGTCCATTGCAATGGTGAGCTTTTTTATAGACACTCGATGTGATATCCGACTGCTTGGCGATAAATCCGTTGACAAGATCCAGGCTTTGGGGTTAAAAAAGTCTGGTGTTTCGGGCGCTTTTATCATGAAAATAACTACTTAGGAAATCACCAGTTTTCCGGAGCGGCAACAATGGCAAATGTTGTGATCGTCGGAACCCAATGGGGTGATGAAGGCAAGGGCAAGGTCGTGGATTGCTTGGCCGCCGAAGCGGATATGGTGGTCAGGTTTCAGGGAGGCAACAACGCAGGCCACACCCTTGTGGTAAAGGGCTGTAAAACGATCTGCCACCTTATTCCATCAGGTATTCTCCACAGGGAGAAGAAATGCTTGATCGGCAACGGTGTGGTTATCGACCCAGAGGTTCTTCTGGAGGAGATGGAGACGCTGAGGCAGAAAGGGGTTGAGGTAGCACCACAAAATTTAAGCCTCAGCGAAAGGGCGCACCTCATTATGCCTTATCACAAGGCTGTCGACATGGCCAGGGAAGAGGCTAAGGGCAAGGATAAGCTGGGAACCACCGGTCGCGGCATCGGGCCGTGTTATGAAGATAAGGTGGCTAGAACCGGGATTCGGGTTGTGGATCTCCTTGAGCCGGATACTCTTCGAAAAAAGATGAAGACCAATCTCGAGGAAAAAAACTTTATTCTCACAAGATGGCTCAAGGCGGAGCCCCTGGAGTTCAAACCCATATACGAGAGGTATCTTGCCTTTGGGAGAATTCTCGAGCCTTTCATTACCGATGTGTCGCTGGAGCTGGAGGAGGCCATGTGCAGAGGGAAAAAAATTCTCTTTGAAGGCGCCCAGGCCACTCAGCTTGATATTGATCATGGGACCTACCCCTATGTTACCTCCTCAAATCCTATATCAGGCGCAGTTTGCACCGGGGCCGGAATCGGGCCGGACAAGATTCACCACGTTATCGGCATT
This sequence comes from Deltaproteobacteria bacterium, assembly GCA_016932115.1. GTDB lineage: Bacteria > Desulfobacterota > DSM-4660 > Desulfatiglandales > HGW-15 > JAFGDM01. The sequence goes on along the minus strand of JAFGDM010000039.1, from coordinate 2,682 downwards.
GTTAAAGCCTACACGACCCGCGTGGGGGCCGGTCCCTTTCCCACGGAGCTTGATGATGAGATCGGGAATTATATGCAGGAAAGAGGGGCGGAATTCGGGGCCACCACCGGTCGCCGCCGTCGGTGTGGATGGCTGGATCTCACGATTATCAAGGATTCTGCTCGACTAAACGGCCTGACCAGCTTGAGTTTAACAAAGCTTGACGTGCTAACCGGTTTAGACCCACTTAAGATCGCCGTAGCGTACGAAGTGGATGGGAAGAGAATGCAATCCAAACCGGCGAGCCTCAATAAATTTGCCCGGTGCAAGCCCGTTTACATAGATCTTCCAGGCTGGAAGGAAGATCTTTCCTCTGTGAGAGCCTGGGATCACTTACCCGAGGCGGCCAAGACTTATCTTAAAACAATTGAGGAGTTTGTGCACATCCCCTTCTCTCTCATCTCCGTGGGACCGGGTAGAGAAGAGTCGATTATATTGCAGGATCCTTTCGGGCTTTCATAAAACAAACGGATGAGGGATAAACCTTGCAGGGACAAGTGCTTAAGCACAGCAGCGGAAGGTGCGTAGGCCCCGTTTTTTGCTATGTCGGTTTTTGACAAACACTATGACGTCATTGTAGTGGGTGCAGGTCACGCGGGTTGTGAAGCCGCCCTGGCTGCGGCCCGTATGGGCCACCCCACTCTTCTTTTGACTATCAACCTCGACCATGTCGCCGCAATGAGTTGCAACCCCGCCATCGGCGGTCTGGCTAAAGGGCATCTGGTCAAGGAGATTGACGCCCTTGGAGGGGAGATGGCGAGGAATGCCGATGCCACGGCCATCCAGTTCAGGCGTCTCAACACCCGAAAAGGGCTTGCAGTTCAAGGTTCGCGTTCTCAGAACGACATGGTGCTTTACTCCAAGCGGATGAAGCAGACTTTGGAAATGCAGCGCAACCTGGACATCCGTCAGGACATGGTGGATCGGCTGCTGGTTCGAAACGGCAAGGTTTGCGGCGTAGAGACCCGAATCCATGAGCAGTTTCTTTCCAAAGCCGTGATCCTCACAACAGGGACTTTTCTAAGAGGACTCATCCACATCGGCCTGGACCATTTTCCGGCAGGCCGTATGGGAGATCCTCCATCAAACCGCCTCTCAGAGCAACTCATAGACCTTGGATTTCGAGTCGGAAGGCTCAAGACAGGGACAACCCCGAGACTGAACAGCCGGACGATCGACTATGAGGGCCTGGATGTCCAGTGGGGTGATAAAAACCCAAGACCATTTTCTTTCAGCAAAAGGAGCATTACACTCCCTCAACTGCCCTGCCATGTCACCTATACGAATGAACGAACCCATGCCTATATCAAAGAAGGCCTGGATCGCTCACCCCTTTACAGCGGGATCATTGTCGGTACCGGCGCTCGATATTGCCCATCCATCGAAGACAAAGTGGTACGTTTTCAAGAGAAAGAGCGGCACCAGATCTTCCTCGAACCGGAAGGCCTTGAGACCGTGGAAGTTTATCCCAATGGAATCCCAACGAGCTTGCCCATAGATATTCAGGTTAAAATGGTGAGATCCATCGCCGGCCTTGAAAAGGCGCAGATCCTGCGGCCCGGTTATGCGATCGAGTATGACTACGTTGATCCTATCCAGCTCAAGGCGACCCAGGAAACCAAACTCATTGAAGGCCTCTATCACGCCGGCCAGATCAACGGAACTTCGGGTTATGAGGAGGCGGCGGCCCAGGGTTTCATGGCCGGTATCAACGCTGTTTTGAGAATTCGCGGTGACGAACCTTTGCTTCTCGAAAGGTCCGTCGCTTACATGGGCGTGCTCATCGATGACTTGGTTACAAGGGGGACCAATGAACCTTACCGCATGTTCACCTCCCGAGCGGAACACAGGCTTCTTCTGAGGGAAGACAACGCAGATTTCAGGCTTAGAGATCTGGGTTATAAGCTTGGCCTTGTGCCGGATGAGGAATATCGTCGCTTTTGCTCCAAGAGGGACGCGGTTGAAAGGATCTTGACACGCCTTCAAGGGTTCAGGGTTAAACCCAAAGGATGGGTCGAAGAGCGGCTTAAAGAGATTGGCGCTGCGCCTTTAAAAAACCCCTTTTCCCTGGCCCAGTTGCTCAGGCGAAATGAAATCTTCTTCAAACACCTCCCTCTTTTCGATCCTGAACTTGCCGGGATTGAGGAAGAGGTGGCTGAAGAGGTAGAGACTAGGATCAAATACGAAGGGTATATTGAGCACCAAGAAAAACAGGTTGAAAAACTGCGGCGTCTGGAAAATATGAAGCTTCCGGATGGGCTGGACTATAACACCGTCTACAGTCTTACCAGAGAGGTAAGGGAGAAGCTAAACACGGTGAAGCCTTTGTCGCTTGGTCAGGCATCTAGAATCTCCGGCATCACCCCCGCGGCCTTGGTGGCCATTCAGGTGCACCTGAAGAAATTGGGTAGTAATCCTAAGGGATTACAGAGTATGAGTTGAAAATGTGCCACTTTTGTGACATAGACCATCCAGGAGGGAAACCGCCTTCTTCTTATTTTCCTGGCTCAAGTGGGCGTACCGCATTGTCATTTTAACGCCCTTATGGCCAAGCAGTTCCTGGACCTCCTTCAAAGATGCTCCCCTCATAATGAGATGACTCGCGAAAGTGTGCCGAAGATCGTGGAATCTGAAGTCTTCGAT
>JAFGDM010000275.1 GCA_016932115.1 Deltaproteobacteria bacterium | reverse complement strand
TATGAAGTAGGAGCGGATGTTTTTATCACGAAGCCTTTCAAATACCAAATGCTTCTCACCAAGATAAGAGAATTACTTGGAGAGGGTACTTAGGGTTTACTCAACGAGACTTCTAATCACTTTCATGTTTTTCAGGTCTTCGACGGTATCCTTTCTGCAAAAGAGTTTTTCAACAGGCTGTAAAGATTTGATAATCATATAAAGAGCACCTCCCATGGGGATTTTAATAGCACCTTAACATTTGCTGAATTAGACCTTCGGTCGAATTGGGAACTGTATCGCGGAAGGTTCTTGAAGGAGGTATTTGAAAATGACTGATAAAGATTTTTTTGATAAGAGTCTCACATTAAGTTTTGATTTCAGCAGATATATCATAGCTCATCCAGAGATGGACGAGCAGATTCCAAAAGGAGCACTTGTCGTTTTGCTCTTAGAGGATGACCCCGATTTTCAATCGCCGGGCAATGGAGTTAGCACAAACCAATAAGGAGGTGAATCAACCAGTGGTCATTGTAAGAATTCAGAAACTTCTCCCTCCTACGGAATCTCGTCTCGTTAATCCAAGGTTGGAATTGGTTCAAAACCTGTAAGGTTCAGCGGTTTTTTCACTCAAATCTTCCTTCTCCACGGCTGTACATAATCGGAGACGGGTTCCTATTTCGGTCTATTGAATCAGACCTTAAAATTGAACCCATCCGCCATTCCTATTTGTCTCGTGTTAAGGGCTGCTCCCTTGTCCTGGCACTCAATAATTCAGTGACATGATCCATTCAAGAATTTGGGGGGCAGCTACCTTGGGCGTAGTGCTGTGGTTGGCATCTACAACCAGGTACGCGTTCCTGGGGTGCTTCGGGACCTTGTTAAAAACATAGTCTTCTCCTCTGCGGTATATTTGGTCATCCGTTCCGACAACCCACAGGAAAGGCACCGGCTTTGGTATTGCTGCAGCATTCTTTGGCATGACCCCCAACCCGTTCGGATCGAAAAACGAGAGGTAGATCTTTGCGGTCGTATTGATATTCTTATCTTGTCCCTGATTGTTGTCAATGAATGAAGCAATCTCTTCGCCTTTTCCCTGCTTTATCATTTTGCGGGCTTTCGAAACACTGGCGCCAAAATTCTGCTGATCGGGCATATGCCCCGGCGCAATTGCCATCACTCCATCTACCTCCCTGCCGGAGGCAGCGTAAGCTATGGAAGCATTAGCCCCGAAACTTTGGCCGGCGACAATGATGCGCTTTGCCCCTTGCTTGCGAAGATTCTCCACGGCTGTTTCAATCTCCGAGAGGGCCGTTGGGTAATCGGCATCGTACATCCGTTTTAGTCCCCAAGGCATGACGGGCGTGATTACCTTGAAACCCTTAGTTCTTAGCGCTGTTGCAAGAAACTGGATTGGTGGGGCGGGTGGACCTCCCCATTTTCCATGCATGAGAACAATGCCGACATCAGTTTCAGCGGATTTGACGTCGGGAGATAGAACCAGAACCAGAGCCACTACAACGATCAGAGATCTACAGAGCGCCTGCATGGTATCCTCCTTTTGCTTCCGATTTTTAATTGTTTCCGGTGTCTGACATCAAATTTCTTGTCTGTTGCAAATAATTTTAATAACTTAACTACGTCCCCATGCGCGTCCCCATGCGACGGTTCTAAGATGTAATCCCCGTGTTTCGATCAAAAGTAGTTCCTTCCCAGAAGATTATTATTTTATCCGAAACATTAGTCTCTGCTTCCGATAGAGACAGAAGCATCGGAGAAAAAAGGAAGAAAAATGATAAAGCCAATATCGTCGCACAGAGCTTGGTTTTCATGGTCCTTCCTCCTTTTTTGGTATTTCTTCGGGTAAAACACTTTGTCAGTGGCCTTCTTTTGGAACATCAACAGACTCACGTCATCGTCTTGACAATATAAATTACTTTGCTATGATGGTTTTCATGTGCACCTTCGAATCTGACCATAACTCATAGCATTAGGATATGGTTTCTGACGGTACGTACCGTCAGATTTTTTTGGTTATCTCCTGCCCTGATGAAATCTTCTGTCTTTTTAAGGGATTAGCCCGAAGGGGAAAAAACGATGGAAATAACCAAAACTCGCCCCATAACAATTGATCTCAACGAGTTCAAGCTTCATATTGCGTGCAAGAATAGAATTGAGCTGACTCTTCATTTCAACTCGCCCTCCCGAAGGTTTTACCTCTCCGTGATCGCTCTTGTCGTTAACGAGATGAAAAGATTAGGGAAAATAACATCCATCCCTCTGGAGGGACATCACGATCTTCTTGCCTTGCTCAACGACACGGTTGGAGGTTCTTCAGGGTCGTCGGATAAGGAGCACTTGCTGCCAAGAATCTACCGGAAATGGGTATATGCCCTCCCTAACTTGGAAGAAGCCCCGCTTTTCAAAGTCCTTGGAAAGAAAAAGAAATATGACGAAGGAACCGGCAAGGCCTACCCGTTTACCGAGGTTGAAAAAGACAGTTGGGCAAATCTTTTTGAGTACAAGGGGAGTGAAGGGTATGTCCGGCTGAAGTTTGCCATTGACAGGATTGGAGCAGACTTAGACGATGTTGATATTATCTACGGAGACTCGGTCAATGGTGATGCGTGGGAAAGTTTTATATCAACCCTCAGAGGAGGGGTGAAATTTGAACCAGAAAAAGAGGAGATTGACGAAGTCTCTCAGGAACCTATAATTCCAGTCGCCGTTCCGAATAAACAAAAGATCGCTTGGTCAACTCAACATCGGTGGGCAATACTGGTTGCCATCATCGGATTGGTTGCAGTAATCATCATAGCAGTCCGGGGAATTTACATGCGCCAGGCTTCCCGACCTGAAGTCCCATCCGAAGAAAAAATGGCTCCCCCCAAAAAAGACCCCGGCAGAGGAAAAATGGCTGAAGAGGTTTCTCCTGTTGAGAAGGTGTTACCCCCACTTCGTGAGGAGACCCAAAAAGTAGAGACTCCTGCTCCCCCAAAATTTGAAATAGCTTCGAAAAATAAGATGGCCTTTCCTCTGCCTGACAAGCCCTCCATAGCCGTTCTTCCATTCGTGAATATGAGCAAAGACCCAGAGCAGGAGTTCTTTAGTGACGGCTTGACCGAGGAAATCATCACCTCTCTCTCTAAGAGCTCAGGCCTCTTCGTGATTGCCCGCACCTCTTCATTCGTCTATAAGGGGAAACCTATCCAGATCGGCAAGGTGGCAGAGGATCTGGGAGTACGCTATGTCCTGCAAGGAAGTGTACGCAGAGCCGACGACCAGATCCGGATCAACGCGCAGCTGATTGATGCCATAACGGGTTATCACCTTTGGGCAGAGCGGTATGACGGCAAGATGAGAGATGTCTTTTCCCTGCAGGACGAGATCACCGCAAAAATCGTTTCGGCTCTGGGGGTAAAGCTAACACCGGGAGAAAGGGCGGACCACGGGGGAACAGAGAGCGTCGCAGCATACGATGAATTTCTGAAGGGATGGGGAAAATATCTTCAATTTACAGCGGATGATTTTGCCAAGGCGGTTCAGCATTTCAAAACATCCATCGAGCTCGATCCAAAATATAAGCGAGCATATGCGGCGCTGGCTTTGACTTACTGGAATGGTAGTTATGGAGCGTTGAGCAAAAAGTTGGGGGTAAAGTATAGAGGGGCGCGTTTGCGGTCGAGGGAGTATCTCAAGGAGGCCATGAAGAATCCCACATCAATTGTTTACCTTGTCAATGCACACCATTATCTTGCCCGGCGCCAGCACGAAGAGGCAACCTTCGAACTTGAGCGGGCCCTCGCCCTGGATCCTAACAATCCCGCCATCCTTTCTGCCATGGGGGGGATGCGGATATTTGGTGGCAGGCCGAGGGAGGCAGTCGATTTTATCAATCGAGCGATTAGGCTCGACCCGCTTAATCCGGGCCGCTACCTGTATCTTCTTGGATATGTGCAGTTTTGCATGGGGAACCTCGAAGAGGCGGCGGGCCTCATTGAAAAGGGGCTCAGAATTAACCCCGACTTAACCCTCTCGGCCTCGTGGCTGATGGCCACATACGGTCTTCTCGGCAAGGAGAAGGAGGCACGTGCTGCATTGGAAATCTACAACAAGGGATGGGCGGGGGAGGTTGAACCCAGAATACGAAACATCATGTATAACTTACCCTTCAACACTCCGACTCTCGCTGACCGGTTTGCCGAAGGCCTGTTCAAGGCTGGCGTGCCAGGGCAACCATCAGAATATCTGCCCGGTTTTAAAGAAACCCGGCTGAACGGGGAAGAGATCAAGGGGTTGCTCTTCGGTTCGACGATCACGGGTATTTTCGCTGATGGCCAGCAATGGTGGATTGACCAAGGAAAGGATGGTGGGTTTACGTGGCGCAGTCAAGGGTCAATTTCTTTTCGTACGGCCAAGAATGAACTGGTAACAATTTCGTCTGACACGGGTAAGAGCCGGGTTGAAGGCGACATGATCTGCCAGCAGCACCAGAAGAGGTTTTGGGGACTTGAATATTGCTCGACCGTTTTCAGAAACCCAAAAGGCACAGAAGATGGGAAAGATGAGTATTTCTTTTTTCAAGACTTTGGATTCCTACCTTTTTCCTTGGTCCGATGACTCAACCCCTCTCCCTGTGAATCGTGGAGGATCAGAGTGGAGCTGACCCAACAAGACTTCTAATCACTTCCATGTTTCTTAGGTCTTCGACGGTGTCTTTCCTGGGAGTCTCCATAATGCCGGGGAGGTGCCTTAATAAAGGATGGTTAACCAGATTTCTAAATC
>JAFGDM010000274.1 GCA_016932115.1 Deltaproteobacteria bacterium | reverse complement strand
GCATGATCTGATCATAGGTCTTCTTGACGTTTTGCTCATTGAACTTTGTTTCGCCCGTCTTGGGATCGACTACGGTGAAAGCTGCGTAAGCCACGTAACTGGTCTCATCATCAAAGATGATCGCCTCATTAGTATCCGGGAAGGTGTATTCCAGCCCCTCCTCTCGCAGATTGAACTCCTTGTAAGCCGGGTGGCCGTAGTAGCGTGTAAAATGGGCGCAAAAATTGCCGCGGAATCCGGGAGACGGAAGATCCTCCGTGATCGCTCCACCCCCTAGATGGTCCAGTCGCTCAAAAACCCCGACCTTCATGCCTGCGTTGCCCAGGTAAGGAGCAATTGTCGTCCCGTGATGTCCTCCTCCAATAATGATCGCATCGTAAACCTTGTCAGCCATTTCTTTACCTCCTCCTTATTTTTTGATGATAATACAAATGTATTCAGTCATTCTTCCGCCACCCTCAAGTGAGAGGATTTCTGGTCGTCGGACAGGCTCACATAGGGGATTTGTTGCGCGTTCTATCTCAGCTCCTTAAAAACAGCTGCCAGCTTGCCGGCCTTTTCATCAGACGATGCTCCTTCAATGAACACACACTCCCTCCTCATGTCGGGCGGCGGGCACAGTTCCATGAGCTGCACAGGGTTAAGGGCCTCCACGCTGAGCTCCAGTTGCTTTGTCCCCCATTTAGGGATGCTGATCGGCCGCCTGAGCAGCGCCATCATCTTGGTCCTCGCCACATATCTCAGTTCCCCTACCTCATTGCTCACCGTGACCAATGCGGGTAATTCTGCCTCAACCACTTCGTAGCCCACCGGGACAAGCTTTTCCACCACCACGCTGTCATCCTTGATCTTTATCGAACGCGCCAAGCTGATGGACGGGATCCCCAGCAATTCAGCCAAGATCAGACCTACCTGCCCCGAGTCCCAGTCTCCGGCTTGCCTTCCCGTCAGAATCAGATCATACTCTCCGATCTTCTTGATTGCGGAGGAAAGCACAAAAGCGATGGAACGACTATCCAGCCTTTCAAATGCCGCATCCTCCAGAAGGATCAAAGCATCGGCCCCGGCTGCTACCGTCTTTCTCAGCACCGTGTCTGAAACCTTCCTGCCCATGCTCAAGACGGTGATCTTTCCCCCTACCTCTTCTTTTATCCTGATAGCGGCTTCCAAGGCGTTTTCGTCGTAGGGGCTGATGACATCGGGAGCATCCACCACCACCTCTTTCTTCTCAACATTGACGCTCACGTTTGAGAACGGCGCTTCCGGATCCGGTATCTGTTTCGCACAGACAATGATTTTCGGTTCTTTCATGATTATTCCTCCAGTTTCTTGATCAATGCGGGCAGGATCTCCTTGTAGTCGCCAACTACCCCATAGTCGGCCACCTTAAACATATTGCAGCCCAGATCCGTATTGATCGCAATGATTTTCTTGGACCGAATCATGCCCACCAGATGTTGGACAGCCCCCGAGATGCCGATCGCTACATAGGCATCAGGTGAAATCATGGAACCGGTCAGACCTACCTGGTGATCAGATGACATCCACCCTTTGTCTACAACCGGTCTGCTGCATCCGATCAGCACCCTCCCATGGGTTTTGCTGAGCGCTTTGGCGAAGTCGGTCAGCACTTCAAAATCCTCTTTCTCCGCAATTCCTCGTCCACCTGCTATCACCACATTGGCTTTGTCCAGTTCCACGACTTCCTGCTCCACCGTCTTGAGAGACTTGACCCTTAGGAGAGATTCATCAAGAGGGGGGGCCATGGACACCACTTCGCTCCTCGTCGCCGCCGGCTCTGCCGGCTCAAAGATCCCTTTCCTCACAGTGACGATCTGAGGAATGCCTTCCGTCTTCACGATGGCCACCGCGTTCCCTCCATAAATGGGTTTTGTGCGAATGAGCCCCTTGTCCGCAGGATCGATCCTCAATCCGATGCAATCCGTGGTCGCCTCCGTATTCAGCCGATACGCCAGCCTGGGCGCCACTTCCCTTCCAACAAAGGAGTGGCTGATGAGAAAAATACCCGGGGAGACCTCCTTGCACAGCCACTCCAACGCCCCTACCCAGGCATCAGGCTGGAAGCCTTGCAACAAGGTATGTTCCAGCCGATAGACCTTGTTCAATCCATAGGCCGCAGCCGATTCGGCCAACGGGGCGGTATCAGCTCCGACAACCACGGCTGAAACTCCGGTGCTCAGCTCCTTGGCCAAGCCTTCGGCCCCTCGTATCAGCTCGAGGGTCATCTTTTCCAAGCCCCCCCCCTTGCTTTCAACCAATATCAATATGTCACCCATCGCTCCCAGCCCTCCTTATTCCTGTTTGTATGAACCCGCTCCATGGAATCATTGGTCCATGGCAGGATTTACCTTCCCGTCACTTGAAGTAAAGGCCTCGTAGTATATCAGTAATCCCTTTAAAGGGGTGTCATTTCGAGCGAATGCGAGAACTACTGAAATACTCACGGGTTATTAAGATCTCTCCCTTCGGTCGAGATGACAAGCGATGGTTGAGACACTACATTAGGTTATTCCCCGCCAATTCCAATGAACTCAAAACCAGTTCGTTTAGATCCATCGCCCTCAATTCTTTTTCAAATCCAAGAGTTTTCAAAGCATCCTCGAGCATGATGAGACACAGGGGACAGGCCGTGATCAGCAGCTCGGCCCCGGTGGCACGGGCTTCTCTCACCCTGATTTCACTCATTCTCGCCTCACCGTCCAGTTCTTTCCCTTGCCACATTCTTCCCCCTCCTGCGCCACAGCACAGGCTGTCCGCACCATGGTGATCCATCTCTACCAATTGGATGCCGGGGATCGACCGAATCACTTCCCTCGGTTCCTCAAAAATTCGATTGTGGCGACCGAGATAACAAGGGTCATGGTACGTCACCGCCGTACGCTTTCCGTTTGTTTTGAACCTTATCCTCCCCTGGCCGATGAGCTCCTTTAAGACCAATGAATAGTGCCTCACTCCAAAGTTCTTTTCCGGGTACTCGTTGAGAAACGCATGGAAGCAATGGGGGGAAGAGGTCACGACCTCTTTGATATCATACCGGCTAAAGAGATCCAGGCAGTTCATCTTCTTCTCCTCAAAGAGGCCTACTTCTCCCACCACTCTGGCAATATCCCCGCAGCAAGGCTCTTTTTCACCAAGAACCCCAAAGCTCACCCCCGCATGCTTCAGGATACTCGAGAAAGATTTGGCTATGGCCTGGGTTCTCGCATCGATGGAGGTCGTACATCCGACAAAATAGCAGAAATCCACCTCTTTCCCGTCTTTTGTCAGGGCAGGGATATCCAGATCTTTGGTCCAGGCAGCCTTCTCCCTCTTGGAAGACACCCAGGGATTCTCATAATTGAAGAGCCTTTCCAGGGTCTGGTTCATGAGATCAGGCACCCCTGTTCCCTCCAATATAAGCGTGGTCCTCTTTTTCGAAACAGCCTCGAAGGCGGCGCCGTATACAGGGCAGACCTCCAGACACGCTGCACAAGTCGTACAGTGCCAGGGAACCTTGGGATCAATCACTTGGTCCTTGGTGAACAATCGGATATCTCCGACGCGAGAATGCTCTTTCCACAGAGCACGAATCGTGGCTTGGATAAAATCGCGGGGTGCGAAAGCCTCGCCGGCGCCTGCAGACGGACAGACTTGCACACAACGCCCGCATCTCATGCAGGCGTCATAGAAGGCAATGTCTGCGAGGTTCAGCGGCGTTTCGGCGAAATCCAGTGCGGCTTCGCCGGTCTCCGGGGCCACTTCATCCTCATTCACCGGTGCTTGAGCAAGATCCCGGGAAAAGAGAGAGGCTTTTATGGACACTTCTGAGGAATGATGTAGGTAATAGGCGGCAGGCGCTCCCAAAATATGAAAGAGCTTGGTAAAAGGGATGACAGCGACAAAGCCCAAACTCAAAAGCGCATGCCCCCACCACAGGTACGGGTAAGAGGATTCCGCAATCCCCGGGGATATGAAACCGGCGGCCCATGCCCCGACAAAAGACCAGTTGGCCCATTCCGGCTTTTGAGACGCCAACCGTATTCCTTCCAGGATAAACCCCGAGCCGACCACTACCAGCAGCCACAGGGGCACCAGCGCATCCTCCAACCGGCGTTCAAGTCTCGGAACACGCTGAACATATCTCCGGACCAAGGCCCAAAGGATCCCTCCCAGGAGGATAAGCCCGCCGATTTCCATGGCGACCTCAAAAGCAAGATGGCTGGTCCCCACCAGGAAGGAGGACAAATGCTCGTGGACCAGGAGGATCGCCGTTCCGATCGTCAGAACAAGGAAACCCCAGAAGATCAAGGCATGCATGATGCCGGCCGCCACCTCGCCCTTGAGCACACGCAGACCCAGAAACACATCGGAAAGAGTTTGCTTCAAGGCCTCCCGTGAAAAAGCAACCTTGCCTTTCAGCGAGCTTTTCATCCACAACTGCAGGTGGGCCGCCGTACCGACCAGCAGCAGGCCTACTGCCAAAGCAGCCAGTGCATAAAAGAGCCAACCCGGCCCGATCTTCCAGAAGAGTTCCCTTTCCGGTCCCATGAAAATCCTCTTAATAAAAAGCCATTGAATCCCTTGCTTTTCAATCCTCGACTAAAACAAGAGCCTCTGCGGGGCACCACTTCACGCACTCCGGGTCAGGGGGCTCGCCGCAGAAGTCGCATTTGAGAGGGATGCCGGTGTCCGGTTCCTTGTAAATAGTCTTTTCCGGACAAGAGGCGCGGCACAAGACGCACCCGTCCACCTCGACGCCGTCCACAAGAACCATGCCTTTGGAATTGCATGCCGCTTCCGTGAAAGGTCCGGCAATTACAGGGAGACAAAAAGTCTCCTCAATGAAAACCTTGATTCTTGATCGCTGAAGATTGACGCTTTCCGTGTGCTTCAACGAGCAGGCTACCTCACAGAGCTTGCACCCACAGCACTTTGTGTGATCGATTCTTATTCTCATGTGAGCCCTGTCCCTTC
>JAFGDM010000273.1 GCA_016932115.1 Deltaproteobacteria bacterium | reverse complement strand
CGCCTCACCCGTTGCCCAAAGCATAACACGGCGATGTGGCTTCTTCGTTTTTGAGTTTTAAGAGGGACCCCCATGCTCACAGCTGCCTACTTCAGCATTTCAAACAGCTAAATTGTTACAAAATTCTTAACTCTTTTAAAGGGACTTTATTTAATGATTCATACTCTTTTAGTCAAGAGCAACCCGACCATTTACGGGACTTTTTTAAGCCCTCTAGGCCACCTATCGCTCCCGGTGCTTCTGTGCCACAGTCTTTTCAGCACCTAAACAGTTCAGTCATGAAAAACAATGACCACTTCAGGTGCCATCCCCCGGCAAGAAGGCGGCTCTATCCAATCAAGCTTCCCCGCACCATGCCGGTTTGGAAGCTACCAAGATTTGATGGTCTCGTAAAAGGTCGGAAAACCCCTTTTCTGTCATTCCCGCGTAAGCGGGAATCCAGTATTCTCAAGGGGTTCTGGACTCCCGCCGGAGTTTATCCTGAGCGAAGTCGAAGGGCGGGAGTGACAACTAAGGCAACTTTTTAAGAGATCATCAAGATTTAAATAGTGTAAAAAAAGCTTGACATTATTTTTATGGTATGACAACAGACGTCATACCACATTTTTACCTTCTTCCGGATCCAGCGAAAATAAAGGGTAGCGAATGGGAAAGTTCAAGTCGCTCAAAAAGCCCCTCCTTTCACAGGGGGTGGAACTGGCTATCAAGAACGCTATTCTGGAAGAAACATACAAGGCCGGGGAGAAACTTCCTTCGGAACGAGAGCTGGCCGGTCAATTCCAAGTTAGCCGCGTGACGGTTCGCGAGGCCTTTAGAAATCTTCAGAGCAGCGGGCTGATCACCGTCAAGCGCGGCATTCATGCGGGAGCATACGTCTCTGAGCCAAACCCGGATTCAATCACTGAAAATTTTCAGAATTTGATTCGACTGGGCCATATTGATTATTCTCATCTCATTGATGCGAGATTATACATCGAGCCTAGGGCTTCTGAGATAGCCGCGAAATATCGGGACGTCGAAGATTTACAGCGGCTGGTACGGCTATTGGATACAGCCGAGGCTCTGGCAGCCAAATCCCTCAAACGTGCCCGGTTGATCAACGTGTCCTTTCACTTGGAGGTGGCTAGAATTACCTGCAACCCGATCATCGTTTTTATTACTGAATCGATCACCCAGTCGTATTCGGCATTGATCATCGAAAAAACTCAGACTCAACTGACAGGGCAACACCTGCAAGAGTTCATTGGTGAGCATCGAGACATTCTCGATTCCATCAGCAAAAAGAGCCCGGCGGAAGCCTATGAGAAGACCAGGCGGCACCTGCTTAAAACGTATATCACCTACTCCAAAGTCTTCCCTGAGGCACATGAAACGGGCATCGATCGCCGGATCAGACAGGATTACAACCTTTAATCGCTGCCGGATCCATAAACCATCAACCTAAAGGAGAAGGAGGAGGAGAAGATGCTGAGAAGAACATTGCAATGCATGGCCGGTCTTCTGGTAACGTCGGCTGCAGTCCTTTGGCTGACGGGCTGTGCCACAACAGGCTCTGCTTCCAAGGAGGCGGGTATTGCACCTAACATCGTCTACAAAGTGACCGATTCGGCGCAAATTACCAAGGTTGCCTATTACTTCAAGGGGTATGAAGGGAAAACCCGCCTTCACATGGAGCTCTCGATTAAAAACATTTCATCAGAAACCAAACGATACCGGGTCAATATCTTCTTGCCGGAAGGTCCTGCCGCCGGCGGATTATACCCGCGAGCGGTTAAAGCCGATGCGAAAGGCATCGAGGCGGGAAAGGAGCAAACTCAGGCTTTCCCCATGTATTTCAATGAATTGCCTACAGGATTCACCATCGTCGTCAAAGAAATGCTGTAAGAATAAACGCTACCCTAGGTCCAAAGAAAGGAGATTGTCATGCATCTCAAGAAAGCGGGTAAGTTCTTCACCAAGTCCAGGTTAATCGTCCTAATGCTGGTCGTCGGTTTTTTCGCCTTTAACGGCCGACCGGATGCGGCCATGAAGTTTCTATCCTTCGGTACGGGAAGCCCCGCCGGAACCTATTATTTCCTCGGTGCAGGCTTTGCTTCCATCATCAACAACCACGTTCCCAACGTTCGCGTAGCCGCCGAATCGACGGCGGCTTCCACGGAAAACGCACGCCTGCTCATCCGAGGTGAGCTGGATCTTGGAATGGCTTCCATGGGAACCCTCAGCGATCTAAAAGCGCAAGGCATGGACGTTGATAAAATACGCCTCATCGCTGTGGGTCACACGAGCGACACCCACTGGATTGTCCGTAAGAATTCGCCCATCCGGTCGATCTCAGACTTCAAGGGAAAAAGGATCGGTGTCGGGCCGGCTGGGAGTGCCACATTGAACATTTACTCCCAAAAACACCTGAAAACCGGTTGGAACCTTTCATTCGAGGATTTCTCACCCAAATATCTTTCCTTTTCGGAAGTTGCCCGCGGGATACGCGACGACACAATCGATGCCGGAATTATTGCAGCCGGCGCCCCTCTTGCGTCGGTCATGGAACTGGCAAGGGATATTCCCATCCGTCTTATCGAAATCGAACCGGAGGCTCTGGAACGTCTCCGCGCGAAGCACGCCAATGTGGTTCCACTGATCATTCCGGCAGGCACCTACGAGGGAATCGAAAAGGATGTGCATACCTATACCCTCCCCCAAATGTGGTTGTGCCGGACGGATCTTGAGGAAGATTTGGTCTATCAGATTATCAAGGTGGTCTATGAAAACCACGAAGAAAAAAATGCGATTCATCCCTTAGCCAAAATGTACACCGTGGAAAACGCCTTTCGCGGGACGCCGAGCGTTCCGGTCGGGTTCCATCCCGGTGCAATCAAATATTACAAGGAGAAGGGCGTCTGGGACAAACGAGAGCAACATTATTAACACAAACATGACCGTAAGCCGGGTACCAAGCAATGAGCTCGGCAGCCTCGGTCTCATTGAGGCCAATCGCGCTCTAACAACAGGTGTCAGACTTATTTTCAGGCGGAGGGACAGTCATTCCCGGAAGGGCCTCAAAGCTTTGCAGCGGCCAGGCGAAATGGGGGGTCCCTTCGCCTTCGGGCCGAACATAAGGAATGTTAACCGACATGCCCATTATCGCAGAACAGCCGAAATTCCGCATTCCATTGCTGATCCGGATCATCGCGGTGGCCATGAGCCTATATCAGCTTTATACCGGGGTCTTTCAGCTAACCGCCATGAACCAACGGGTTACGCATGTAACCTTCATGCTGATACTAATCTGTCTATATTATGGCTTTGACCAAAGAAAAAAGACCACGATTGCCTGGCACGGGTATCTGCTGGCGGCCATCGCTCTGTGCTTGGGCACATACGTGCTGGCAACCTGGTTTAAAAAAATCGGCGAAGTCGGGTTAAGCCCCCCCTGGTATGAACTGGCCATGGGAACCGTCTTTCTGCTGCTGTGCATCGAGGGGGCTCGAAGGACCCTTGGATGGGTTTTCCCTATTATTGCCGTCATCTCCATGTTTTACGCCAGATTCGGAGAAATGCTCCCAGGGATTCTCGCACACAAAAACTACCCCTTCGAACGAATCGTGGGCAACATGTTCATTACCACCGAAGGCGTTTTCGGTATGCTCACGGGTATTTCGGCTACCTACATCTTCCTCTTCATACTCTTCGGAGCCATGCTGCGTGAAGCCGGAGGAGGCGAATTTTTCATCAACATTTCCTTTGCCCTTTTCGGCCGGGTGCGGGGAGGACCGGCTAAAATCGCAGTGGTAGCTTCTTCTCTTTTTGGAATGGTTTCAGGAAGCGGAACTGCCAACGTAGCCGGGACAGGCCAAATAACCATTCCCCTGATGAAACGAAGCGGTTACAAACCTCACTTTGCCGCAGCCGTAGAAACCGTGTCAAGTTCCGGCGGACTACTCATGCCTCCAATCATGGGCAGTGCTGTTTTTATTATCATGGAGGTGCTGGGCGTCACGTATACTACGATCATGAAAGCTGCAGGGCTGATGGCCGTCCTCTACTATGTAGGCCTCTTCTTGATGATAGACCTGGAAGCCCAGAAATTGGGCATGGTGGGGTTACCGAAGAAAGACCTGCCCTCGTTCAAAAAGACCTTAAAAGAAGGGTGGTTTTTTCTTATCCCTATTATCGTGCTCGTCTTCTTTCTTGTTTACTCCAAGGTCAGCGTAACTCGAGCCGCTTTCTGGGCTACGATTTCCATTCCCCTTTGCAGCATTTTGGGCGGAAGCCGGCGGTGGATGAGCCTTAAGCAGATCCTCCAAGGCCTTCAGAACGGGGCTCTTACCGCCCTCCCGGTTGTGGCGATTCTTTCTGTCGGAGGCATCGTGCTGGGGATGATCACCTTGACCGGTCTCGGCTTGATGATGTCCGGGCTGCTTATCAATATGTCAGGCGGTCATCTGATCGTACTGCTACTTTTGACAATGGTCGCGTCGATTATTCTCGGCATGGGCGTGCCCCCGGTGGCGGCCTACATCGTTCTGGCCATCCTTGTGGTGCCGGCGTTGATTAAACTGGGGGTCTACCCATTGGCCGCCCACCTCTTTGTCTTTTACTTCGCAACCATTGCCGGCATAACACCCCCTATGGCGCCCGACGCCTTCGTGGCGGCGGGCATCGCTCAGGCATCCATGATGCGAACCGCTTTCACGGCTTGCCGTCTGGCACTGGTGGTTTTTATTATTCCGTACATGTTCGTATATAACAACGCTCTTCTTTTGGTCGGCACTCTGGGACAGATCCTTCAGGTCTGCGTTACCGCCTTTTTCGGGGTTCTGGCCCTGGCGTGTGCGGCCCAGAATTATTTAGCGGGACAACTACCGTTTTTGATGAGAACCTCTTTGTTTATCGGGGGTGGGTGTCTGATCTTTCCCGGCCTCTTCTCGGATCTCATCGGGCTGGTAATCATCGCTCTCGTGTTCGGTATTCGAATTCCCAACAAGATGTGGCACTACAGTATCGGATGGATTTTTAAAAAGGCATCGGCTTAAAACAAGGAGAACGATATGGGTTCATCCTTTATCGCACGGATGACCTGGGAGATTTTTAAGGAAGCCGTTGACAGCGACACGGTAGTTGTGATTCCTATGGGGTCCACCGAGCTGGAGGGCCCTCATCTGCCTTTGGGAGTTGATACTATCGTAGCCGACGGCATCGCCGGGCTTCTCAACGGAGAGCCCGGCATCCTAATCGGGCCTACGCTTCCTATCGGATACTCCAAATGGTTCCTCCCTTATCCGGGCACTATTACTCTTGAAACCGAAACCCTGATCCGAGTGCTGACCGAATACACAAAAAGCCTCATAGCAGCAGGGATCCGCCGATTCGTGTTTTTAAATGCGCACAAAGGCAACAACGCCTGTATCGAGTCAACCGCCCGGAATCTTGTGGCCGAGTATGGGGTCCGTGTCGGTATGTTGAGCCTTTGGAAGTTGGCCCATGACCTTTGCGCGGTCAAAGACCGATCTATAGAAGAAGGCCGCTTCACCCACGCTGGGGAGATTATGACTTCGGCAGTGATGGCACTGGCGCCCGAAACGGTGATAGAAAACCGGATCCAGGCCGACAGGGTGAAATCGCCGGAACAAAGCGCCTTTAAGGTGAAGAATTCTCTGGGCGAGACCGAATTCATGGATTCGGTCCAAATCGTGTTTCAAAAGATTGGGGAAGTAACCGATTCGGGTACCTTGGGCGATCCCACTGCCGCCAACGCAAAAAAGGGAGAGATGATCATCGGCAGGGTCGCAGCTTACGCCCGGGCGTTTCTTCAAGAATTCCGAAAGCTCCCCTTTAAGTAGGAAAAAACAGGAGACGGGATAGCAACCATGGAACCTAACCTGGAAGAACGATTGGTCGATCACATTGCCGGAACTGATTTTTCCGATCTTGACGAAGAAGCTGTTCGCTGCTGCAAGAAACTGATTATGGACTCTTTTGGCGTGGTATTTCCGGGCAACCATGCTCCCGGCTGCCCTGAAATCGTTGAACTCATGCGCTCCTGGCAATGCGCGCAAGGTGCCACAGTGCTTCTTTCAGGCATCCGGGTTCCGCCTCCCCTGGCGGCCATGACCAATAGCACCATGATGCACGCCCTCGATTTCGACGACACCCTGGATGCATCCGCCCTTCACACCTTCGTCAATGTTCTGCCGGCCTCTTTAGCGGCCGCAGAAAACGGCCAAAAAGTCAATGGAAAGGAACTGATCACAGCGCTGGTGCTGGGAGTGGATATCATTTGCCGTATTAGCCTGGCAATCGAGCGCCCTCTTTCCTGGATCCGGACGGCAACCTGCGGCAGTTTTGGCGCCGCCGCCACGGCCGCAAAAATACTCGGCCTCGGAAAAGAAGCCATCTTCAACGCTTTGGGGATAGTATACAGTCAGACAGCCGGAAATGCCCAGGGGCTGATCGAAGGGCGCTTGGTCAAACGCATGCAGCCCGGCTTTGCCGCCTCAGCCGGTGTGATTTCCGCCTACTTGGCAAGCCGGGGAATTACCGGAAGCAGGCATTTTCTGACCGGTCCTTACGGCTTTTACCCTCTTTATGAACACAGTAACTATAATCCGCTAAGGGTTACCGAGGCGATTGGAGAACACTTTGCCATTGTTGATTTGAGCATGAAGCCTTATCCAAGTTGCCGGATGACGCACTCAACCATCGATGCCGCTATGAAGCTGAAAGACGAGGCCGGTCCTGTGGACGGGATCCAACGGATCGACGTAGCAGTCTCGTCCATGGTGGCCGAGATGGTTGGAAAACCTTTTCAGATCGGTGCCGATCCGCAGGTTGATGCTCAGTTTAGCATACCCTATACGACGGCCTGCGCCTTTATCCGAGGAGAGGTATTTTTAAAGGATTTCGAGACCGCTGAAATTTTAGATCCAGCGCTTAAAGCACTGGCAGAAAAAGTCCGTGTTTCCATAAACACCCATATTCCCGCAAAGGACATTCTCAAGGCCGAAATGAAGGTAACCCGAAGCGACGGGCGAGTCTTCACCTGCCTTGTGTCGGTGCCCTCGGGGAACCCCCTGAACCCTCTGAGTGACGAACAGTGTCGGAAAAAATTCAACAAGTGCATCGACTATAGCGGCATTTCCTTCAAGGAAAAGGCCAGGAAAGAGCTTATTTCCATGATCGAGGATCTGGAAATGGTTCCCAATGTAAGAGATCTGGTTCGGGTCATGGCCGGTTGAATCGATTTGCGCCGATGATCATGAAAGGACGCCTTTGATGGAGGTAAAAGAATTCTTTGATGCCGGTGCGCTCAAATACGATGCGACCCGCCGGAAGGTAATTTACTGCTTCGACGACTTCTACGGCACACTACTGGAGATCATCCCTTTTTCACCAAGGGAGCCTTTTTCTTTTCTCGACCTGGGTGCCGGTACCGGCCTTGTCGCCGGCCTGATCCTGGAAAGGTTCCCAAAAGCAGAGGCTCACCTTCTGGACATTTCAGAAAAAATGATGGAAAAAGCGCAGGAACGATTTGCCCGTGAGACACGAGTGCACTTTTATATCCGGGACTATGATCGAGAAGAACTGCCCGGCCGCTATATGTTGGTGGTCTCAGCAATGTCGATCCACCATCTTTCCGATTCGGGAAAGCAACGATTGATGGAAAAAATTTTCAAAGTGCTGAAGCCGGGCGGGTTTTTTGCCCACGCGGAACTGGCCCTCGGTGCTACGGCTACCACCGAGGCAATCTACCGGGAGCGCTGGCGCCGGCATTTGGCAGCAACGGATATCGGAAAAGAAGAGCTTTTGACCATTTACGAGCGGATGGCTTGCGACAGGCCGGCAACCCTCGATCAACAGCTCACCTGGATGCGCGCGGTGGGATTTGAAGACGTGGACTGTTTTTTCAAGCGTTACAATTTCATCGTTTATGCAGGCAGAAAGCCCTACAATCCTTGAGGCGAAAACCAACAAAGGCGCCCTGCATCATAATCGGAAGCGATCTCGCAAGGGGAGAAAGAAACAATGATCATCGACCTCAAACAGCTAACCAAGGATCTGGCAAAATTGGTCGGCGAGAAAAACGCCTTCTCGGATCGGCCCACTGCTCTGGTGTATGCCAAAGACACCATGCCGTGGGATGTGGAAAATCATCACATGCCCTACGCGGTGGTCCGACCGGCGGACAGCCGGGAGGTTTCAGCGGTGCTGGCTTACGCCAACCCAAGAAAGATCCCTGTGCATATCCACGGTTCCGGAACATCGCTGGTCGGTCTCGGGCGTCCCAAAGTCAACGCTATTGTTCTTGACACCGGTCGGATGCAGGATTTAGAAATTTTTCCGGAGCGCGGGTACTTTGAGGTCGGGCCCGGAATGCATATCGGAAAGCTAAGAAAAGCCCTGGCGGCTCACAATGCCCTACTGCCGGTTTTTCCCGGCAGCGAGCCGGTGGCTACCATCGGCGGGTCTATCTCGGTAAACTCCAGCGCCCACGCCGTGGATGCGAGCCTCTGCAAGCCGGGCGATTACGTGCTGGGACTTGAGGTCGTGCTGCCCTCCGGGGAAATCCTTCGAACAGGCACCGAATCCACCCGGAAACCTGCAGGCATAGAGGCAACCAAATTCCTTATCGGCTCCGAAGGGCTGCTTTGCGTGATCACCCGCATCCGGATGCGACTGATCCCAAAGCCGCACATGGAGAATATCGTCGCCTATTACAGAAGGACTGAAGAGATCCTGGACACCGTCATGAACATGTATCGGGAAGGGGTGCCGACGCCGCTCTTTTTCGAATACTTGGATGAAATGGCTTCAAAAATCGGCTTTGAAGCCGTTGGCCTTTCGCCGCCTCCCGGCGCGGTGGCGATGGTGAGCATGCACTCTGCCACCAGTGTCGGGTGTCGAGAAAAGGCTCGGCTTTTTCTGGATTTCGTGAAAAAATCGAATCCTATCGAAGCCCGGATCGTATCCGACAGTCAGGAGTGGGAAAAAATCTGGAGCAGCCGGGCTGAGGCAGGCAATTACGTCTACCGGCTCGGCTCCACATTCGGCAGCGAAATCACCCCTCGGGTGGATAAGCTCAGAGATGCTTTTCGCGAAGCAAAAGAAATTATTTTGAACTTGGAAAGCTTTCAGGGAAATGAATTCTATTCCTTCGGACATATCGGCGCTCCGACCATTCATGCCTACGCCTTTGTGCCTACCAAAGACATACCCAATGAACTGAAAAAAGCTATCACCTTGGAGGTAAGGAATAAAACCGAAGCTCTTAACATCAAGTACGGAGGTTGCGGAGGTGAATGGGGCCTCACAGCCCAGCGAGCCGAATTCCTTGAGAAAAAATACGGCCGGATCTACAAGGATATTCTGTTTAGGCTTAAAAACGCCTTTGATCCGCAAAACATCCTCAACAGGGGGAACCTGGAGGGTTGGCTGTGAGCCAAGACGACACTGAACGGAAAATGCTTCTCCAGGAGTTTGCAAAATGTCGCTCCTGCAGGTTTTGTGTCGATGTCTGCCCGACCTACCAAGCGTCCGAGGGGGTGGAAAGTTTTTCTGCTTACGGTCGAGTGCAGATTATAAAGTACCTGTTCAGCGGAATGCTCCCCTTTGACGATTCTCTGGTTTACTGCCTCTACAGTTGCCTGCAGTGCCGGCGCTGTGATGTCGTATGCAAAAGCAAGGGACAAAACTTGGATGTCTGCGAGCTGATTCTGCGTGGCCGCCGCTTGCTGTCTAAGCGGCTGGAGCGGGGAGGCAAGCATGCGAAGCTCTAAAGTCCTTATTTCCCAAGCGCTGAACACCATCCGCGGTAACCTGGAGCGGACCGGGGACCCGCTGGGGCTCAAAACCGTTTACTGGACACAATGGACCGACGGCCTCGACCTGCCTGGGCAGGGCTCGCCGCTGCTCTTTACGGCCCGAATGTATCAGATGCTCCCTTTCGTGGTTCAGGCCACGCAGATGACTGCTGCCGCCAGGCCGCTGGTCCCGATGCTGTCGGTCAAAGCGTTTGCTAAAATGGCCGAAATCGTAGTCGCCGTGGCCGCCGACCCGTTCCTGCGAGTGCGCGCCCGCCGCGCGCGCAAGATCAGAGACCGGGCCGAAGCGGCCCTTCATGGAATTGTCTCCGCCCTGGAAGGTAGAGGAATTCATCCGGCCTACCTCCATGAAAAAGAACCTTACAGTGGAGTGCTGCTTTATGATCTGGGAATGGAAGAGGCAGTCGCCCCCGTCGCCCGCTCGGTCTACCGGACCCTGAAATCGGCCGGCGCCGAAACCGTTTTGACCGTCGATCCCCATACCACCTTCATGCTTCGTAACGTGTACCCCCGCTACATCCCCGGCTTCGATCTGCAGGTGCACCATTACCTCGAAGTCCTTGCCGGTAGTGATGCACCCTTTACGCGACCTCGGGCCGGAGGAGTTCCTGAAAAAATCGTCATGCACGACTCGTGTGTGATGACCCGAGACTTGGAGGTGCTGGAACCGGCCCGAACCGTTCTTGCCCGGCTGGGAATCGAAGTGGTGGAGCCGGAAAACACCGGGATCAACACGGCCTGTTGTGGCGGGCCGGTTGAATACGCCTACCGGGATTTGAGCAGTTCGATCTCGTTTATCCGAGCCGGGGAGCTTTCTCGCTTTTGCCGTGACGTGCTGGTCACCTGCCCCATTTGCATGATCAACCTGATGAAGCACGAAAAAGAGCTCGGCATCCGCGTCTGGGACATGGGCGAAATCATGAACCTGGCTTATGGT
>JAFGDM010000272.1 GCA_016932115.1 Deltaproteobacteria bacterium | reverse complement strand
CGTTTAGTGGGTTAACTGTCAAGCAAAAAATCATAATGTTACTTTGCCAAAATCAGAAGCAGGACTTTTGAGGCACGGAACTAGCAGAAACATCTTCTCAAGTCACCTGCTATCGATTTTAAAGTTTCTCCGGATCCCGCCAACGAGGGAGCTCTCAACCCTCTCGCCTGGACCCTGATCGGCCTGAATATTGAACAGGCAAAGGGGGTGCAATATGCAGAACAGGGAGTCCGGGTTTTCCCGGACTCCCCATACAACAACGGGACATTGGGGTGCGGGTACTACAAGCAAGGAGACATGGAGATGGCAGAGAAGTACCTGACCGTGGCGGTCAACTTGTTCCCTATTTACGCTCCCCACGATACGCAGGCTTTGGCCCATGACAAAGCCATTTTGGCGGCAGTTCAGGAACAGAAGAAGTAGATGTCGATGTGAAACTCTCGCCCGTGAGGTGAAACGCGGGGCCGGCTTCGAGTTCGAGCCGGCCCTGAGCGGGTCTGGCACGTGGAAGCTCCGTGACACCGATGGTTTTTTCTGTTATATGGGTCCGACACTACCCATTCCCTTTATGGCACCCAATATCGAAATCAAAGCCCGCATTGAAAGCGTGTCGGCACTCATGCTGAAGGTGTCGAAGCTGGCGAGTGAGGGACCTTTTGAGATTGACCAGGATGACACCTTTTTCTACTGCCCGAACGGCCGCTTGAAATTGCGGACTTTCTCCCAAAAGAGCGGGGAATTGATCTTCTATCGCAGATCAGACCAGACAGGACCCAAAAAGACCTTTTATATGATTTCACAGACATCATCCCCTGACATTTTGCAGGACTTACTGACCTTGGCCTATGGCCAAGCAGGAAGGGTGAGAAAAAAACGCACTGTTTACATGGTCGGCCGTACCCGCGTCCATCTCGACCGAGTCCAAGGACTCGGGGACTTCCTTGAACTTGAAGTGCCGCTCTCCGATAGTGAGTCGAACGAAACCGGCATGGCGGAAGCTTACTGCCTGATGGCGCCGTTGGGTATTTCAACTTCGCAGTTCATCGAAGGTGCGTACCTTGACCTTTTAGCAACTCCAGGATAGATCGCTTTTGCGTGTCAAAAAGAATCCTGTGGTATTCGGGATACGAGAATGTCATTTCCTGGCTACAATTGGAGATCACTCGCTGAGGATGATTTCCAGTCGACTCCTGCGTCTCAGACCCAAGCCCTGAGAGTTGCGTCAAAATCACTTGCTTGATGAGGTCCTTGTAAAGATGAAAACCCGAAAAGTCATTCCCTTTCCGAAGCAAAAGAAAAGCCCGATAACTTATAAGGGCGGAGTCTTGCAGTTTTCAGCTATCTTAGAAGAAGTATCCGAAAGATATTGCCAAGAAACTGGTGAATTCAAGGAAGAAGATCGTTCAGATGAGGAGTGTGGAGAAGAGTAGGTTGATTCAAATTTCCGGTCGCCTTCTTCGGGACCCTTAGCCGCATGTATCCTGCGGCCTTTAATCTTCCAGGGCACTCCAGAGTATCTTGAAGGGGGGAAGTGGCGATGTCAGCCACGGTGATTGGAAGGGTCAAATCGGAAAAGCCTCACCCGCCGGCAAAGCGATGACGATAGCCGAAGCCTGGCTTTACGATAGGTAGTCGGTCCGGCTCTCCCATGAACACCTTCCGCATTTCGTTCCCATGGCCCGCCCCGGTGTAAGCATTGCAGAATCCGAATGGACCTCTAGATCTCGAAGCCAAATGTACTTGACATAAGGCCGATTTTTTTATAATTTAAACTAGTTTGATACTAGTTGAAAGGGGAGGGTCTCGGGATGGCATTACAAGTAGGGGCTTTTGAAGCCAAAACCCAACTATCAAAACTGCTTGAGCTCGCGAGAAAGGGGCAGAGGGTTGTTATTACGAAGCACGGCGTTCCCGTCGCGGAGCTAGTTCCGCCACGCGAGCTAGGTAGCGCGGAGCCCCAACGCGTCATCAAAGAACTGAAAGCATTGAGGGGACGGACGAAGCGGGGGAAAGAGACCATCAAACAGATGATTTCGGAAGGACGCCGGCTTTGAACCGATTCATTCTTGATTGTTCGATTTCAGCTTCGTGGTGCCTCAAGGACGAATCCAACAATGAGGCAAACAAGATCCTTGACCGTTTGGGAGAAGACGAGGCGCTTGTGCCCTCCTTATGGCCCATCGAGATGGCTAACGTGCTTGTCGTGGCAGAGAGGAGAAGGCGGATTTCCACGGCTGATGCCGCGCGTGCGGTCGAAATTTTACTCTCTCTTCCAATCCACGCAGATAAGGGTAACCTCGAAAACCTGGGAGCTATCAGGCTTATGGCCAGGGAACACAAGTTGAGCGCCTATGACGCTTGTTACCTCGAGTTGGCTCAGCGAACCGGTTTACCCATCGCCACTCTGGATCATGCTCTGCAAGCTGCCGCCGGCAAATGTGGTGTGACCCTCTTCAGTCCAAAAGAGGGGAAGAAGAAATAGCGATCAAGGATAGATGGATCATGCAGCACCCGAAGCCTGGCTTTACAATAAGTAGTCAGCCTCACCACTGTTTGAGCATTTCTTCGAAGCAACGGAAGACCGTCTCCGGCGACTAGTGGCATGCGCCCTGGACCTTTCTTTAGCCTCTGGAATAAACATCATGCCCTACCCTGGCCTCCTCTTCGAGCCGGTCCGCAAGTCTTTCCACATCGTTGGCCCGAATGAAATCGATCTCAATATAGCGGGCCTGACCCTCGAGTATCTCGCGTTCTATGTTGTCTATGTCATCGCCAAGCTTTGTGAACTGCCAGATGTGGGTGAGTTCGTGGGCAAGGGTTGCACGGCTACTAATTAAAGGGCTGCCGAGTGATTTTTACTATCACGACAGCGACATGAAGGGGCACGACGAATCGGAGACATTGCTTCTCAAAGGCCACTCTTTGTTGAAGCAGGGGAAGACGCAAGAGGCGCTTCAGACGCTGGAAAAGGCGGTTTAACTCAATCCCTCTAACCACAGGGCGCTCAACGCTCTCGCCTGGACCCTGATCGACCTGAATATTGACCTGGAAAAAGGCATGCAGTGCGCCGAGCAGGCAGTCAAGATTTTCCCGGACTCCCCATACAACAATGGGACTTTGGGATGCGGCTATTTCAAAATGGGGGATCTTGAAAAGGCCGAGCATTACCTGACCGTGGCGGCCGACCTTTTCCCCCTGAAAACCGCTTCATGAATGAGGTCCTTGTAAAAATGAAAAGCCGAAAAGTCATTTCCTTTCCCAAGCAAAAGAAGATCCCGCCAACCTATACCTTCAAGGACGCCATTATGCCGTTTTCAGCTATTTTGGAAGAAGCAATAAAACGCGAACTCAATAAGAAAGCTACCCGTAAGAAAGAAGGTCCTCCGGAAGAGGATGAAGCCTGAACGCGGACTCAACATCGGGGGCTGTCCACAGACTTTCCCCAAAGGATTTAGGTGAGCTGAAATAGTTTGAAATTATTGGGAAAGTTGAATTGCCGTGATGACGCCATCCTCACACGGTGGAAGTCGCAGGTTCAAATCCTGTACCGCCCACCACTACCGAAAAAAAACCCTCTAACAAGAGGGTTTTTTCTTTTCCACTGTCTCATTCCTCGACCCGAACCCGGAGCACCCCAAAACCCATGCTGCCTTGTGTTTCTTTGAACGCCGTCTCCTGCGCCACGTACCCGGCTGGAAGTTCCTTCTTAGCAACCATCACGACAAGGACAAACTCAATTTGATCGCTTTGTCCACCTCGGCCATTTTCTTGCCGCGCAGACTGCCCACACGTTTTTCCAACCTCTCCTTGGAAATCGTCATGATTTGACTTGTCTTAACGATTGATGGACGGGTCAGGCCTCCCTCCGGGGGTCTGATTTCCACATTCATCGGATAGTGTTTCACAGTGCGTGATATGGCTGCTATGATGATTGTCGGTGATTTCTCGTTGCCGATGTCATTTTGAATGATCAGCGCAGGCCGCTTCCCTGCCTGCTCACTTACGCGGGCAGGATTCCAATTGACAATCCACACTTCGCCCCTTTTCGGGAAATCGCTCATTTTAAGATCTCCCTCTGAGCTTCAAAGGCCATCCCGGCCATTCTCTCTTCTTCCTCTGCCATTTCTTCATAACCTTTCGCCATTAAAGACTCAGTCTCCCTCTTGAGCCACAGCTTAAGCGCATCTTCAGCAATGCGGCTTCTGGCAATTTTTTGCGCCTCCGAAGCTCTCTCAATCGCCTCATAGACTTCCTCGTCAATGGTCAGACTTACCTTTATTTTGGTGCTCATATTGTCTTTCCCCTCAAGAACACTTCAAGTAGGATTTTATTTCGCCTTTATGGTCATGTCAACAGTCTTCCAGCAAGCGGTACGCCATCTTTTTGATTTGTGCGGCTTATGTGCCGCTCGTGCGATAGAAATTATGTTTTCCCTTCCTATGAGGCTGAAAGGGGTGACCTTGAGGCCCTGGGTCGAATTCAACTGATGACGCGCGAACACAGGTAAGATAATTCAGAGGGAAAGGGAAGAGGGGGGCCGATTTTTCAGCAGAACTTTAATGTTTCTTTTGGCGATGGAGTGATTTCTGTCCCGGCTGTCAAATAGAGCGATCCAGTATCCTGTATCAACAATAATCGCTTCTTTCAT
>JAFGDM010000271.1 GCA_016932115.1 Deltaproteobacteria bacterium | reverse complement strand
GCGCCACGTCATGTTTTTCATCGGGAGACGGAACGAAAACCGCCCGTTCCAGCAAGCGGCCAAATTCAGGATCCACGGCCTGGTAAAGGCCTTCTTGATTGATAAGGTACCCTTCCACACTCTTGCCGCGGCTGGTCATCTGCAGGAATGTATTGAGTTTATCAGGATCAAGGCTCGTTCGGATTACATAATGACGACCTTCTATGAGTTGTTTTATCCCGATGGTGAAGTGGGGCTTCAAGCGCAATCCAAGATAAAGATCCGTCACAACATAGCTTTGGGATCGGCTGATTAATTCACGATACCATTCTTCATCGCTGTAGTCCTTTCCCAGCAAATGGGGATAGGGGCCGGCGTACCCTACCTGGATCCCGCGCGGGTTAAAAAAACCGATATCTACAAATCCGTTGTCGGCCTGCACGAGATATGATAGATAGCTGTTCATCTCTTCTTGAGAGGGGGTTAGTGTGAAATTACGCAGGTGAAATAGATTGAATATATTAACAATACGTTTCTGCATGAAAAGGTCAATCGTATTTCTCCGGTTTTCGGCAACGGCGGCAAGCTGAAGTTCACTGCTCTCCCTGACAGTCGCATTGAATCGGTAATCAAAAAAAAGTATAAGCAGAGCAATCGGTATGAGATAGGCGAGCAAGAGCCCGATCAAAAGACCGCGCTTTAGACGTCGGAAATAGAGCCTGCCCGCAAGAGGGCGGGAAGAAATTTTCTCTTTTCCCTGTGAGGTCTTAAGGCCTCGCCGCCCTTCTTTGCTATCCGGTATTTTCATGCTCCATCCCGAACTCTCTTCGGTTTGCACTTTTAAAAGAGACCTAAATGCCTGAGGTTGATGAGGCTTTCAAAAAATGTTACGAAGTTTCTTTCATGTCTAATCCCTAAGCAAAGCGAAGGGGTCATTAGCTAAATTGTTACCGTTCTTTTACATTATCCAAATATGGTCATCAAGGTCAACACAGGGCGACCTTTATAAATTCAGCAAGGAATATGCCATGATACGTTTTCTTTCAGGCTGAAAACAGCGAATATCGCACCGGCGTCTTTTGCGAGAGGGCAAAGGCTGTTACGGAGGAATAAGGCTTATAAGTGTCAGTAATCTTTACAGGGTGTAAAAGCGTAAAAGGAGTGCTTGAGCTCTAAGAAGTTCTTTGTTAAGGTATCATTATTATGCAAAGATTAAACTCTTCTCCTTTGCAGGAGAAGAGCGGAGGTGATATGGATAAGGTCAGGGTGCTTCTTGTGGATGATGAAGAAGGGTACGTGAATGTTCTCTCCAACCGGCTGCAAAAAAGAGGTTTTGATGTCACCAAAACCTACGGCGGCGCCGAGGCCCTTCAAGCCCTTCGCAAAAAAGAATTTGAGGTGGCGGTGCTGGACTTGAAAATGGAAGACATGGACGGCTTGGAAGTCCTTAAGGTTTTTAAGCGGATAGATCCGAAAATGGAGGTCATCATGTTGACCGGTCACGGCTCTGAAACCGCCGCCGTTCAGGGAATCGATATGGGGGCCTACGATTATCTGACAAAGCCCTGCGAATTTGAGTCTTTGCTTAAGAAAATCCAAAACGCTTCTCAAAAACACAAGAGCCGACCCGTTTAATGTTGCGTCTTAAAAATTCTCGGAGACTGCCGCGGAGGAGACGTCTATGGTGAGTGAACCGGAAAACCAAAATGAGAATACCACCAACTACCTTCGTATTCTTTTTATGATCGCCGGCATCGCGTTGTTCTTGGTGGTGTATTTTTCTCCTTCCTGGCCCGATGCCGTAGATCCCATGGGAAAACACTTCTCCCTCTCAAGAGAAGGCAAAGGGGCTCTCGCCGTCTTCCTTCTGGCCGGGACATGGTGGGTTTTCGAAGTACTTCCCATAGGTGTCACCAGTCTGGCCATCGGCGTGCTGCAGTCCATGTTCCTGATTCGACCTGCAAAGGAAGTGTTCAAGGACTTTATGGACCCCTCTGTCATGTTCATTTTCGCTTCCGTGGTAATCGGCCTCGTATTCACGAAAACAGGGTTGACCCGGCGTCTGGCCTACAAGATGCTCATTATCGTGGGAGAGAAGACAAGCATGATCTACCTTGGATGTTTTGTTGTGACCGCTGCCTTGACACACGTCATGGCCCACACCGCAGTGGCCGCCACGATTTATCCCCTTCTTCTCGCCATCTACAGCCTATACGGCGAAGGAAACAAGCCGACAAGATTCGGCAAAGGCCTATTTATGGGTATGGCCTATGTGGCGGGCGCAGGGAGCATCGTGACCCTTCTGGGCGCAGCCCGCGCCGCTGTCGCCATAGGCTTTTTTAAGGATATTGCAGGCAAGAGCATAGGGTTTTTCGAGTTGAGCTACTATATGTTTCCTATAGGGTGGATCATGACCCTTCTCCTATGGGTTTTCTTTATGGTCTTTTTTAAACCTGAAAAAAAGCACATCCCCGGTTTAAAAGAAAAGGCGCTGCAGCTTTACTCATATATGGGTTCCGTAACCCGAAAAGAAATCATGGCCGCTACAATTGTGCTGGGCTGTATTTTGGCCCTTTGCCTGCGTTCGTTCATCCCGGCCCTTGACCGAATTGATAAGACCGCGATTCTATTGATTTCCACGGTGCTCTTTTTTGTCTTTAACCTTCTGGACCTCAAGGACCTGGAAGAAATCCCCTGGAACATTATTCTTCTTTTCGGCGGTGCCATGAGCATCGGTTTCTGTCTCTGGGAGACCGGGGCTGCAAGGTGGCTTGCCGTGAACTGGCTTGTGATGTTTCAGAAAGCCAACTGGTTCGTTTTCGTTATGAGCATTGCTTTTTTTGTCCTCCTCATGACCAATTTCATCATGAACGTAGCGGCCATTGCCATCTCGCTGCCTGTAGCCCTGGTCATTGCGCCTTATTTGGGTGTGGCGGGGGACGTCATCCTTTTTGCCTCTCTTGTCACCGCCGGGATGCCCTTCCTTCTTCTTGTCGGGGCCGCCCCCAACGCTATTGCCTATGATTCCAAGCAGTTCACCCCGGGGGAATTTTTTCTTTTCGGCATTCCGGCAAGCATCATGCTCCTTGCCGTCGTCGCCTTTGCAATTTACATCCTGTGGCCCCTGATGGGCCTGCCGGTTACCGTAGCCGGGTAAAAGGAAAACCAGAATGATCCGGGAAAATCCGGCAGCCCCTTCATGCAACAAGAGCTTTAAGCCTGAAATTCATGCGGCCGCCTATGTCCATCCCCTGGCGGTTGTTATCGGGCATGTGCGCATTGGAAAATCCGTAATGATCTGTCCCTTTGCCTCGGTTCGGGCAGATGAAGGGCATCCCTTTTTCATAGGCGACCAATCCAACATCCAGGACGGCGTTATTATTCATGCCCTTGAAACCGAATGGGACGGAAAATTCGTGGAAGAAAATCACGTGACCTTTCGGGGACAAAAATACGCCGTATACGTGGGAAGGAGGGTTTCCATCGCCCACCAAGCGCAGGTCCATGGGCCTGCGCTTATAGGGGATGACACCTTTATCGGCATGAAAGCCCTTTTGTTCCGCTCAACAATCGGCAGGCATTGCGTTGTGGAACCGGGCGCGGTAATTATGAATGTCAAGGTCCCGGACCACCGTTTTGTTCCGGCAGGGGCGGTAATAAAAGACCGTCTCGACTCAGATGCCCTCCCGCATATTACAAAATCCTACCCCTTGAAAGATATGAACGCAAAGGTCGTCAAGGTGAACACAAGCCTTGCAGCGGCATACAACCGGTCCGGAGTGAAGCCTTAGACGATCCCTCTTAACAATGGCACTGCAATTGCATTGTTAACATAAGGTTTTATACCTTATACTTCCGGGATCCGGAGAATATTTCAGGTTATTCCGGAAGCAAGAATCCTCTGAAAGAAGAATCTCATCATGGAACAGCAACGATACGGGACACTGAAGAGGCTCATTTTCGCCATAATGATATTCGTGCCTTTGGTGCCTTTCATTATTGTCCTGGCAATCGGTTATTATTACTTCACTACGTCCCTTGAAAACAGCACCATCGCCAGTCTGAAGCGCAT
>JAFGDM010000270.1 GCA_016932115.1 Deltaproteobacteria bacterium | reverse complement strand
GCCACATCACTGAATTTTTCCGCCAATGCCCTCTTCCCATCCATATCGTTCAAACCCCTTCTTTTACCGATAACCCACGCCGTTCGCTTATTCGAGATTCAATTGCTTGACCATTTCGCGCATGGTGTTCGCAAATTTAGGGCCGTCTGCAGCCGAACACCACACGTTCCAGAGCTTCTCCGGATCATACCCTTTTTTGGCCAGGATTTTCTTTGCCCTCTTCATCCGGGTCTCGCAGGCATAGTTCCCTGAAATATAATGGCAGGTCGGAAATTCGCACCCCGCCACCAGAACCCCGGCCGCGCCTTTTTCGTAGGCTCTCTCGATGAGTTTAATCGGCACCCTGGCCGAACACATGACCCGGATCAGGCGGGCATTCGTCGGGTACTGGAGCCTGCTAACCCCGGCCATGTCCACGCCCCCCAGAGCGCACCAATGACACACAAAACCGAGGATTTTCTTTTCAGCATTCTCCTCTAAAGCAGCTTCGACTTGGGCCAGAAGCTGTTCATCCGAGTAGTGCACGATGCTGATGCACTCCCTCGGGCAATCGGCCGCACAGAGGCCGCATCCCTTGCAAAGCGCCTTCACAACGGATGGCTGCTTCTCCTCATTGATCACTATGGCGCCGTAAGGGCAACGCTTGTAACAAAGTCCGCAGGCATTGCAGTTCGCGAGATCAATGTCCGCCACTATCCCTTCTGCTTCAATATGCCCGTTCTTCATGGGGATAGAGACCCTCATGGCTGCGCCGATGCTTTCTTCACAGGTTTCTTTGTAGTTCTTGGGGTTCTTAGCGCACCCGCAAAGGGCAATGCCGTCCGCCGGAAAATCAAGAGGGCCGAGCTTGATGTGCCGCTCCTGGAAAAAGCCCTCCGCATTGCTCGATACCTTCAGGTACCCCCTGAGCGCCTCCACGCTCTCGTCCCCTTCAAATCCTACGGTGAGCACTAGCAGATCAGCCGGCAAGGCGAATTCCCTTCCGCTCAGGATATCGTACACCGTGATCTTGAGGTCTCCGTTCTCTTTTATCACTTCAGGGTATTTGTCGTCAGGGAAACGAATGAATTTCACCCCGGCCGCTTTGGCCGCATCCAGGTGGAAATGCTCTTCCCTCACCATGCTCAGGTCTCTATAAAGAACATAGACTTTCCTTTCCGGATCGAGTTGCTTGAGGGCCAATGCGTTCTTCACCGAAACGGGGCAGCCGATGCTGCAGCATCCTCGCGTTTCATTTTTGGAACCCACGCAATTAATCATGACGACACTCTTCGAGCCTCCCACCTGGGAGTTCTTGAGTTTTTCTTCCAGCTCAAGCTGGGTGATGACCCGCGAATCCGCCCCGTAAAGAAATAACCCTTCAGGTTTAAGCTCTCTCATGCCGGTAGCCACGATGATGGTGGAGGTTTCAAAGCTTTCAGACCTCCCATCGGTTTTGATCTTGACTTTATAATTGCCGATATATCCCTTTACCTCCTCGATTTCAGCGCTGGTGTAGACCGTGATGTTCGGGTCGGCCTCCACAAGAGCGCGGGTTCTCATGACGATCTCTTCGGCGGCCATTTCGCCGTGCTCATGTGAAACCGTGCTGATTCTGTTCAGGAGACCGCCGAGCCGGGACTCCTTCTCCAGAATAACGGCTCTAAAACCCTGGGCCGCGACGCTGAGGGCCGCATTCATCCCGGCCGCGCCGCCCCCGATCACCATGCAATCCTTTCCTACGGGCAGCCGGATCTCTTCCCCCTCTTCCAGCAAGGCGGCTTTGGCCACCCCCATCTTGACCAGGTCCTTGGCCTTCCGGGTGGCTGCGGCAGGCTCCTTCATGTGAACCCACGAAACCTGCTCCCGGATGCTTACAAATTCCAGAAGGTAGGGATTAATACCGGCCTCTTTTACGGTTTGCTTGAAAAGAGGCTCATGGGTCCTCGGCGTGCAGGATGCTATAACCACACGGTTCAACCTCTGGTCCCTGATGGCTTGCTGCATGGCGCTCAACGCATCAACTGAGCAGGACCACTTCCCCTCATCGGCATAGGCCACATTCGGGAGCGATCTCGAGTATTCAACCACCTCAGGCACATTGACGACGCCCGCGATGTTGGAGCCACAGTCACAAACGAAAACGCCGATTCTCAAATCCTCATTCATGCGCCGTTCCTTTGAAACCCAGCCAAGCATATTTGAAATTTCGTAACACTTCGGCTTTTTGAAAACACCTTAAGCACCAAGCATGGGGGTCCCATGAAGAATCGCCTTCATGCTTGCCGCCGTGGCCTGAACCACCGACTCCGAGATGTCGATCGGCCCTGTCGCGCCGCCGCAAAGGTAGATCCCCGGCACCTCAGTCTCCAGAGGAGAGAAAAAGGGGTCCTTCTCTTTAAAGTACCCCAGCTTGTCGATCGGTATCTTGAGAATTTTTCCGAGTCTTTCATTTCGGTCGCTCGGCATGAGCCCTGTGGATAGAACCAGAAGCTCCACCTCGTCTTTTCTTAGCTCTCCGGTATCCAGGTCCTCATAGCGAATAACCAGGTTCCTGCTTCCCGGAATCTCGAACACATCATAAGGCCTGGCCCGCACATACACAACGCCGTGCTCCCTGGCCTTTTGATAAAAGCCCCAAAAGCCCTTTCCGTAGGCCTTGAGATCATTGTAATAAATGGTTGTCTTCACCGACGGGTCATGCTCTTTTGTAATAATTACCTGCTTGGCGGCAATCATGCAGCAGACCTTGGAGCAATAAGGCGTACCGTGGTCAAGACCCCGGCCGGCACACTGGATCCAGGCGATTTTTCGCGCGTGCTTCTTGTCCGACGGCCTGATGATCTGGCCGGCCGTCGGACCACCTGCGTTCATCAGCCGCTCAAATTGCATGTTTGTTATCACATTGTCATAAATATCATATCCATGAAGGCCCCTGGGGGGCTTTGCATCGGTAATGCCTGTGGCGACCACGATGCTTTTAACTTCCAGGTCCATATTTTTGTTGGCCTGCCACAGCCGGACCGCATCTTTCCCCTCTTTCCTGCACGCTGCGACACAAAGGGCAATCGGGCATTCCCGGCACTGGCTGCAATCCACGACGCACCCACCCACGCATGCCCCTTCGGACCTCTTTTTTCCATAACGGCAGTCCGGATCCAAGACGGCCTTGTTTGGAACGGCCTGGGGAAAGGGCATATAGATCAACTTGCGCATTCCCCCGATCTTGCCGTCCATTTCGTCCGGCACGCTTACCGGACACGCTTCCATGCAGGCGCGGCATCCTGTGCATTTCTCTTCGTCGATAAACTTGGCTTTCTTGACAACGCGCACCTTGAAAACTCCGTTCGCTTTGCTTACTTTTCGTACCTCCGTATTGGTGAGGATTTCAATGTTGGGATTATTATCCACTTCGTACATCTGGGGCGCTTCAATGCAAATAGAGCAGTCGTTGGTAGGAAAGGTCTTGTCAAGCCTCGCCATCATACCCCCAATGCTCGGGGTGTCATCAACCAGATAGACTTTGATCCCATATTTGGCGGCGTTCAAAGCGCAGTTGATGCCTGCAACCCCCGCACCGATGATCATGATCCCATCACTCATCATCACACCTCGATTAATTTGGGCACGCGGTACGCGGTTCAGAGGACACGGACGACGCCGAAGCCTCTGAGCGTATCCATTTACTTTGACCTTTCACCGCGTTCCGTGCGTCTTGGACCGTTGATTCATATTTCCGTGATAATGACTGCTTTGGAGTTGCAGACCGCCTCGCAGGTTCGGCATCCTAGACAATTTTGCGGCCTGCTGGGATAGGCCTTGATGGAGAAATCAAAAACATCGACCGGGCAGTAGATGATGCATTGCCCGCATCCTTCGCACTTGTCCTGATCGACATAGACCAGGTAGAGTTCGTACTCGACAAATTTCTTTCCCATAGAAGCGGCCCTGTTTATTACTTCTTCAACTCCTCCCACTTGTAGTCAATGAGCTCTAGCAGCACACCGTTGACCTTCTTGGGATGAATAAAGGCGAATTCACAGTCCCGGAAAGGCCTGGCGACCTCTCCGCGCTTGTCCGGGATGAAAGGATAACCTTTGTCTTTCAGTTCCTCAACAGCGTTTCGGGTGTTGTCCACGTTGAAGCTGATGATCATCATGCCCTCTCCGTTCTTCTCTATAAACTTGGCCACATCACCGTCGGGCGTGGTAGACTCCATGAGTTCGAACCCCACTTCACCCACCCAATATCTTGCCACCTTGATCTTTTCAGGTTCATCTATGTACTCGTCATCGGGCTTTGATTTTCCCATGATGGGTTCCCACATTTTCCTGGCCTCAGCCAGATTCTTTACTGCAATGCAGATATGGTCGATCTTGTTGACCTTCATCTCCTTGCCTCCTTGCAAAAGGGTGGGCCTACCGTCGCACGATGGCATCTTGGACGGCATGGCCCGGAATTGACTAGAATGTGACCGTATCCACCTTCACCGAAATGGCCTTGTCCGGACAGACTACGCCGCATTCGTTACAGTCTTCGCACAGGAATTCGGTCACCACCACACGGCTGTCCTGCACTCTGACAGCCGTATCGGGGCATATTTCCACACACAAGGGCTGGATCAACCCCCCACACATGGTACACTTCTTGGGATCTATTTGAGCAGCCATGTTTTCACTCCTCTGATTTAAGCTTTAAACAATCTTCTGAGGCAGACGCCCTGTCCTCTGGGGATAGCCTTCAACGTTTCGATCTTGTAATTTACGTTGAAAAAGGCGTTCACGTCGGGAAGAATAGTCTCAAGAATCCTGTCACAACAGAGGACGTCCTCCTCCATCTTGATACCGTATTCCTTGGCATAGGAAGGCCAGGGGCATCTTTCCCATCTAATAAAGGCCTCCGTAGGTTTCTCGCCCTTCTCCACCTTTACAACGGCCCCTTGCATAATCCACTGCGCCGCAATGCCCCCGGCAAGACTCTTAACCCATGCTTCCTCACCCTTGAGCCAGTTAAGACGAGGGAGAGATTGCTTTGCCAGTTCTTTACCGATCACCTCCGCCGCCTTCAAACTGACCTCCAAAGGGTCGGCTGTAGGTCCCGCCAAATCCAGGGCCGCCTGTCTCCATCTGAAATAGGTCCGCCCGATCTCGGTCTGAGTGCTGCGCAGGTTCCCCCACAATTTCGTAATTTCCTTTTCAGCATCAAATGCCATGGTAAACCTCCTCTTTAAATCCTTATTCCAATGCGAAATCCGTCGTGAACCGCGCTGGAAAGGTTCCGTGGTACAAGGGCGTCCCCGATGACGAAAAGCTCAATCCCTTCCCCCTGAACAACGCTCTTCAGGGTTTCGTTAGGGCCTCTTTCGGCCACCACCAGGGTGTCAAATTTCACAGGAAAACGGTATCCGTCAAAGGTTTTAAGAATCGCTTCATTGCCCTGGATCTCTTCAATCTGAACGTCATTGTAAGCCTTGACGCCGTTCTGTCTCAGGTAGATCATATACCGCCATTTGAAGGAAGGATTAATGTCAAAACCCGCGGACTTTTCTTTGCCCACAATCGTAACCTTTTTGCCCTGTTTGGCCAGAAGCAAAGCCGTCCCGATGCCGGGCTTCCTCGTCCCCCATACAAGCACCTTCTCACCCACCTCGGCATGACCCGCGAGCACATCAAGCACATTGAGAGGATTTACCCCCTCGGCTCCCGGGACGTTGAGCTTGGCATAGAGCGGGCCGGTGGCGAGAATCACGCTGTCCGGCAGTTCATCCTTGATTAGGTCTTCCGTGACCTCGGTCTCGAGGTGAAAGTTCACGCCCGCTTTTTCACACATGACTTTTTGGTAGTCTATACAGGTGAAGAGTTCATTGTCGCCGTAAGGCGCCTTCGAGGCCTCGAGAAGGGTACCACCCAATTTATCCCGTTTATCGTATACATGCACCTCATGCCCCCTCCGGGCGGCCGTATAGGCGCACTCGAGTCCCGCAGGGCCTGCGCCGATGATCATTACGTTCTTTTTTTCCTCTGCGGCCTGAGGATTGGTAAACTTGGGATCATGATCGTGGGCGCAGACGGGGTTGATGTAGCAGGTCATGGGCGCATCTCTAAATAAACGGGCCAGACACAGGTTGCAGGCCACGCACCACCGGATCTCCTCTTCCTTGCCTTCCAGCGCTTTTTTCGGCATCAGGGGATCGGCGATCATGGGACGGCACATTTGCCACATGTCCAGTTCACCCTTCTCAATGGCTGCGTGAGGAATGGCCGGATTGAAAAGACGGTAGGCCATCATGATGGGTACCTTCACGTGTTCCTTTGAGCGCTTTGCCAGGTGTAGCCAGCTTCCCTGCGGGACATCACGGCTGATGACCGGCACGATAGATTCCTGCCAACCGGCGGTGACGCTGATGTAGTCGACGCCCGCCTTTTCGGAGATTTTGTAGGTTTCCATGGATTCTTCCGGGGTGTTGCCTCGCACGTCGTCAAGGAGTTCCTCTGCGCAAAGCCGGATGCCTACGGGGACGTCTTTCGGGCAGATCTTCTTCAACCCTTCAATGATCTCAACCACCGCTTTCATCCTGCCATGGATATCCCCGCCATATTCGTCCGTTCTTCTGTTCGTGTAGCGCGAAATGAAGTTGGAAATGAGGTATCCCACGATCCCTGAAATCTCGATAACATCGAATCCCGCCTCGAGGCCTCTTCGGGCCGAATCCAGGTGCTGCCGGATCATGGTCTTGATCTCATCCTTGGTCATCTCATGCATCGGCCGAAAGATCCTCAGGCGCTGCGGAACAGTGGACGGCCCTTTGCCGAAAGGAACCTCCACCGCGCCTACCCGGCCGCAATCCATGAGCTGAAATCCTGCGATCGCTCTTTGTGCATGGATGGCATCGGCAAGACGTTTTAAGCCGGGAATGAACTTATCGTCCCAGCAGGCAGCCTGACCCACATACCCCTGGCCTTTTCGCTCCGGGTCCATGTAGACTCCCTGCATGAAGCACATGCCTCCCACAACCCCTTCCGCCCTTTTCCCAAGGTAAGCCACGTCCGCATCGGTCACAAAACCGTCGTGAGTATTCAGGTTGTCCTCCGTAGCCGCGTAGACGATACGGTTGGGCACCATCAACTCTCCGATCTGAATCGGTTTGAACAGGTGCGGGTATTTCTTCGCCCCGGGATATTTCGAATAATCCCATTCAAACAATACCTTTGCCATGTTTCACCCTCCTTAAAGAATTAGCTCCTCATTAAACGCCGGCCAAACATCTTCTACATT
>JAFGDM010000269.1 GCA_016932115.1 Deltaproteobacteria bacterium | reverse complement strand
ATTCGAATACGAACCGGCACCCCTGATCCTCGCCTTCGTGCTGGGACCCATGCTCGAATTAAATCTGCGCCAGACCCTCCTTATTTCACAAGGAAGTCCCCTTATCTTCTTCACCCGCCCCATTTCCGCAGTCACCGTAACCTTCTCACTCCTCCTCCTGGCAACCTCATTCATCTCTTATTTCAGAAAAGCGGGACGCCCTTAAAATAATAAGTTGACATTCTTCACCCGTCCCATTTCCGCAGCAGAAAAGCGGGACGCTCTTAAAATAATAAGTTGACAAGATATTAGAGAATAGGTACATGCGAATACATGCCAAGATTAGCCCGACTAGACGCACCTGGTATTTTACATCATATAATGATCAGGGGGATAAAGCATCCCTTTCTACGACAAACATCCCTTTGCTTCAACCCCACAGTGGTTTGTGTGGTTCAAGGCTCATCAGGAACTCTTGAACGGGGAGGCACAGAATTTTTTTCATTTTCAGGCGCTCCCTGCCACGGTAAAGGAAGAGAACTTGAGCTTCCGGATAGTCTTCTTTAAATGCGAGCAGCCCCTGAAGCATTTTGGGTTTGAGCCTTGTTGCGTTCTTCACTTCCAGTGCGCTGAAAACGTTGTTTCCGTAAACAACAAAATCCACTTCATTGCCTGCTTTTGTGCGCCAGAAATAAACACTGTCCCGTTCGCCGCTGTAAGCGTTCCATGCGCGGAGGTGCTCTGCAACCAACCCTTCCAGCGCAGCCCCCTCGATTTCCTGAGGAGAGTCCAGGGGGCCCGCGGGCCTGAGTGATCGGAACACGCCTGGGTCGAAGTAATAGAACTTAGGGTGAGCTGAGAGATTTCTCTTGGCCCGCTTGCTAAACACGGGCAAACGAAATGCGAGTAATAGATCTTCCAGGATGGAAATATAGACTTCCGCCGTTTTTCTTTCCACCTGGCAATCCCTGGCTACATCGGCAATGTTCAAGACAGAGCCGTGGCTGAAGCTGATGGATTCCAGGAACCTGCTAAAGCCCCCGATGCTTCTGACAAGTCCCTCGGCCTGGACCTCTTCTTTGAGGTAGACGGCCACGTAGG
This sequence comes from Deltaproteobacteria bacterium, assembly GCA_016932115.1. GTDB lineage: Bacteria > Desulfobacterota > DSM-4660 > Desulfatiglandales > HGW-15 > JAFGDM01. The sequence goes on along the minus strand of JAFGDM010000269.1, from coordinate 5,559 downwards.
AGCGAATCGTTTCCTCCGGGCTTGGGGAGTCTGCGACCAAAGGGATGGTTCCAAAAGTCAAAGCGTTTTTCAGAGAGAAGCCCTTACCAAGCTCAGAGGCCATGAAAGGATGCAACGTTTTGACTAAAGCGCGGCCTGCAAGCAGGTCGACACCGGATCGCTTGAGCTTCCTCGCGCTTGATCCGGTCAGTATGAACCGCGGCGGTTTGTTGCCTTCCAAAAGCAGGTGGACCACATCAAGGAGCTGGGGCACTTTTTGAATTTCGTCCACAATGATTGTTCTCCCCGGTTCTTGTGCTTCCACAACTTCGCGCAGCCGCTCGGGTCTTGCTGAGTAAGATCTGAACATCTCAGGGTTGAGGAGGTCTATAAGAAAGGCTTGAGGGTGGTGGTGTTTTAGCCAGGTTGATTTGCCGGTTCCCCTGGGACCGAAGAGGAAAAAACTCTGCTGAGGCTCCTGGAAGAATCGAGATTTAATTTCCATTCTGCCTTCCGATTCGGAAATTACACTTCTATAAATAAAGCAGGACTTTGCTCAAGTCAAGTTTAAAAATAGGGAGTCGTAGGGATGCACTTGAACGGTCACTCTCTCATCATTATCCTATCGAGAGATTACCCTCCTTTCGATCCCTTGGATGCTTATGTGATGCGGCGCCTCTGCAGCGTCTATTCTTGATTGACGCGGCGCAGGCGCTTTTCATAGAAAATAATTGATTATGTCGATAATTCAGGGGCGTCTCCTTGAACCACATTGAATGAGTTTCTGAAATTTTTAAGGGCGTCCCTTTCTATAAGTGAAAAGTTTGATCAGCAGGAAACCCGCGATGAAGCCGCCGATGTGAGCGCCGTAGGCGACCCCGCCGCCCGAGGCGTCGGAGAGCATTCCGAACCCGCTGATAAGCTGGAAAAGGAACCACACGCCTATGGCAACCACGGCCGGCACTTGCGTGACAATGCGAAAAATCAGCACCCGCACCCTTCGTTTGGGGAAAAGAAGAAAATAGGCCCCGAGAACTCCCGATATCGCCCCTGACGCCCCGAGGCTGGGAATGAGGAGGCTCACCCCCGACACCGCGCTGGTAGAAACGTGGGCCAATGATGCCAGGACGCCGCAGACAAGATAAAATACAAGGTAGCGGGCATGTCCCAGCAGGTTCTCGATATTGTCCCCAAAGACGTAAAGATAAAGCATGTTTCCCAAAAGGTGCATAAGGCCGCCGTGCATGAACATGGAGGTCAGAAGGGTCAGGTAAACCGAGAGGGGCGTAGGCTGCAGGCCCGGGACCCGCATCCGGGCGCCGGAGGCAGGATCTGTGACGAAACTTCCCGGGGTCACGATGTCCTGTCCGGTGAGGATCTCCTGGGGGACCGTTGAAAAGGCATAGGTAAATTGGTCATTCTCCCCCATACCTTGAAACAAAAAAAACACCAGCACATTCAAAGCGACCAGCGCATAGTTGATGAGCGGCCGGATTTTCCGGTCGGAGTTGTCGTCACCCAACGGAATAAACATTAATGTTCCAACCCCCGGGACGAGCCGGAATCAAATTCGAAATCCAAAGTGTTCATTGGGCATAGGGTGCCGGTCTTGGGGAACTAGAACCTGCCGCCTGTGCGAAAACCGCCGCCGCCGATGCTTCTTCCGCCTCCGGAGCCGCCACGACCGAAGCCTCCGTGAAAAAGGCCACCTCCGCCCGCTGAGCCCTGCCGGGGCAGGCGAAACTGCTGCTCGCGGCCGATGCGACCCCATACGTCTCCACCCGACGTCCTGCCTGACATCAAAAGGGCCAGTAGCGCCCCCAGATCGAGGCCGCCGGGGAAATATGAGTGACCTGAGTCGTAATGGCTGCGGCGGAAACGCCGCCGCAGTTCTTCGATCTCCTGAAAACTTTTCTGTTGACGGTGAACGTCTGATTGCAGATTCTGAATTTCGGCGGAGAGGGATTGCTCCTCATCCATGAGGTCTCGAATACGGCTGACAATGACGTCGTCGTCCGGCCGACTTGTCATTTTGGCTTCTTGATACAGGTTAGCCAAGGTATCGTTCTTGATCTCGGAAACCTGAAGCTGAATAGCCTGTTGCGAGAGTTCGTCGGAAGCGCCGGAGTAAGTGGAGCGCTTTTCCAGAAGGGCTTCATAACGTTGCTCCGCCTCTTCGATCTTTGTCTCTATAGCCTCGATTTCCTTTTTGGCGCCGTGCATCGCCTCTTTCTTCTGCAGGATGCCTTCGACCTGCATGGCCTGGTCTTCCATTTCCAGAATTTTCTGAGATTCCTGATCTGCCATTGCTTTCTGCCGCTCCGCATGCTCCCGCAATCGCAGCGGCAGCTCGGTCAGCATGAAGTAATTGCTGCGGGAGTCCGCATAATTGATGAGTTTTGCAACCCAGCCGTCCAACGCTCGGGTCAAACCCCTGCCGTTGTAATCCGGGGTCAAAAAGCGGCGCTTCCAAAGGTACATGAAAAGCTTATCTTCCCGGTAAGGTTTCCCCTTTTCTTCGCGGTCCGCCTCTGCCTGGGCGGCCTTGCTTTCGGCGCGCTCGGCTTTGGCCGCAGCTTCGCGGGTGTGTTGTTCCTGGGTTTTGTAAGCATCCTGCACGGCGAGATGCGCACGGATGTCGGCAGCTTCCCGATCGATCCGGGTCACCAGCTCGTCACGGCGCCTTACCGCTTCCTCGCGCCTGGCTTTGAGAGAGGATTGGCGTGCCAGTACCTGCTGAATCTCGGTATCCAGTTCGCTCAGCTCCTTGCTCCTTCGTTCGAGGAGGTTCAATACCGCTCGGTCGGTCTCATCGAGGCGGGCGATCAATCGGTTGGCGGTCAGCTCATCCAGCCGGAACTTGGCCAGCCGGCGAAACTCTTCTGCGGTTCGGTTCCGAATTTCCGTGAGTCGCTGACTGGCGGCTTCCAAACGGCGATGAGTGGCATCCATGCCGTTTTGTGCCGTGGCAATGTGCTCTTCGATGATCGCCAGTTGATCTCTTCCGTTAATCATGACTTCCACCCTCTACCACTCCGTAATCGCCGCGCCTGTTGTGGAGACGCTGTATTCCGGCGAAAGGTAGCCGCGTTTTTTGACACCCACGTTCTTTCGGTTCACAATCCCGTCGTCCTCCTTGTCGCGCCGCACCTGCTCGTAGACCTGCCGATCAACGCGCAGCCCCCACTCGCTCACCGTCCGGACTTTGCCGTCTTCCTCCGATGTGATGGGCAACTTAAGCCGCTGCCCGGCGGCGCTCATCGCTTCGACGATCAAATAATAGTTTCGTGCCGTGCCGCTCTCAGCCGGGTAACGCCAAACGCCGCTCGGTGTGCCGGGGCGCGAGACAATCTGAATCGTATACTCCTGGCGCAGCATGTCGCGGACATATTGCAGTGCCTGCCGGGCGGTCTGCAGGTTTCCCAGATTTCCCGCCTGGGCCGCCGAATCGGCGTTCGCGAAGAGCGCTTCGATTTTATCCGCAACCCCGGGCTCGCGGGCTTCTTTCAGGGCTTCGGCGCGCAGTGCGTCCAGGCTCCCCGACTCCCGGGCCAACTCGGTTCGCTCTCGTTCGGCCGGCCGGACGGAGATAAAATAGTTTCCTACCCAGAGGGCCGCCAAAACGGCGAACAATATCAAGATGACTTTGGCCCAACGACCTCTGTTGACGTACATATGTGCCAAGGTCGTTTTTACGCCTTTTCCGGGAGGACGGTAGGTAAAGCGCTCTTCGCGCATGGCCCGCACGCCCCGGGCTATTACCTCATCCGAGACCTCCAGCCCCTGATCGGCGTAAGTCTTTCTCAGCTTTTCGATCAGTTCCCGCTCCCGGTCTTCCGACTGGAGTTCTTGCTCCACCAGGGACCGCCGGTGCCTGAGCGTGTCCACCACGTCCATGGCCAGCATCACTTCGTCAAGCTCGAATTTTCGGGGTGCCGTCGGTTCAGCCATTTACCAGGCCTACTCCTTCCCGGGCCAGCTCCGTCATCCGCCGCTTCCCTTCCTCCACGGCCCGGCTGATTTCAAGTTCGTTGCGTGCGGCCAGGTCGCGCATTTCGGCGATAAGGGCCCGTGATTTTTCCTGGAAAGTGACGACCGAGTCCACCAGTTTCTTCACCGATTCGGCCTTGAGCGTCGGTCCGTAACCGGCGCGCAGCGCATCCTCCTGGACCTTTCCGCCCACCTCGGCGATCGTCTCAAGGCTCTGATTGACCCCGTCCTTCATGGCTTCCAGAGTGCGGGTGCTCTCATGCAGTCCCTGAAGACTCGTAAAGGAAGCGTTGAGGGCGGTGAAAACGGTCTCGTTGGTGCCGAAGAACGATACCGCCTGGGAGTACACACGTTCTTTGACGTTGGTCGACTGCATCAGCCGGGCCATGACAACTTCCGTGGTGTTGTAGCTGACCGACAGATTCTCAGCCAGGTCCTTGGCGATCTGGTAGCGCTTGTCTTCGTCCTGCAGCTCTCGGAGCCGTTCGTCGCGGGCCAGCTCAAGCTTGGCGATCTGCTCGCGGTCCCCCTCGGTGTAAGATGTGAGGGCTTTGTTGGCTTCCTCCAGGCGTCCCTTGACCGCCTGGAGGGTAGCCTCGGCTTTTTTCAGCAGTTGAAAGGCCGTTACCTGGGCTTCCTTGAGAGCGCCGCGAAAATCCTTGTACGACTCGAGGATCTTCTCTTCGCGCATGATCTGATCCTTGGTATCGCCTGTTACATCGAGGTAAGTTTCCTTGATCTCGCGGAAGCGGTCGGGAATGTCCCCGCGGGTGACCCGCGCCCACAGGTTTTGCACCTTTTCCATAGTGGAGATCTTTCCGTCTGCCAGTTGATCGACCATGGATTTGGCATCGTCGCGAATGCTGTTGAAGGCGTTGGTAATTTTTTCGTAGCGTTCGCCCACTTTCATTTGAACAATCTGTTCTCGAACAACTTCATTAAACAAGGACGTGTGGCTGAGAGTGCGGGCGATGGCCAGCGCCTTTTCCTCGTCAAGATCGCTGATTTGATTGATCAGGGCCACGATTGGAGCTTCGTTCGGCTTTGAGGGCAAAAGTCCCAGGTCCCGCAGGCCGTTAACGGCCTTGTCCAGATACTTCAACGGAAGGCTTGCAATTTCGGTAGCGCTCATGGTTGACTCCTTTCAATCATTATTTGTTGCTTTGAAGGACTTTTATCACGGCTTCCTCGGCGCTTCCATTAAATTCAAGAGAGTCGATTCTTTTGCCTTTCATGGCTTGAATCATGTTTTTTCCGAACTGACCGGCTACGACCGTGGACGCTCCCTTTTGAGAAAGAAAAGGCACAACCGCAGTCGCGGCTCCCCCCCTGGCGTCTTTGTGGGGGTTCTCCACCGCTTCCAGAAATTTTCCCGTCTCATCGAAGATTAAAAAGTAAGGGCTCCGGGCGGCAACTTCGCTCACCTTGGCGGCAGGTGTGTTTCCCTCCGCGGCCACGGCTATTTTTCGCGGTTCCTCGGCGGAAACAAAACTCGCCAGGAGGAAAAGCACGGACAGAACGATCATTCCGATTTTTTTCATTGTGTCTTCTCCTTTCTTTTTTGTCCTTTCTCCTTTTACCTCAAGCGGT
>JAFGDM010000268.1 GCA_016932115.1 Deltaproteobacteria bacterium | reverse complement strand
CGCGGTGGGGAGCAGGTCTTTTGTTGAGATGGTGAAACAGTTCTTGGGGATCAGAACCAAAGGGAGGGATGTTGTAGAAGGCGGCCAGGGGTATCAAATGCGGGAGGCGGCCGCAGACTATAAGCCTCTTTTGGAGGATGAAAACGAGGATATAGGCTTCGAAAATGACTAATTCCGGAACCTTAATGGCGGATAATCAAGTATATAGCGTGGCCCGACCCCCCCCCAGACCCCAGAACCTTTCAGCAACCCTTCAAAAGGTTCATAGCCGCTACCGCGTGGCAGGTGGCATCAAGGAAAGGAGCAGATCCAAGGCTCCTCGCAAAACCTCCGTTGCCGCTCTTGCATGCGAGAACGAAATGACGGCAGCCTTCAACATCGAAGAAATTTGCATTGAGGAAAGCGAGGGCCCTGGTACATATATGGCAGTTTTCAATGTAGGAAGTAGTTCCCGGCAAAAAGCCAAAGCCTCCGTCACCATTTTGGCATGCCTGGAGCCAACGAACCATTTTGCCTTTTTGCTCAGGGTCAAAGGAAGATGAGCCTTGCCGAAGATAGAGCTTCATCCACAGCTCTCGGGCCGTTCTCCACCCGGAAAATCGAACCATTCTGGCCTTTCGCATCACCGCCATATCATCAACCGCAAGGACCTCTCTTAGTGTTCTGGCACAATAGTACCTTTCCGATAATGCAGTGGTCTTGCTCAAAGTTTGCTTAAGATAGTTCATGGTTTTACCCTTGTCCAAAGCAAGGTCGGCCAGAGAGGCGCAATACAAGACTTGGAAGAGAGTTCGAGCTGAAATCCATGGCGTTTCGGCCAGCGAGGCTAGATAAGTTTTTAGCAGGCCTTGAATGAAGACCTTTTTCAACCAGCTGACTCCCCTCACGGTTTCTAGTGTTCGCAAAGCATGATAAGTGTCTTCTACCGTCGCAGGCAGAAGAGGCGTTAAACCGTATCCCCCTTCAGCTTTGCTCCTCCCTTCCACAAAAGCCAATATTCCTGTGAAAACTTCTTTGTCCATCAGTTCAGGTCACCGTTTATGTTAAGGAACTTCCCGCCTTCAACGGCATCTTTTTGTTTTCAATTCCTTTAGGTTCCGGTCCAAATTTTCTCAGTTTTGCTTGCGTTGTCAATCAATTCTACATTTTCGGATTTTGTTTGACACCCGGGCGACATGATGTTACCAGAAACCTTGAAAGAGGGGATGGAGTCCCCCATAAAACTGCCCTTATTGGGCTGATGACTCCTACCAGAGGCAATTTTCTGGCGGGAGTCAGGCACAAGGATAAATTAGAAAGAGAATCCCGTCATCCAAGGTGGAGGCGGGATTTTTTTTGCACAGAGCCCCGGAGAAATGGGACCCCATTTCTTAATACCCTGAGCAGGACATTGGAGGCCTTTGCGATGAAAACTTTTGCGGAGAGGCATCCCTCCGAAGCGCGCAGGAAAAGGATAGCCCTTCAGTTTATCCTTCTGCTAGGCGTCGTGAGCCTGTTTGGAGACATCACCTATGAAGGCGCAAGAAGCATTGCCGGCCCTTACCTGGGCATGCTGGGTGCGAGCGCTGCCGTCGTAGGTTTGGTGGCGGGGTTCGGCGAGTTTCTTGGATATGTCCTAAGGCTTGCATCCGGTTTTGTCGCGGACAGGGCCAAAGCCTATTGGCCTCTCACCATCTTGGGATACGGTCTTCTTTGCGCCATTCCCTTAATGGCCTTTGCCGGTCAGTGGCATCTCGCAGCCCTCCTGCTGATCCTTGAGCGAATCGGAAAAGGCATCAGGGCGCCTGCAAGAGATGCGATTCTCTCCCATGCCACCAAGCAGGTGGGAAGGGGTCTTGGTTTCGGCATTCATGAGGCGGTGGATCAAATAGGAGCTATTATCGGCCCTCTAATCTTCTCGGCGGCGGCTTTTTACACGGGAGGTTATCGCCTAGGGTTTGTAATCCTCTGGATACCTGCCCTTCTTTGTATGATGGTGCTGCTTGTGGGGAGAGCAAAGGTCCCTTCTCCGGTTGCACTGGAAACCACCCAGGAAGGAGTCCAAGAGGAACTTGATAGGCGGAAAAGGCTTCCGAAGGTCTTCTGGGTGTATGGTTTATTTGTTTTTCTGAGTGTCGCAGGATTTGCTAATTTTCAAATCATCTCCTACCACTTCAAGCTTCATTCCGTGATTTCAGAAAGCCAAATTCCTCTTTTTTACGCTATTGCTATGGGAACGGATGCGGTGGTGGGGCTCTTGGTCGGCAGAATTTACGATAAGGTCGGTCTCCTGTCTCTGGCAGCCCTGCCTTTGCTCACTTTTCCTATTCCCTTCTTGGCATTTACCCGGAGCTATTCCTTTGCTGTCACAAGCGTGGTTTTGTGGGGAGCCGTGATGGGGATGCACGAAACTATCATGCGTGCTTCTATTGCGGACCTGACAAGGATTGAGAGGAGAGGAACGGCATACGGCATCTTCAACACGATTTACGGGGGTGCCTGGTTTCTCGGCGGTGCGGTGATGGGGCTTTTGTATGATTTCTCCTTACCCTTGCTGTTTCTCTTCGCAATCCTGATGGAGGGGCTGGCGGGAGTGCTTTTCTTCATCATGAAAAAAGAAACCAAGGCTGCCAATTAGGATTTTGTGCTTCGGTGAGAAATCCTTCTATTTTTTTGATGCATCCATTATTCAGGAGGACGTAGAAATCTGAAAGGGTCAACAAGGAAGACCTGAAAGGAACCCGGAAATGGAAAACCTATGGTTACACTCCGCCCTTTGGATAGGGCTCGCGCTTCTTGCTTCTCTGATATCCATACGAGTCGGAATATCCGTTGCACTGATTGAAATCATCATCGGCGCATGTGCCGGTAACGCGATCGGCCTTTTCACATCTCCTTGGGTCAACTATCTGGCAGGAGTTGGGGCCATTCTCCTCACCTTCCTTGCAGGTGCGGAAATCGATCCCTTCGTCATCAGGAAACGATTCTGGTCGACCACGAGCATCGGGGTTGCAAGTTTTTTCGCTCCTTTTTTCGGGGTCCTCTTTTTCATGCGCTATGTGTACGCCTGGCCCTGGCCCGAGGCCCTGATCGCAGGGATTTCCCTTTCCACCACATCCGTTGCGGTTGTCTATGCGGTCATGGTCGAAACCGGCTTCAACCGGACCGAAATCGGCAAAGTGATTCTCGCCGCCTGTTTTGTCACCGACCTTGGAACGGTCCTGGCTTTGGGGATTGTCTTTGCCAACTACAACCTCTGGCTCGGCCTGTTCGCAGTGGTCACGGTCCTAGCCCTGTGGTTGCTTCCCAAGTTTGTACCGTGGTATTTTGCGAAGGTGGGGAACCGAATCAGCGAACCCCAGATTAAGTTTATCCTCCTTGTTCTATTCCTTCTCGGAGGGTTGGGGAACATGGCCAGGAGCGAAGCGGTACTCCCCGCATACTTGATGGGGATGGTCCTGGCCCCGTTCTTTCTCAAGGAAAGGGTTCTTGCCCAGAGAATGCGGGTGATCGCCTTCACTTTTCTGACCCCATTTTACTTTCTCAAGGCAGGGTCCCTGGTCAAATTCGAGACGGTGGTCTCGGCTGTGGGGCTGATTTTGATTCTTCTGGGGGTCAAGATGGTTACCAAGTTCATCGGGGTCTGGCCTTTGGCAAAGGTTTTTCGCTTTGAAAAAAAGGAGGCCGTATATACGACTCTGATGATGTCCACGGGCCTCACCTTTGGCACGATTTCCGCCCTTTTCGGCCTGACCAACGGCATTATTGACCAGGATCAATACACCGTACTGGTAACTGTGGTGATCGGAAGCGCGGTTGTGCCTACTCTGATTGCCCAGGAGTTCTTTCAACCTGAATTCAAGCCCCTGGAGGAGGAAGACCATGTATAGGAAGATTTTGCACGGCCTGGACGGCTCCAAAAGCTCTTTCAAGGCCCTGGAGGAAGCCATCAATCTGGCGAACAGGACAGGTGCTGAACTTCACACGATTTCCGTTGAAGAGGTGCCCCGTTACGCAGGGACCATTGGGGAGGTGGTCGAGGAGAAAGAAGCGGCAAACGGCCGGTATGCGGAGGCCCTTGCAAAGGTGCATGATTTGGGAACTGCGAAGGGTGTTGAAATAAGATCTCACGTGGTGGTCGGCCATGAAGTAAAGAGCATCGTGGAATTCGTCAAGGCCTATCAGTTTGATCTTCTGGTGATAGGGTTCATGGGTCACTCCGCGGTTTACGAGCGGGTGATGGGGGGAACCTGCCAGAACCTTGTGCGCATGACACCCTGTTCCGTTCTGGTAGTGAAATAATTGAGATTTAAAGCCAGTTTCCCAGGCAAAATCTTCTTGCGTGAGGCTGATTCTGTTTTCAAGGGCTTGCTTTCAGCTTCTCAGCAACCTCCTTCAGAGAACGGGTCTCCCTCAATACAGTCAGCATTGGGGGAGATTCCTGGAACATCTCCAAAGCGTTGAAAAACTTGTCCAGCACATCCCCGCTGTAGGTCGGGACCAGGAAGACGTGAGTGTGGGGGATTCTCCTGCCACGGGCGTACATGCAGACGAAATCAGGCTTCAGAACCTTCATCATCCGGTCGGCAACCTTCTTTGCCATTCTGAAAAGGCTGATATTCTCCGCCTCGGTCAGTTCGTGCCACCAGGGTACATGCCGTTTGGAGAGGACAAGGCAGTGCCCCCTTGAGAATCGGTTGATGTCGAGTATGGCGAAGGAGAGATCGTCTTCGCATATCATGTAGCAGGGGGCTTTTTCCCTTGGGCGATGTTGCAGAAAATGCAGTCCCTTTCGCTCTGGGTCATAAATTCCCTCCCGATCCTGTCAAGGTATTCTCTTGCTCAAATCCCCAGAAAGAACTTGGCCGTAGTGAAAAAAATGAAAAGGCCCGTGATATCCACGATGGTCGTGAGAGCCGGGCTTGCCACAACGGCCGGGTCCAATTTCGCCTTTGCGGCGGCAAGGGGAAGGAGTGACCCGATCAGGGTTGCCGTCAACACCTGGATTCCCAGCGCCACCCCTACCGCAAGGCCAATAAGGGAAAGGGAAAAGCCTTCCGGCCTGCTTGCGCTTCCCGCAAAGAAAATGACCCGGCCAAAGGCAAGCACGGCCAGTAGAAGAACCAAAGGCAATCCCACCTTAAACTCTCTCCAGAGCACCCGAAGGATATCCCTTGGGGAAATCTCCCTGACCGCAAGGGCTCGCACCACGAGCGTCGCGGACTGGCTCCCCGTGTTCCCTCCCGTATCGGCCAGCATGGGCATGAAAGTGGCCAGGATCGCGAATTGGAGTAGCAGGCCCTCGAAACTCTGCACAATGTAGCCTGAGATGAGGCCCAGGGCGGCAAGAAGCACAAGCCAGACGCAACGGTTCTTGAAATGTTGCCATGAGGACGTCCGCATATAGACCCCTGTCTCGTGGCTTCCTGCGATGGCCATGAATTTTTCCATGTCCTCGGTGTGTTCCTGGTTGATAATGTCGATGGCGTCGTCGTGGGTGATAATGCCGACAAGCACATTGTTGCCATTGACCACCGGCAAGGCGATCAGGTCGTATTTCGCGATCTTGCGGGCCGCATCCTCCTGGTCGTCGGTAACGTGTGCGAAGATAAGATCCCGATGCATGATTTCTTCCACACGTTTTTCGGGGCGGGCAAGAATCAGGTCTTTCAGAGAGAGGAATCCTATGAGTTTTCGGCCCAAATCCACTACGTAGGAATAATAGATCGTCTCCTTGTCAGGGGCCTCCCGCCTCAATTTTGCAATGGCCTCTGTGACGGACTGTTCCGGAGAAAGAGTGGCATAGTCCGACGTCATAACCGCACCGGCTGTCCCTTCCGGGTGAGAGGCAAGGCGCCTGATGTCTTCCCTTTCGATTTGGGCAAGGGCGGGAAGAATGGTTTACTGGGCAAAATCGACAAACTTTGGACGCGCCACAGCCTTTTTTTTCGTGTCCAGACCACTGCCGCACTCCCCGCACATCCTTTATATGCATATGCAAAAGGATCGTTCAGATCGTCCGTACCGCCCAACCTGTTGTAATTGCTTGGATTGTTATGTTGTGATGAATTAGGGCCGAAGCGGGTGCGACTTCTCAAGGATCTGCAGGATTGTATCCAAGACCTCGTCAAGGTATGTACCCACATCCTCCGCAAGAAAACGTAGCACGAAGTAGCCGTTCTGCTGGAGCAGGCGGTCTTTCCGACGGTCGCGTCGGTAAGCATCAGGGGCCGATAGATGCTGAGCACCATCCAGTTCGATGGCTAATCTCGCATCGGCGCAAAGAAAATCGACTTCCATTTTGCCCCAGCCGTCAAAAGGGATTGGCAACTCAACATTCAAGCGAAACTTTCCGGCAGTTTCAGGCAGAGTCTCCAGCCGGCGATAAAGGAATGCCTCGCTCGAGCTTCGCGCACGACCCACACCTTCCACATCAGGAGGAAAGGAACGGGATACATGGACAAACAAGGTTGCCAGCGGCGTGTCCACCCCGTCCCGAACAAGCCTCCGAACGCTGGCGGCGTAATCCTTTTTCCATCTAGGATCTGCTGGAAGCGCTACATCCGCAGGCCATCCTGGAACAGCGCTTGCCGGTAGCACGACCGTGTACCCAACTGACTCATACCCTCGGCATCGCCGGTCGAACATCCTTGCAAGCATCGGTACATTAAGATCCGCATAATCGTAAATGCGAACTTCGCGCTTTCGATCGTGGAGCCGATGCAATCGGCCGGCATACTGGGCAATGGTTCCCCTCCAGGAAACCGGCAGAGTGAGAAACAAGGTGTCCAGCCTGGCTTCATCGAAACCTTCTCCTATATAGCGCCCAGTCGCCAGCAATACCCTTTCTTCATCTTCAGGGATAGTGGACAAGTGGGACATAACGGCCGCAAGCTCCTTACGGTCCATCCCGCCTCGCAAAATAATCAGGTGGAGGACCTCACTAGCGAGCATCTCTGCCAGCCGCTCTAGGTGGTTTGTTCGCTCCGTCAGGACCAGAGGAGACCGTCCTTCACGCACTGCTTCAATGACATTGTCGCAGATGAGTCGATTCCGCGATGCATCCTCAACCAATTCTTCATTGAGTTGACGAAACTGGTTTCGAGGATCTGATTCGGCCTGCCGCTTAGGATAAAAGTCTGTCGGACGAACAACAACTGTGTGGGCAAAGGGCTGAAGATATGCCTGCTTTTTTGCATCCACCCGATATCGAACCGGTCCGCACTGCATAAATATGATCGAGTGGCGGCCGTCCTTCCGGGTGACAGTAGCGGAAAGGCCTGTAACGAACTTGGCCTTTGCTCTGCGAGCCACCTGCTCAAAGCTCGGGGCGGAAACCCTGTGACATTCATCCACAACAAGATGGCCGTACTCACCCACCAAGTCATCTACCACCCCTTTTCGAACAAGGCTCTGAATGAGAGCTACATCCAACATTCCTGTAGGCTTCTTCTTCCCTCCGCCGATTCTTCCGATGGCTTTCGTGGGTAACCCAAGAAACGTGGATAATCGATCCACCCACTGCTCCAACAGTTGACGACGATGAACGAGGACGAGGGTGTTGACACCTCGTTGCGCGATAAGCCACGCGGCTATTACTGTTTTTCCGAAGGCCGTGGCCGCGGACAAGACCCCCGTATCATGATGGGCCATCGTTTCGGCTGCCATCTTCTGTTCGGCTCGCAAAGCTCCGCTAAAAGAGGCCTCCAATGGCTTCCCTTCGCAGCGCTCATCCCGGATCAATATTTTGATCTTCAAGTCCGATAATAGTACTCGAACGTCTTCCAGACAGCCGCGCGGTAAACCAATGTGGTTAGGAAAGTCCTCCGCACAGGCAACGATGCGCTCCTTCCCATAGGTCGACTGCCTCATCGCCTGAGCCTTGTAGAACTCCGGGTTCTGGAAAGCTGCAAGCCGTATCAAACGATTCCTAAGTCCTGGGCACAAAGCTTCTTTCGCAACATAGATCTGATTCCCGAGAACCAGTTCCACGCTCTCCGCCACCGGTCCCGCAAGGGGAGGATCTTTTCGTAGGCGCGAGGGCGATGAAGTCCAAGGGGTATCATCATCCTCATCCGTCGGGGCTAACCGCACCCCGACAATCCGATCTCTGCCTCCAGCATTTTGTACTATCCCTTCCACCTCTTGACGACTGATCTTTCGAATCGTCGACAAGAATGCCCACTGGTCCGGATAAGGAATGCACTGATCATCCAAGAATACACTGTTTCCGTGCTCTCGCGGTTGTTTCTGCAGCGGTAGTGCGATAAGGCTGCCGAATCTTCTTATAGGTAATGTGTCCTGGTTGGGAAAGAAGCAGTCATAGGAATCCAGACCGATATCCGGCCGGCGCTCCATGGTCTCAGTCAAGATGTGGGAACCAAGCTGCCGTGCCAATGCGGCATATATTGGCTCCTGGAAAAATAGCCAGATGTGGCCGCCGTGGCCGGAGCGCGATCGCTCGAGAAAAGCGGTAAGGCCCAGTTGGCGACATGTTTCCAGGTATGCCCCCGCGTCCTCAACCCAACTTTTCTTGTCGAAATCAACGGCCAGGAAAAAGCATGTCTCGTCCTGGAGCATCGTGTAGACACCAACCACAAAATCTTTGCCGTTTTCATCCCGTCCGGAAAGATGCCGGCGGATCACATCATCGGTCAAGGGCAGGAAGTAACGGTTTGGGCACACATGGCACTTGACCCTTCGTTTATCACAGAGAACCCTGTCCCATTCATTGCCGCAAGCGGGTTGATAACCTGAGATGCCTGTCTTGCTGCTTTGAAAACGGCGAGCATAGACGTCATCACGGCCCCGAAATAGGTTACGGAACAATGATATTTTAACTTCAGGTGGAGAACGACGATGGACGGCCTCGTCAATCATTGACCTTGCTTCCAGTGTTTAAAATCTTATCATAGATAATTGGACAGAACAAGGATGAGACACAGCATCAGGCTTCGAAATCCGACAATTCGATGTCGGTTTCCATATCGGCTATGATTACCGACGCAGAATAGGAATTATCTTTGATATTCAAAAGGATCGTTCAGATCGTCCGCACCGCCCAACCTGTTGTAATTGCTTGGATTGTTGAGGGCGCGATAGATGGGCGATTTGAGGAGTGTTATCTCGTTGCGCATCGTCCAGACAGGCCTAATAGGCATCTTTGAAGTGGGCTACTTTTGGGCTCTCTTTTTCAAATAATATTGTTGGTTCCTTGACCAGCAGCGCAAATTCCTTTTATACTTATCTCACACATTAGAGACCTCTGACACTGAAGATTCCCCGATCATTTCTTTCTCTTCAAGAGGCACTCCTATCGTGGGGAGAGAGAACCGGTAGTCCCAGGAGGTGACCGATGACAAAATTGCTCGACAGAGCCTTCAAAGAGGCGTCAAAACTCCCTGAAATCGCACAAAATGCTTTGGCAAAATGGTTGATGGAAGAAATTGAGGACGAAAAGAAATGGGAGATGACCTTTGCTGAAAGTGAGGACATCCTCGAATGTCTGGCAGATGAAGCGCTTCTTGCCGACAAGCAAGGCAAGACGAGTGCCTTGGATGTGGACAAATTTTGATTTCAAAAACGACTGACGGTTTTTGGAAGTGCTATGAACATTTGCCTGCGGGAATAAAGAAACAGGCAAAAAAGGCGTATGTGCGGTTCATGGATTATCCTTACAGCGCGAGTCTTCATTTCAAACAGATTCATTCAACCCGCCCCATCTTCTCTGTTCGTATTACAAAGAACTACCGTGCCATCGGGACTCAAAAGGAAAGCGAGATTATCTGGTTTTGGATTGGCTCCCATGCGGATTATGACAAGTTGGTCAAGCAGTTGCGAAACCCATGATTCCCATCCTTCACCGATTCATAGGCTCTCATCATGGCGGACCCGCCGTTTCTCGTCTCTTTGGGCACCCGGGCACAGCAAGCAGCCAGCCTCTGCTATGAGGACCTCGTAGCCCTGGCGATCCATGTGCATGGCCGGATATGTGTCATCTCGAGAGGGTAATAAACGAAAGCTCCTTGCTTTTTGAACCAGTTAGGGCTATTTTGGCTATCACAATAGAAGCAATCTGCTTCTCGGTTTCCAAATCTGAAAAGAGAGTTCCATCATGGCTTCTTCGGTTAATGAACAGTATATCGTTGACGAGAAAGGCAACCCGACCTCAGTTATCCTTCCAATAAGAGAGTACAAAAAGATGCTTTCCATCCTGGAAGAAGTCACGGACCACAGAGAAACCAAGATTCTCTCTCAATCGGCGGAATTCGAGAAATTGGTCAAGAGGGGACTGGAGGACATCAAAGCAGGAAGAACCAGACCCTGGAAGGAAGTCTGGGAGACATGTTAGATGGATCAAAATGATCCATTAAGAGAGAAGGTGATATGCATGGGAAACGTACAGGCCGTCATAGATTTACCGGAGCAGCTTTATCTCTCCCTTTCCGCCTCAGGTTTGACCAAGGAGAGAATAGCGAGTGAGTCAAGGAAACTTCTTGCCTTGAAATGTTTCAGGGAGAGAGTCCTCTCATTGGGGAGATCTGCCGAGCTCTCGGGACTTTCCAAATGGGATTTCATACAATTCCTGAGCGATAACAATGTTCCTGTGGTTGACCACGAAGAAGAGGAACTGGCGAGGGAATTTGAAACTGCGGAAAGGCTTGGCGAGAGGCTAAAGAAGTGATCGTTGTCTGCGATTCCACTATCCTGATTGGGCTTGCAAAGATAGGAAGATTGGATCTCCTGAGGGAAGTCTTTTCCAAGATCTTCGTCCCTGAAGAAATCTTCCGTGAACTGGTGGAGAAAGGGGCGGGCAAGGCTGGATCTAAGAGCATAAAGAACACCCCTTGGATTGAAATCATACCTGTCAAAGACAAGACCCAGGTTGACCTCTTGATGATCTCCCTTGACAAGGGGGAAGCCGAGGTTCTCGCCCTGGCCAAACAATTGGGGGCTGATCTCATACTGGTGGACGAGGAAAAGGCTCGAAAGAGCGCGGTTATTGCCGGGTACGATGTCATGGGCTTACTCGGCCTTTTCATCTTGGCGAAGACATTCGGTTTCATTGATCAGATTCGCCCTCTCATTGCTGAGCTCATAAGAAACAAGTTCAGGGTCAGTGACAGGGTTGTCTCTGAAATCCTGAAAAGGGCCGGTGAATAGGTTGTGAATGGATTGAATCCTGTTTTTTCGTTAGAAAATGTCAGATTTTCCCGTTCCCTCTGTCCTAATTTTCCCGATTCATAGGCTCTCATCATGGCGGACCCGCCGTTTCTTGTCTCTTTGGGCATCCAGGCATACTATTTCGTGAAGATCATCTGAAGGGAACTGTGGCCCAACATGTGCTGAACCCATCCGATGTTTTCCGCTTCCGATAAACTGATCGTGGCAAAAGTGTGCCGGGTCTGCATCATGAGCCTGTATTCAATCCCGGCCTTTTCAAGTGCCGGTTTCCAGATGACCTCCCTCATATGGTCCGTGTTCAGGGGTTTCCCGTGAATATCCAGGAACACATACCCGGATTTTCGATCCGTCCGCTCTCTCTCATCAATCAGGGCCTCTATTGCGGGGGGTAAAAGATCGATGTCCCGGTTTGATTTCTTTGTCTTTGTCCGCCCCTCTTCACCATAGACAAGGGTCTCACAGATCTTGGCGGTCTTCCTGTCCAGGTGAACATTTTTCCATTTCAATGCCGCCATCTCGCCGAACCTCAAACCCGTGAAAAACAGGACTGTCAGGCAGTTCCTGTAATGAGGATGGACGCATTCCAGCACCTTGATAACCTCATCCATGGATAAAGGGTTTATCGTGGGCTCTTCAATCCTCAGATTATCCACCCTGGTCATCACATTGTCTCGAATGATCCCCTCTTTGAATGCCATGGTGAAGACCGACCTCATGGGAACCAGGATGTTGTTGATCCTTTTGGCCGACCGATCCAGCTCCGCTTTGAACTCCTCGATTTCCAGGTAGGTGATCTCTTTGATCGGCCGGTTTACGAACTTGGGCAGGATGTGAAGGTTCATGGAACTCCGGTACTCCCTCATGGTGGATGCCTTGATCTGTTTTGACCTTATCCGATACCACTTCTCCGCCAGCTCGCCGAACAGAGGATTTTAATTCCGAACTTCCTGGGGTGTCCGGATATCCCCGTACAATGCCATACCCTTCAAAAGGTTGTCTCTTAACCTTCTTGCTTCCGTGACGGATGTCGAGAGGGTCTTCCGGTTTACCTGCTTTCCTCTCCGCAAGCAGAAGTACCAGACCTCCCCTCTCTTCACCAGATTGCGATTCTTTTCCTTGGCCATTGGTTGTACCTCCGCCGCTTTTTAATTCGGTTGGGGGAGAGACCAGGCTCTTCCTTCCTCACCGGCTCGGGCCTCTTGGACTCGATGACCTTCGTCTTCTGTCTGTCATGGCGTGCACTGGTTGTTTACTTGATAAATGTATTTTTATGTACGGTAGGAAGGCCCGTAGGAATCTTGCGGCAGATTCAATCACAGGTCATTTTTTCTGCACCGGATGGGGTTGGTAGGGGCTGGTGTCAGATCTTGCATAGTGAATAAACCGCTTGATCTGAAAGGTCATCTGGAATAGATGTGTCCTCATGGGCAGAGCATGGCGCATAGAATATGAGGGTGGGCTGTATCACGTCT
>JAFGDM010000267.1 GCA_016932115.1 Deltaproteobacteria bacterium | reverse complement strand
GGCCAGAGCCGCGTAAAAAGGACATGTCGTTGTCAAAAGTTATATTGCCAAAAACAGATACACAATTTATGAGACATGATACTAGACAGTGTCGCCGTAATTCACTAATTCCTGCCCCTTGGCCTGTCGGCCCCTGATAAGTTGCCCCCGCTGATAGATCAGGGAGCGACAAACTCCGCTAGGGGTGTACGGGCGATCTGTTTGAGGCGAAACACCAAAGGTTGACAATCACCAACAATCGGAGTAAATTCCTGTGAATTTCGTCATTGAGTACAGACAGTTATCGACAAAATTCAAACCCGCTGGTGGACATGGCCTATTTGAATGAAAAGAAGGCTGCACCAAAGAGAAGCGGATAGAGGACCCCATTTCTCGTACTGAGGGATGGGGTTTTGGCATTCTTGGATTAGCTGGGGAGGCAGAAACAGATTGTATTTGAGGATACCTCTTGATGGATGAAGCATACAGCCTTTGATTTCTGGAATCATTGGCACGGCAGGGCACAATTGAATGCTTTCAGCTGAGCAGCACTATCATGGCCATAGAAAAAGGCTTCGCGAACGCTTTCTAAAAAGTGGCTTTGCCGGTATGGCCGAGCACGAGGTCGTAGAGCTTCTTCTCACCCTTGCCATTCCTTACAAGGATGTTAAGGAACCCGCCAAAAAACTCCTGACCCGCTTTGGAAACCTGAAGGGAATTCTTGATGCGCCCCCCGAGGATCTCCGCAATATCCCGGGGATAGGATCTGTGGCCCCTGTCGCCTTTCGCATCATACGTGAGGCCGCAAACCTCTATCTCCAACAGAAAGCGGAAGCTGGGACCTCTTCGGCATCGTCAGAAATGCTTTACGACTTTTGGCGCTCGCGCTTGGGTAGCCTTAAAGATGAGGTATTTGAGGTCGCCTATCTTGACTCGGGCTATAAACTCCTGAGAGACGGGGTAGAACGATTAGAGGAAGGCACCATTGATCGTGCTACGGTCTACCCTCGACGGGTCATGGAGGCAGCTCTTCGAAAGGGGGCGGCTGTCCTGGTTTTCGCCCATAACCATACGAATGGAAACGTCGATCCCTCAGAGCAGGATAAGGTTATTACCAAAGCACTTGTGCTTGCAGCATCAACCCTCCACATCAAAATCCATGATCACATTATCATATCGAAAGACCAGGTTTTCAGCTTTCGCAGGGAGGGCCTGCTTTGAGTGGAGTCGCCGATGCTATTTTAAAGGAATTCCCAACACTCAATGATACCCAGCGCGAGGCTATTGGCCAGACAGAAGGACCCCTCCTTGTCATTGCGGGACCGGGATCGGGGAAAACCCTCGTTCTGGTCCTTAGGACCCTTAACCTGTTGCTCAAGGGGCTGGCCGTTCCCGAAGGGATTCTCCTTTGCACTTTTACTGAAAAGGCCGCTTTTGAGTTGAGGGATCGACTCTCGCTCCTCGCCAGAAAGCTCAAGTATGATGGCAACCTGACCTCTCTCCACGTGGGCACGATCCATGGCCTGGCAAACTCCTTTCTCATGCGCTATAGGCATCACACACCGCTTGGGAACAACTATGAGGTGCTTGATGAGCTTACCCAACTGCTTTTTATCTTTGATCATTTTGAAGAGATCATCGGCACACTGGAAAACGGAAAATACCTCGGCCGGTGGGCAACCCGCTGGACTACCATTGAGGGAGTACGCAACTATTTCAACAAAACTACTGAGGAGCTTATAGACCCTGCCACACTTTTATCTTCTGAAGATCCTTTTGTCCGCGCCATCGGTACGAGTTACAAAGCATACGTTGAAAAGCTCTTTGAGACCAATCGGGTTGACTTTGCCCATCAACAGAAAATTTTTCTTCAGCTCCTCGATCATGGGGAGATAGGGCCGGAGATCAAGAAAAAGATCCGTTACGTGATGGTCGATGAGTACCAGGACACCAATTATGTCCAGGAGCGGATGCTCCTCCATCTCGCCGGTGAGGAGAGCAATATCGCTGTTGTGGGTGATGAAGACCAGGCCCTATATCGATTTCGTGGGGGGACGGTCCGCAATATTCTGGAATTTGCCAGCCATTTCGAAAAATGCCATCTCGTTACGCTTGCAGTCAATTACCGCTCCCACAAGGATATCATAAAAGCATATGACAGATTTATGAGATCCTGGGATTGGTCGGATTCACAGGACAAGATACAATTTCGCTTTGATAAGGAGATCAAACCAGACCCCGGTGGTTCTTTTCCTGAGTATCCCGCCCTTTTTTCAATCTGGGGAGAAAATAAGGAAGACGAAGCCCGCCGCTTCGCCGATCTCGTGGCCTTTCTTATGGAAAGCAAGGTTATCGAAGATGAAAGCCAGATTGCCCTTTTGCTCCATAGCGTGAGACAGGAACACAGCGGCCCTTACCTCAGCGCTCTTGCAACTAAAGGAATTCCCGCTTTTTGCCCGCGAGCCAGGGCCTATTTCGGTAATGAAGAGATCCGCTATTTGGTTGCCTGCTATGCCATTCTCCTGGGGTATTACGGGGAAGGTCGTGGGCAATTGGCGGGTCACAGCCTTAGGGAACTGGCCGCTTTCGTGGATGAATGCCTGGTTGAACTTGGCCGCAATTATCCTGACCCCCATCCACTGGCAAAGCTCCTTCAGGAATTCACATGGGAGATAGCGGACCTCAAGGCTAAAGAGACCCTAAACCGCCGCCTCTCTGACTACTTTTATCAGTTTCTGGCCCATCAACCGTTTTCAGGTCTCGTGAAGAACGAAAACCGCGCCCGAAATCTGGCCATATTTTCCCAGCTCCTCAGCATCTTTCAGGCCTATTATCACTATACCGTCATAACAGCCAGAAACCGGGAGCCCCTTCGTTTCCACTTCTTTCACAGTTTTCTCCGTCTCCTATATGAAGGGGGTATCAATGAATATGAAGATCCTGACGAGCCAATGCCCAAGGGCTACGTGCAGGTGATGACCATCCACCAGGCAAAGGGACTCGAATTCCCCGTGGTTGTCGTGGGTTCCCTTGCGGTGCAGCTTTCCTCTCCCAAGGACGTGGATCGGGTATTAAGCCCCTTTTATAAGAGACCCCCTTTCGAGCCGGCTAACCGAATTACCGGATTCGACCGGATGCGTCTTCATTACGTGGCCTTCTCAAGGGCGGAGAAAGTGCTGGCACTCACCACGACAGACCAGCCCAAGCCCTATTTCAATCCCATTTGGCAAGGGCTTCCCCAGTGGCCCTATGTACGGCAAGATCTTCTCAAATCCCTCTCTTTCCGCCTGAAACATCGGATGCCGGTCAGAAAGACCTTCAGCTTTACGAGTGACCTCAAGGTGTATGAGACCTGCCCAAGGCAGTATGAGTTCTTTCGTTTCTATCAGTTCACACCCGCAAGATCTGCCGAGTATTTTTTTGGGAGTCTTGTCCATCAGACGATCGAAGAGATCCACCGCCTGGCTATGGACGGAAAGGCAGATGACCTCAACGAGTCTCTCATAGAGGATTTGTTTCAACTAAACTATCGAAATCTCCTTACCCGAGGTTTAAGACCTATCGGCCCGAAACAGCGAGATGAGGCCCTTTTCCAGGTAACGAACTATTTCAAGCAAAACCGCCCGGAATTCGAGCGCATCATCGACACGGAAGTGGACGTCTCTGTTGAAAAGGAAGACTACATCCTCATCGGCAAGGTTGATCTCCTCCTGGGGGGCGATGGAAAGCTTGAGCTATTGGATTTCAAATCCCAACCCCGCCCTTTAGAAAATGACGAGCGGATACCTTCCTATTATCAGCAGCTATGCACCTATTCTCACATCCTGGAGACCCGGGACGGCAGGCGTCCTGAAAGGCTCATGCTTTACTGGACAGGAGAACCCAAGAGAGAGGATGCGCTCATGATCTTTCCCTATGAACCCCATGTGGTTGAGCAGGCCGGAGCCCATTTTGATCAAGTGGTTAAGTGCATTCTCAACAGGAAGTTTGCGGTGAAAAAGACTCCTGACAGGAAGATATGTGAAGAATGTGACTTAAGGGGTTATTGCACAAGCGAAGGAGATCTGTGATGAATCTTAATGCTTCTCCAAATAATCAGAGCATGGGAACATATCTTCCCAGAGGGGTTGAGCACCTCGGATTCATTGAAGCGAAGCTAAGGGATTTACGAGGATTCGCCACGTTAGCCCACGAACTTATTCAAAATGCTGACGATGCAAAGGCTAATGCAAGGCTGATTTCATTCAATGTTTGTGATGATGCGCTTGTTGTGGATAACGACGGGAAGTTCTCTGATTGTGGTGAAATGGAAAAGCGCAACTGCCCATGGAAATATGATCCAGACATAGGACATTCTTGTGATTTTCATAGATTCCGTACCGTAGCAAGTCGCGATAAACGGGAGGAAGAAGGGACGACGGGTGCATTTGGCATTGGTTTTATTGCAGTCTATCAGATCACGGACCACCCGGAAGTGATCTCAGGAAATAGACACTGGCTTTTACATGACGAGGAAAGTGAAGATAAACGAATCCAGGTATGTCCAGGTTGTGAACGATGTCAAAGTTCTGATCTTCCAGGAACCCGATTCATTCTCCCATGGGCATACGATCCACACAGCTCTTTACGCAAGGAACTGAGAGCTGAATCTGTTAGGAAGGAAGACCAAGTTGCACTTATTCAGGATCTTGAGTCAAAGTTACCTGTCGCTATGCTCTTTCTTAAAAACATCGAAAGAATTGAACTCAGGGAAAATGGCGAATTGCATAAATATTTTGAAAGGCTCCAGTTAGAAGATCAACTTATCATCACCGACGGAAATACAGCAGATGACCGTATATGGAACATATTCAAAGGAGGTTTTGAAGAGCTTGCGCAGAGTCTTCGAGATAAACATCCCGGTCGAATAGAAGGAAAAAGGTCCCACACCGTTCATATTGCTATACCAGAAGAGCCGGAATCTTTAGGCCTTTATTGTGTATGTTTGCCCACTGAACATGATACGGGCCTTCCATTTCATATCAACGCAGATTTCTATCCTTCTTCTGATAGGAAAAAAATCATTCTGGAGTCAGATTATCAATCTCAATGGAACTATGCAGCTATAGAGGGTGCAGCGAAAACACTGGCGAATTCATTTAATACGCTTCCAGAGATACTAGGCCATAAGAATCTTTGGGAACTCATGACATCGATTTTTAAAGTAAGTCAAGAAGCGGAAGAGGGAAAACGACACTCCATTTTAGGTAAATTTTGGGAAAGACTTTCGCCAGTTCTCAAGCAATTTCAGATTATTTTTACGGAAGAAGGGAGATGGGTTAAACCCTCTGAAGCCTTGCTTCTTGTCGACAATGGAGAAGAGGAAGCTTTATCTATTTTCAGTGAACTCGGGCTTGAAATAATCCATAGTGAGGTAAGATCTGCAATCATCAGATCAAGAATGCGTTGGGGTGAGGTATTGGGAATTGAGCAGCTCACTCTAGATCATTTCATTAAAGCACTCCAAGATCATGGACTTACCGAAAGGAAGAAGTTGTCTTCACTTCCTCAAATTCTTCAGACCGAGGAAGGGCGAAAACTTCTAAATCAGGAAATCATTCGTTTACTAAAGCGTCAACGGTCCCCTGAAAACAAACGCGAACTTGAAAAGAAACTGCGTTCTTGCGCCATAGCCCTTGGTAGAGACGGGGCGCTGTGGCCATGCAATCAGATCTACCAGGCCAACGAAAAAACCGTGTCGTTATTTTCCAGAATTGACCCTCGTATCCCGTTCCTTACCGACATGGGAGATGAAAACGCAGAAATCGTTAGGCTCTGCCCACAATTCTCTGCCAAGGTAGCTATTGAATGCCTTGAAAGACGTTTTGAAAAGCCGGATCTGGTCAACCGTGAAATCAATCCCAAAGAGCTTTTGGGGTGGTTTGAAGCCCGGCGTGATGAAGTTCTAAGCTCGGATGAAGTCAAGTGCTCGCTATCCGCATTACCCATATTCCCCGGACCAGGCGGTTTGTACCCTCTATCGGAATTGGCTTTGCCAGGCAACTTCGAAGACCCTATCGGTATCACGGAGATCATCGATTTGAAACGCTTGGGAGGAAAGCGAGAATTCCTTGAACAGTTAGGCGCTGAGCCCCTCTCATTTGAAGTATATGCGAGAGATCATATCCCGAGGGCATTCTGTACCCCGGATCTTCCAGCTAACAAAAAAAGAGATGTTGTCCAACTGCTGGCAAACGAGATGGGCAAGATCAGGGGAGACATAGAGATAAGGGAAAACCTTGCCGCGTTGCCCATCATTGAGTGCGAAGACCTCCAGTTTCGCCAACCTGAAATTGTGTACTTCCCGGAAGAAATCGTAGAAGCAGTCCTTGGGCAGGACATCCCCGTCGCCATTATTCCTTCTGACAATCGAGAGGCTGTCTCAGAATTATATGAGTGGCTTGGGGCTTCCAAGGGACCACGAGCATCGGACATTGTTGATCGAATAAGATCTCTCACAGTGCAGCCACCTAATATGGATTCCATTCAAAAGATCGTAACAATTCTTCATCATTTGGGCGATGAATACCGTCGGGAGAACGAACTTTCGGACGAGTTTGACGTTTTGAAATCTCTTCCTTGGCTACCGGCCAGAGGAAAGCGAAATCAATGGTTTCGCCCTAAAGATATATATGACAGTTTCCGGGATTATCTTTTTGAATCCCAGGCAGATTTCCTTGAAGTGCCTCGTGATATTCAAGGTAGCACTATTGGATTTCTGAGGTGGTTAGGCGTAAAGAGTGAGCCTGAAACGTCGCTTGTGATTAAACATCTCCTGGACTTCTCAGAGCAAAACAAGCCCGTCAACAAAGAGGTCTACAGCTATCTCAACAACAAAACAGATGAGCCCGCGATGAGACTGCTTAAAGACAAGGCCTGTCTGCTCCTGCCCGATAACCGATATGTCACGCCAGCAGATGTCTTTTGGGGGGAGCAGCCTTTTGGCAGATTCAGGCACCAACTGTCTTCTGACATGAGAAAATATAATGATCTGCTGGAAAAACTTGGTGTGAGGGAGCGCCCCGGGCCGGAGGATGCCCAGGACGTGCTGCTGGAGATCGCTCATGAATACGGTGGAGTTAATCAACCCCTTGACGATGACGCTTATGCCGTTTGCATGACATGCTGGAGGATGCTCAGCCAAGGCATAGAGGAGGGTAAGATCAGCGAGGAAGAAATTAAAAACCTATCCAGTGCCAAGATCATTCCTGATGACCGGAAGATATTGAACCCACCTCATCTTGTCTTTTTCGAGGATCGAGCGGGTATAGCGGGAAAGTTCGGTGAATTTTTGAAGCACAATGTGATTTCGCGGCCCCAAGGCGCTTGGATAGCGATGGCGAAGGCTGGTGTCCTCATTTTAAGCGCGGCGGTCGAGGTCCGGATGCTTGAGCGAGTAGATCCGATTGAGGATCTAATGGTGACACGCAGGGTTAAGGACAGGGAGTCTCAGCTTGCAAGAATCTTTGAACCACTCAGGCAAAGCATATCGCCCGAAAATGCCCTATCATTATTGGAGAACCTAAGGTACTTCCAAGCAAAAGAATTGAGGATTCAATACCTGTTACGTTTATTCAACAGAGAGCTTGAAAGCAAGCCAGAAGACGTTTCGACCTTCTGCCACCAGGATGAGAACACGCTCTATTTTGTGAAAAGAAACGGGACAGTTCCGTGGGCGTCCATTGCAAGAGAACTCGCCCTTTCCATATCACCTGAACTGGATCCTGGCCAATTAGCATCAGGCCTTAAGGAGGTCCTTTCCGCAGAGAGTGATGATGCTGCACGGCTGATATTGGATGAACTCGGTTTTGCCCCTCTCGAAACCATTGGACCGGTCGTTTCTGGTACCGGGGAACTGATAGGTGATTTCGGAGGTGCAACCATTCCCGAGGGATCAGGGCTACCTCCAGAAACAGAGGAAGTGAATGGAGAAAAGCCTCCAGTCGGACCTTCAACTCCGGGAGAGGCCATTCAGGGAATTTTCGGGTCTAGCGGCGTTCCACCAGTTGAAGCGACACAGCCTACACAAACTAACGGGGAGGCCGGCTCAGTTGGTGGAGAGATAGGAGGAGGACCAAAGGGAGAAAGAACAAAAGGGACCAGAAAGAAGAAAGGCAAGTTGAGAACCTATGTTTATCCGGAGGAAAGTCAATACCAGGGCGAACCTGATAGCGGAGCATCAGAAGAGCGCTCTGCAGTCGATCAAGCAGGTGTAGCTCATGTGGTTGAATATGAGACAAGTCGAGGTTTCATTCCGGTCGTGATGCCCCCAAAGCATCCGGGTTATGATATCGAATCCAAGGATAATTCTGGAAAAATCATTCGGTACATAGAGGTCAAATCATTATCAGGTGATTGGGGGATGGATGGAGCCGCCCTGACCAAACCTCAATTTGAAAAGGCCAGAGAGCTTGGAGACCGTTACTGGCTCTATGTAGTTGAAAGGGCACCAGAGGAAGATCACAAAATACATCCTATCCAAAACCCTGCGCAACGGGTCAGTCAATTTATCTATGATGACGGTTGGAAAAGCGTGGTTTTGGACGAGGCTGCATAGGGGAATGTGAAAAAACCCTTGAGCGAAAGACATAAATTAACCCCTTGGGTTAACTTTTTTATTGACATTGGTCGCGAAAATGGATATTTCTTTTAGAAACAGGAAGCTTGAAAAGGATCTTTCTGATGAAAAAGCCCTCATTCGGCGATATGGGGCGGAGCAGGCCAAAAGGATCCAGCAGCGTTTATTTGAACTCCAGGCCGCTGAAAATCTGGATGTAATGCGGACCTTGCCGCAGGTACGGGCGCATGAGTTGTCAGGAAACCGGGCAGGCCAGATCTCCCTCGACATTAAACACCCCTACCGACTGCTGATCGAACCAGATTATGAAGATCTACCTCGAAAACATGATGGGGGCCTTGACTGGAAGAAAGTAACCAAGATCAAAATCCTAACAGTGGAGGACACACATGGCTGAGACAGTAAAGAACGCCTTTAGGCCAAATTACGCGGTGCCTCCGGGAGATACTCTTAAGGAAACAATCGAAGCCATGGGCATGACCCAGGCGGAACTGGCGCAGCGCACAGGCCGACCTAAGAAGACGATCAATGAGATCATAAAGGGAAAGGCCGCTATTATGCCCGATACCGCGATTCAGCTTGAAAGGGTCTTAGGAGTTCCGGCCTCCTTTTGGAATAACCTCGAACGGAACTATCAGGAGACCCTGGCGCGGCTAAAAGAGGAGGAGCAGCTTCAATCCCAGATAAAATTGCTCAAGTCATTCCCGGTGGCCTCCCTTGTGAAGAAGGGCTGGCTGCCAAAAGTGAAATCGGACATGGAGAAGCTCAAAGCCCTTCTGAATTTTTTTGGCGTAGCCAGCATCAGTCAATGGCAGGATATCTGGGAAAGATCGCAGCCCGTCTTTCGAAAGTCCATGGCCTTTGAAAGCAATCGGGTGGCTGTTGCGGCCTGGCTGAGGAAAGGAGAGCTTGAGGCAATTCAGAGAGAATGCAAACCTTACAAGGAGAGTGCTTTTCGCGCCGCCTTGAATGCGATTAGAGGATTAACTGGAGAGACTCCTGAGTTATTTGAGCCTGAAATAAAGAGGCTATGTGCTGATTCAGGAGTCGCTGTTGTTTTCGTCCCTGAACTGCCCGGCACCCATCTCTATGGTGCCACCCGATGGATAGGCAGCACAAAGGCCCTTATTCAACTGAGCCTTCGGGGCAAAAGCGATGACCATCTCTGGTTCACCTTCTTTCACGAAGCAGGCCATATCCTGCTTCATGGGAAAAAGGAGGTTTTTATCGAGGCAAAAGACGAAGGCTGCAGAGACATCGGTGGCGGTGAAAAGGAGCAAGAGGCGAATCGCTTTGCACAGGATCTTCTCATCCCTCCTGAAAAGTACGAGGCTTTCATCAAAGCCATTCGACTTAGCGAGAGTGACATTCAAGGATTTGCAGAGGAGATCGGTATCGCCCCTGGGATAGTCGTGGGACGACTTCAACACGATGAGGTTATCCCCTATTCCGCAGCGAATACCTTGAAGAAGCGATTCAGATTTCGAGAAGAGAAAACACGAGAAAAAGGGGAATAGCATGCCGAAGATCGAGTTGAAGAAAACAGAACTGGTCTGGCCAGGGAAATACAATGAAGACGGCACACTTAAGGAGGTGCCTCGTGTGAATCTCCCTTTTCAGGTCATCGAAACGATCAATGAAAGTCGCGCCACGAGAGAGGGCAAGAAGGGCAAAAGCCTCAGTCTATTTGATATCTATCAAGGTAAAGAGGGGGATACCTTCGAGGAGGGTTGGAGGAATAAGCTTATCTGGGGCGACAATCTTCTGGTCATGGGTTCTCTTCTCGAGAAGTTCGCTGGGAAAATCGATCTCATTTACATCGATCCGCCTTTTGCAACTGGGGCGGATTTCCGAGTTAAACTGAAAGTTGGAGAAGAGGGCATCCGCGCTGCAAAAATGGGAGAAAAAGCTGATATAGAAAAGATCGCCTCTGCCATCGAAGAAAAAGTCTATCGCGATACTTGGGGTAAAGGCTTAACAAGCTATTTCGGGATGCTAACTGAGAGACTCTTCCTTGCTCGTGATTTGCTCTCTGAGAATGGATCTCTGTTCCTGCATTTGGATCCAACAGTCTCGCACTATGCTAAGATCGTCCTCGATGAGATTTTTGGAATCGATAATTTCAAGAATGAAATAGCGTGGTGCTACAAAGAAAGGGAACGAGTGCTAAATTTCTATAATCCCAAGCACGATGTGATTCTTTTCTATTCAAAATCCGCATCGAATAACAGACCATTCAACTGGCGGGAGGCATGTGAAGAATTTTCGGAAGTGACTAAATCAAAGTTTCGCTATGTAGACGAAAAAGGACATTACCAGATTAGGGGGACAAACAAGCAAGGCAGTCCAATAAGAGCGGCAGATGGACTGACACCAGAGCACGAGAAGAAATACCCTGGGCTTACTTATCGGGACTATTTGGAAATTAGACCAGGGGTAGCGCCTCGAGATTGGTGGACAATACCAATCATAAACAAGGCTGCTGATGAACGATTGGACTATGCAACACAGAAGCCAGAAGCCTTGCTTCAAAGGATCATACAGGTCTCATCGATGGAAGGGGATTTGGTATTGGACTTTTTCTGCGGTTCAGGTACAACTCCTGCTGTCGCAGAGAAACTGGGTCGGCGCTGGATTGGTTGTGATCTCTCCCGTTGGGCGATCCATGTAACGCGCAAACGGCTTCTCGGTGTAGAAAACTGCAAGCCCTTCGAGGTACTGAACCTTGGGAAGTATGAGCGGAAATACTGGATAGGTGTAACCTTTGGAGGGAAGAAGAAAGACGAGCAGCAGGTGGTCGTTTTCCAGTATATCGCCTTCATGCTCAAGCTATATAGTGCAGAACCCTTGACAGGGATGCAACATCTGCATGGGAAAAAAGGACGAGGCTTGGTGCATGTCGGGGCGGTGGATGCGCCGGTCACTATTGATGAAGTCAATGCTTGCATAGAGGAATGCCTGGCAGTGGGCCAGAAAGAGCTCCATGTCCTTGGCTGGGAATGGGAGATGGGCATGACCCCTTACATCGTCCAGGAGGCCAAACGCCGGGGCGTCAAGCTCCTTTTGGTGACCATACCCCGTGAGGTGATGGAACAGCAAGCTGTGGACAAAGGGGATATCCTTTTCTTTGAAGTAGCCCATCTGGAGGTGGACATAAAGGCGGACAAAGGCAGAAAGATGACAGTTTCTCTCAAGGACTTTGCCTTTCCTTACGCGGATATGATCCCTGAGGATGTGAGGGATAAGATCAAGAAGTGGTCCGACTATATTGACTACTGGGCAATTGACTGGGATTTCCAGAACGACACCTTCATGAATGGTTGGGTAGCTTATCGGACTCGTAAGGAAAGGAAACTTTCCCTCAAGTCCGATATTCACACATACGAGAAGCCAGGCAAGTACACCATCATGGTGAAGGCAGTGGACATCTTTGGAAACGATACCTCACAGACCTTTGAAGTGGAGGTGAAATAGAGATGACCACCGCTGTTATCACATACGATAAGGACCTACCTGAAATCCCTGACAGGCAGCCGCACCTTTCCCCTACAGCTTATCTGAGAAAGAAAAAGGACAAGAAAGACGAGTTTGAAATTGTCGAAGGCCGCCGGCCGAGTAAGCTCTTATTAATCATGAAACTCCGGGAAGCGGTAGAGAAATGGCGT
Source organism: Deltaproteobacteria bacterium (assembly GCA_016932115.1). Taxonomy (GTDB): domain Bacteria; phylum Desulfobacterota; class DSM-4660; order Desulfatiglandales; family HGW-15; genus JAFGDM01. The sequence goes on along the minus strand of JAFGDM010000267.1, from coordinate 13,053 downwards.
ACTGATGGGTATCCCGGAGCGTCCATTGTTTCCCAACGACTTTTCACCTACTGGTTTGAGGAAGATCACCTGGTTGGGAAGAAAACCTTTCGTTACTACTTCGGCCAGAGGGAAGCGGTTGAAACGTTGGTCTACCTATACGAGGTTAAAGAAAACAGGGACACCAAGGCCCTGATAAAAGCTTTCGCTGAGATTTTTTACCCGGAAGGCACCCAGATGAGAATCAGCGGCATGGGGATAACTCACCAGACGAGCATGGATGGTAAGCGGCAGATTCGGCGATACATTCCAGAGGTGGAAAGCGAAACCATCCAGGATCTCCCTGCCGAAAACCTGCGGCGTTACGCCTTTAAGATGGCCACCGGTTCGGGAAAGACCGTGGTCATGGCCATGGTCATGGTATGGTCTTTTTTCCATCGCAAGATGATTCAAGGATCAGATCTATCAAGAAATTTCCTGCTTCTTGCTCCCAACGTCATCGTGTATCAGAGACTCGAAAAGGACTTTGCCAACAATAAGATTTTCCTCCAGGATCTCCCCCTGATACCGCCGGAGTGGAAATCCCAATGGAACTTGAAGGTGATCCTCAGAGGTCAGAGCACAGAACCTGATTCTTCTGGTAACCTTTTTTTAACCAACATCCAGCAGATTTATGAATCACGTCAGACTGTGTGGACCCCTTCGTCCGCTATAGACGCATTGCTTGGCAAGAAGCCCGTCAAGGATCTGGCCTCTTATGAACGCCCCATGCTGGAGCGACTCAAAGGCTTGGGCGACTTGGTAGTTTTGAACGACGAAGCCCATCATGTCCATGATGAGGATCTGGAATGGCACAAAACGTTGATGGCACTTCATCAGGCATTGCCTTCGGGTTTGGCGCTGTGGCTTGATTTCTCAGCAACGCCAAAGGATCAGAACGGCACCTATTTCCCGTGGATCATCTGCGACTATCCCCTTGCTCAGGCAGTAGAAGACAGGATCGTGAAGGCGCCTTTAATTGTGAGCCAGATCAAGCGGAAAGACCCTGACAAGGTAACCCAGAAGAACGTCATAGAGATGTATGGGGAATGGCTCGCTGCTGCGCTTGCAAGATGGAAAGATCATTTCAAAACGTACAAGAGCTTTGGTCAGAAACCGGTGCTCTTCATCATGGCCGAGCAGAATAATCTGGCTGATGAAATAGGGGAATGGCTATTATCCACCAAAGAAAATGGTCTGAAGAAAGGGGAAGTTCTGGTTATCCATACGGACAAAGAAGGAGAGATCACGGCCAAGGACCTTGAAGTAGCGCGGGAAGCTGCAAGAGACATTGATTTGCCTGGCAATAGGACCAAGGTAATTGTCAGCGTCCTTATGCTTCGAGAAGGATGGGATGTGCGGAATGTGACGGTGGTGTTGGGACTGCGGCCATTTACCTCCAAGGCAAAAATTCTTCCTGAGCAGGGCGTAGGTAGGGGTCTGCGCCTTTTGGAGGGGATCGGCCCGGATAGGACCCAAACCCTTGAGGTCATGGGCACAAAAGCCTTTGAGGATTTTGTGCGCCAATTGGAGACGGAGGGTGTTGGTATAAAGACCGTGACCACTCCGCCGAAGCCACCGGTCAAGGTGGAACCTGTCGCGGAGAAGAGTGAATTTGACATTGCGATCCCAATGACCAAGCCCGTTTATGCGCGCAATTACAAGAAACTGTTTGAGCTTGATCCTTCTATTCTTGATCCAGCTTACAAATTAACGGAACTGGATGAACGCTTGCGAAGCGGTGTTCTCAAACTCAAGATGGAGTTCGTTACTACACAGACTGAAGTTCACCAAGCAGACATTGTCTTAGGAACGCCGCCTCTGGCTCAGGAGATCATCGCCTCTGTAGTAAACAAGGTCATGAAGGAGGCAAAGCTAACCGGTGTGTTTGATGACTTATACCCGATTGTGAGGGACTATCTGGAAAGCCGTTGTTTTGGAGAGCCGATCAATTTGGAAAGGGAAGAAGTGCGCTCCGCATTACGTGATCCTTTCTTACAGGAGGGGATCGCTAAATATCTTGCAAGGAAAATAGGCGAACTTACGGCTGAGATCCGTCCCATTGAATTTGAGAGTAAGGAAATTAAGCTTTCCGAAACAAATGCGTTTACCTGGCGGCGGAACCTGCCGCTTCTCTCATGTGACAAGACCATCTTCAATCTGGTGGCAACTTATAATGATTTTGAGAAGCAGTTTGCCCGCTTCCTTGAAAAAGTCAATGACGTTGTCCGCTTTGCCTCTCTTGGTACAACAGAACAGGAAAGCGGAACTACTTTCAAAGTAGATTACCTGAAACCGAGCGGAGCAACCGGATTCTACTATCCAGACTGGGTTTCGGTTCAGCATACGAAGAATGGTGAGGTCAACTGGATTATTGAAACCAAAGGAAGGGTGTGGGAGGGCACGAAAGCCAAGGACCAGGCGATCACTTTGTGGTGTAAGAGGATCGCTGAGCAGACCGGCAAATCGTGGTGCTTTCTAAGAGTGAATCAATCCGAATTTGAGGCTGGTGCATGGAGCAGCCTGGGACAACTCGTGGAGACGATTCAGAGATGAGCAGTATCGCTTCTCAGCCTGAGATAAAAACCTTGCGCAAAAAGGTCATCCTCTCCTTGCAAAAGCAGGGATTCATCTTTGATGGGGACAAGATAGGCCTCCCTGATGACATTGATAAGGAGGGGATTCGGCACCTTCATCACGAGGCGGTGCAAACGAGAATAGAGCGGTCCAGAGAAGGGCTTATTCGTCGCGAGGATCGGTTGCTTGCATACATAGCTGCAGGTAGAGAGGTGGAACCTGATAGGATTTGCCCTTTTCTGGTTCAGGTGGAGCCGGATACAGAGAACGAGCTCCTTTTTCGTTATGCGTCCCTACACTGGAGTATCCCGGTCTCTTCGGGTTATGGGAGGCGTCTAAGATTTCTTGTCTTCGATGGGAGCAATGGCAAACTGATTGGCTTGTTTGGACTTGGGGACCCGGTTTTCAGTCTTGCCGCAAGGGATAAGTGGATCGGATGGGATAAGGAGCAGAGGAGAAGTCGGCTGAAGCATGTGATGGACGCATTCGTGTTAGGCGCTGTACCCCCATATTCATTCCTGCTGTGCGGAAAGCTGGTCGCCATGCTCCTTACCAGCAATGAAGTGAGGGAGGGCTTCAAAAAGAAGTATCAAGGTCAGGTCTCGTTGATAAAACGCAAGAACCTTGATGGAAGACTCGTTCTCATCACAACCACATCCGCCCTTGGCAGGTCGTCCATATATAACCGGGTAAATTATGACGGCCGAGCTTTGTTAGAACCCATCGGATATACCTCGGGATCCGGTGAATTTCATTTTTCAAATGGCCTTTATGCGGAACTGAGTCAATTCGCCACCCTTCATTGCGAGCCTACCGCAAAGCAAAAAAGATGGGGAACAGGATTTCGGAACAGAAGAGAGATTGTTCGGAAAGTTCTTCCGCTTCTTGGTCTTCCCCAAGAACTCATCTATCATCAAGTAAAAAGAGAGGTGTTTGCCCTTCCCTTGGCCAAGAACACATATAAGTTTCTCAGGGGTGAGCATGAGAGAATGCAGTGGTATGACATGCCGACCCATGCCATTTTCGAGCAATTCAAGGACCGGTGGCTCCTTGGAAGGGCGGAGCGTGATCTGCGGTATCTCAATTTCAAGCCCGAGTCCTATGCCCTATGGCTGAACAAGGAGAATTGAATTTATGACTACTCAAGAAGCCCCTTTCGTGGATCTACCTGCTGCCTTAGTGGAAGAGGTTATCCAACAAACCACAGAGGTGAGCGAGATTCTCCTTGAGACATTCAAGAAGGTCAAGGCTGACCAGGATAGTTTCAAGAAGGAGCTTCAAAAAAGGGATCTTGTAAAGAATGAATCATCCCTTGGATACCCTCCCTTGCCCACTACGTGTGGAACTGATGGTTCCTATGGGATCGAGCGCCTTCTGACAGCGGATCTTGTGGCAGCAGCAGCCGTTGCTGTCGAAGGGCTGACACCGCCATCCGAGAAAAGGCACTGGGAGCAGCCAAGGCACACGACCTATGTGAAACCTGAAACCCATCATTTGGATACGGCTACCGTAGTAAGGGCCATTATGATCGGCAGTGAGCTGGTTCTGGCGAGCAAGGCTCCTCATGACTTGATCATGATCGATGGCTCCCTCACTATTCCCATCATCTATTTCAATCAGGCAATAAGTAAGGCTCGCGAAGCCCCAGAGTTGCAGTGTTCAAGAGATCTCATCGAGAGGATTCCCGACTACCTGAAGGCCTACGCTTTGGTATTGGGATCCGAGCGGTCGGACAGGAATTTCAGTGGCCTCCCGAAATATTCAACACGTCGTGAAATTGGGGTACTCTTGGGATGGCCTCCACAATACGATGACAGAAGCATGCTCACCTTTCTTCTCAATCCAGGGGAATTCACGAAGCCCATAACCATGGAACAACCCGAGCAGAGATGGCACCTTTATACCAGCAGCTTGCCAAAGGCAATTCAGACTCAAGCAAATGAACTGGCTGCGATCATCATCAGCAATTTGGAGCAGGTATCTATTCTCTATTATAAACCGCACGACTGGATGCCAGCCCTTCGCATTGAAGTCCCAAAGGCCATCGCAACGAATAAGCACCGCCTCGCCATCGTTCTTCAGGGTATCAAACACCAGTGTGCCACGCCTTCCATGCTGGAGCCCTATCCACTTTATCTTGCCGACAGGACAGTCAAAGCCCTTGCTCGCGCAATCCCTGCCTTTCGTCAGGTGACCACGCAAAGGATTTCTGAGAAGTACGCAGGGAATATTGGAGAAGTCTTCATGGCCATGCACGGCTATCGCACTGAATCAGGGAGGTGAGTATGACGAGCATTCCAGAGAATCTCGATACTATTCTAGGTCAGACGGAAAGGTTAGGAGTAATAGGTTCCCCTTCGTCCACATCAGAGCTGGCCATAGATATCCTCGGATCTGCCGTTACAAGGAAGCTGGTTGGGGAGCTGGCCCTATTTCATTTCCTCCAGGATAATGCCTCACATTACGCTCTTGGCCAAATTACCGAAATCCAGCTCCGTAACATATGGCATGAAGATCCAACAATGCGAAGCCTTATCCGCCAAAGGGGGTGGGTGGACGCTGTAAGCGAAAGACAGGATACGCACCTTGGGAAGATGGGAGTGAGCGCGGTATTTCAAAGAGGTGGCCCAGCCGGCTATGAGCCGAGCATCCTCGGAACGGTACCCTCAACAGGGACCCATATCCACATCGTTTCTGATGATATTCTCGATGAGATTCTCAGACCTTACCAAGATCAAATCTTTTATCTTGGTCATGTCTACGGCTCCAAGCCAAAGCTTCCTCTCTGGTTCAAACACTTTGATCGAGGCCCAGATGGAGCTGGAGAAGCCTACCATATCGGTGTGTTTGGGAAGACCGGATCTGGGAAGTCCGTTCTGGCCAAGATGATTCTGTTGGCCTATGCGCGCTACCCCAAGATGGCCCTCCTCGTTATTGACCCTCAGGGAGAGTTCGCACGCGATATGAAGCCTGGTGGCACAACGGGTGAGTTCCCTCTGCCTACCGGGGATGTTACGCGGAAGATGGGGAAACAGATTATTATTTTGACAGTTAGAAACCTTGTTCTGGATCGATGGGAGCTCTTTGAGCAGATTCTTTTCGAATCACAGTTCTTTGAGCGGCTGACAGTTCCAAAAGGAGAGAACAGGGAACTCGCATGCGGCATCCTCTCGGACCGTCTTCAGAAAGGTAAGATCAAACTTGCAGATCTTCATCTGAGAAAATCCTTTGACGAGGCTTGGAAAATACTTGGAGAGGATCGGGTTCAGCGGGTCTTTTACCGGACGGAGGCCTCCCGGGCGCGATTTAATGCAGCTTTGGAAGACGCAGATCCGGAAGAATTTTACTCCCAGTATTGGGGGCCGGTGGCAGAACTCTTTCGGGAAGACCGACAAGGAGCAAAAAGCATCAACAAAGCTCTGAGCTGGTTGCTTAGCCCGGAAACGGAAAACCGACCCGTCCTGGTGATTGACCTTTCCAGGGAGCAGGCCCATGGCCTCTTTTGGAATGACAAGATTCAGTCTCTGGTCATCAAAAGGCTCCTGGACGGTCTTAATCAGACGGCAGAATACTTCTATAAGGAGGGCCAGAGCTTAAATGCGCTGGTCGTGATCGATGAAGCCCATAGGCTTGCGCCCCGTGATCTCCCAAGAGAGGACGAAGCATCACGCGGAGTAAGGGGCATCCTTATTGACGCCGCCAGGACAACGAGAAAATACGGACTTGGATGGCTTTTTATCAGCCAGACCCTATCCAGCCTTCATCAAGAGATTCTTCAACAGCTCAGGATCTTCTTCTTTGGATTCGGCCTTGGCCTTGGCCAGGAATTCCAATCCCTCCGGCAGCTCGTGGGATCATCAGGCACAGCACTTGACCTCTACCAGCTCTTTAGAGATCCTCATTCGGCTTTTGACGTTGCCAGCCGGCAATATTCTTTCATGACCATTGGACCCGTTAGTCCTCTTTCGTTCTCAGGAACACCCCTCTTCTTTAACGCCTTTAACAGGGTGGAGGCCTTTTTGGAAGCAAACAATTTGAAAAGCAAATGAAAAACCGGCAACATCAGGAGTAATATTGCATCAAAGATATTACTAACTTTGAAGTTTACAGGGACTCAAACGTTTCCTGCTAACAGGGAAAGCCCGTCGGTCGTCAGGCATTGAACCATTGGGTTAGAGATCGAGCTTCTAAAGACTTGGTACCGAATCAGTTACTCGACCAAGTGAAGTCTTTGGACCTTGTGGAAGCCTGGAAAAAACAAAGCTGTGTGCTGCTGGACGTGATTAGATTTCTCAATAGCCGAAAAGAACGAAAAGCACAGAGGACCTATCTGGAAATCATCGGATGGTCCAAAGGGGAAGAAAGAGTTTCCCTTTTGGGTTGTTGCTCTGGGGTGGAGGCCAGCCAACCTAAAAAGCACGGCACTGTGCGGGTCGAAGTGACGAGTGGCAAGAAACGAGTTACGCGTGATAGACATTGCCCGGCGGATTCTCCACATTATCAACCCTGCACCATGTAGAGTAATTGATCCGCCGTATGAGTCATTGTTTCAGAAACGCGTTGCCAGGTGTGTCTCTGAAGAGCAACAAGAATCCAATCAAGGATAACGCTCTCGCGTAATCGACCAAATAGTGAAAAAATTTCCCCCTCGCAGGAGATTTTTGTCATGCTTCAGATGGCTCAAGTATCCCAGGTTAGCCCCGGTCTTTGGCCCCGTGAAATACCAAGGTACACCGAATCGGAGGCCGAGAAAAAGGTTTATGAAGCCCTGAAAGCATCCCTTCCGGAAGGCTGGTATGCGTGGCACTACCTCAGGTTGCGCACTCGCAAGGAAGGACAATTCACCGAAGCCGATTTCGTCATCGCTGACCCCTGGCGCCCGGGGCTCTTGATCCTTGAAGTGAAGGGAGGGAGGATCGAAGTAATCGATGGACACTGGCACCAGAACGGGAAAACTTTACAAACCTCACCCCTTGATCAGGCCCATAAGTTTCTAAGCAAGCTGGTTACACGCTTCAAGGAGGAAGACCTTGATCGGCCACGAATCGGGGCGGCTGTTTGCTTCCCCGACACATCCTTCAGCCGCCAGCCCACCCATGACGACCTCGCAGGTATTGCCATTGGAGAACAGGACCTGCCTTACCTGGACCAGATCCTCCCCGATGTCATGGAGCGTGCGGTGCCTAATCCAAGTCCGGCCCCAGGACGGTGGGTGGAATGCCTGCATGCAATCTGGGGAGAGACATGGAAGCCAGCCCTCAATCTCGGGGCAAAGATTCGTCTGGAAGAGGGTAATCGAATTCAACTAGACCTGGAACAATTGCAGAAGCTCGATGAAATCGAAGAAAACGACCGGGTGTTCTTGAGAGGCCCTGCAGGATCAGGCAAAACCCTGCTGGCCCGCGAGGCGGCCTTGCGACAGGCAGGGCAGGAGAAGAGAGTTCTTCTCCTCTGTTTCACGGAAGCCTTAGGCAGATGGCTTTCAGAGACCATTAAGGACCCGAACATTACCTCCGCAGCCGTGAGGGTTTTTGCCGCCCGCTTGTTGGGAGACAAAGCGCTTGAAACGCCGGGGAGTGTTCCGTCCGAATACTGGAACGCCGTATCTCTGAGCGCTGCAATCGACGGACTGCCGCCTGAAGAAGAGCGCTGGGATTGCGTGATCGTGGATGAAGGGCAGGATTTCAGCGAAAGTGACTGGATGCTGGCAGAAGAGTGTTTGCGTAAGCCCGGCCGGTTTTGGGTTTTTGCAGACGAGGCCCAGGCATTCTGGGAAGACCGGACAATTCCCACGAAGGTCCAGCAATTCACCAGGATAAGAATCACCAAGCCGTACCGCTGCCCGAGGCACATTCAGAACCTGGTTGATTGCTATGCCGGGCGCTGCGAGCCGGATCTTGAACTCCTAAGAGGGGGCGTCCAGGAAAAGATCGTAAAGGTTGTGCCATCTTCAGAGGAGAGGCTGACAAAGCAGATCGCAAAAGAGATCAACCGGCTCCTGTCGGAAGGGCTGAAGCCCCACGAGATCGCAGTTATCTCCGTTCGAGGGAGGGGCGCCAAAGAAAACATATGCCACGTCAAACAGATCGGAGAACACAAGGTGGTTGCCGCGACGGAAAAGGAGGCCGATTCACATATTATCTGCGACACCTTCCTCAGGTTCAAAGGGCTGGAGCGTCCTGCAGTGATCGTGACCGATCTCAGGCTTGTCTCCGACCTTTATGAAAAGCGGATGCACATCGCCACGTCCAGGGCATTGAATCTTTTGCGGATCGTGGGGTTGGAAGAAGAAATCAGGAGAGATTCAATACTGGTCAAGCTTTTGTGAAAGCGCGGTGCCGTTCTATCTTCATGCAGCGGAAAATTCTTGCCAAGAAAATCTCCCCCCTTTGACCTTATTTGTCAAAGCTATCGGATATGCTGCAGCAGGATGGAAAAAAGGAATTGATTCCAGAATGAATCCCAACAAGATCCCCATGCTTTCCAAGTCAAAGTACCTTGCAGGCCTCCAGTGCCCCCTCCGCCTGTGGCACCAGTGCTACAATCTCCATTTGGCATCCCCGGTCTCACCAGCACAGCAGGCGCTCTTCGACACAGGGCACGAGGTGGGGAAATTGGCCACCCAGCTCTATTCGAATGGAATTCTGGTGGAGACCGATCCGTTCCGTCACGAACAGGCTATCGGCAAGACGTTGAAAGCCATGCAAGATCCTCTGGTGAAAGCCATATTCGAGGCAAGCTTCTCACACGATGCTGTGCGCGTCAAAGTGGACATCCTGGAACGGAGCGGGGGAGGGAAATGGAACCTGATCGAAGTGAAATCCTCCACAAGCGTGAAAAATGAATACCTTCCGGATGTGGGCGTACAGTACCTTGTCCTGAAAGGATCAGGTCTTGAAGTTGACCGGGTGACCCTCCTGCACCTCAACAACCAGTATGTTTACGACGGGAACGAGCTCGACTTGAATCAACTATTTACCGCCTCCGACCTGACGCAGGAAACTCTCGCCTGCCAGGGGGAGATAGCCGTGAAACTGGGGGAGTTCAAAGGTATTCTCGGGAACCCTGACCCACCGGAGATAACTCCTTCAAGACACTGCTTCCATCCTTTTGAGTGCGAGTTTTTGGAACACTGCAGCCAGGTCTTGCCTGAGCACTGGATAGTTGCGCTTGCCGGAATAGGTCGGAGCAAGCTCGATGAGTTAACCGCCATTGGTGTACTGGACATTCGTGATATCCCCCAGGCCTTTTCGCTCACGGAGATCCAGGAGCGGATCAAGCGCTGTGTGCAATACAATATGGAGTATGTTTCAGGGGACTTGAGGGACGAGCTGGAGGCGGTGGAGTACCCGATTCATTTCCTGGATTTCGAGACCCTGGGCCTTGCGATCCCGAGATATGTTGGCACTAGGCCTTACCAGTCGGTCCCCTTTCAGTGGTCGGATCATGTCCTGCACGAAGACGGAAGGGTGGAAGGCCTGGAATATCTTTGCGAGGAGGATAAGGATCCCAAAGAGGAGTTTGCAAGGACCCTGCTGGATGCCTTGGGGCCAAAAGGATCGATCATAACATACACGACATACGAAGAGGGCATCATCAAAGGTCTTGCGGAGGAGTTACCCCAGTATCGTGAACCGCTCCTTGCCACCCTTGGCAGGGTCAAGGACCTTCACGAAATTATAAGGAAACACTATTATCACCCAGAATTCCACGGTTCGTTTTCCCTCAAAGCCGTGGTTCCGGCCCTTCTCCCTGAAATGGATTATGCGAATCTGATCGTTCAGGAAGGGCAACAGGCCGGGTTGGAATATTTGCGAGTGATTGATCCGTCAACCCCTGCGAACGAAAGAGAAAAGATAAGGGAGGCCCTCCTGGCATACTGCGGTCATGACACGCTTGTCATGATCAAAATAAGGGAAAAGCTATTGAGCCGATGCTGATGCGGTCTAATGAATGACGGACGGTCCGCCGAAGTCGCATGAAAGGAGGCACAGCCTTGCAACTGAAAACGACAATAAGAACCATATGTACGTTTTCATCTTTCGTTTTCTTGATCTGTCCGGCTGAATGGGCTCAGGCTGAACTGTTGCAGTTGTGCCAGGGACAATCCAAAGGATATTTGAAACAGGATTCTCTGCTCAAGGACAGGACCAATATTTACGATGAAAAAGGACAGAGGAAAGGGTACATCAAAAAGGACTCGTTGGATAAAGACAAGGTGGTGATTTATGACGAGAGTGGCCGAAGGAAAGGATACCTCAAAAAGGACTCACTTCTTGAGCAAAGGACGAACATCTATGACCGGGATGGACAGAGAAAGGGGTATCTGAAGGAAGACAGCTTACTCAAGAACAGGACAAATATCTATGACAGAACCGGAGACAAGAAAGGATATTTGAAGCCGGATCCCCTTCTCGAAAACAGGACGAACATTTATAAAGATGAGTAGCCCTTTTCTCAAATTCGGGTGGAACTTTCTCGTCATGAGGAGGAATAGTGATGTTCTGGTGTGATAAGGATTTCATGGAAGAAGAGTGGAGTCTATCTGCCAAGCTGTTTGCCGGACTTGTTTTCAATCCCTTTTCCTCAGTCAATGACGCCAGTGATCCTTTGTTCAATTGGTTCTGCAACCGTGTTATCGGCACTGAATTGCCTAGCTTACATGGCTGGAAAGCGAAACCCGAGTACGTGGGTGGACTTGGTCGAAATGATTGGCGTTTGCAAGTAGGCACATATCAGATAGCCGTTGAATGTAAGTTCGGTGATGGAATAGACCCTTATGGGGATTGCCTGAAATACTTACAAGGCATCGATCCGAGCTACGGACGTGTGGTTATTGTAGCATCCGTGTCTGAGTTCTCCGAGTTGACGACAGTTTGCATGGACGAAACTGACCAAGTCCTTAGGCTGAAAGAACATCTGCGTGGGAAAACGGTGACATTCCTTGGATGGCATGAAATTGTGGAGGCCGCTCTCAGGAGATTGCCCACAGAAGATGCGAAAGAAATAATGAAAAATTGGGCTTATAAGGTAAATCGCAGGTCGCTGCTGCTAATGCCCAAAGATCCTATTACCGGCGATCAGGCTGCAGCCCTCATATTACAAAGTAAGATCGCCAACATCCCTATAACACATCGTTTGGATGCACGCGGAGATCGGAGATCGACTGCCACTATCGAGGAGGTATGCAATAAACGGAATGCACCTGATTGGGTTTGGAACTTTATGGCGTCAGCGCAGCGGGCTTGCTCAAAGGGTAACCTGGTATTTGAATCGAAACGGGCAGGTTGGGTTTTCGGCTGGGATAGAGTACGGTGGGAGGCGACTTCCGATCCAATATGTTTACGACAACCGAATCGCAATAATCTCTGAGAAAGTCAGCAAATACTCCAATATACCCCAGGATCTCTATGTCCAATATCTTGCGGACCTAAAAGAGTCAGCTTACCTTCATGATAAATACATGGCTAGCGGCAGGGTTGAGGTGCCGTTTTCATCGATAGATGCAGAGATACTTTCTCTCATTTTAGATTCGGCAATTAAATTGGCGAAGAGCTATAAAAGCACAGCTGAGTCCTGATACTGAGGGTGTTGGCGTTGAGGTCGCCTGTGGGGTGCCATGCGGCCAACTGAGTACTCATTATTGAAATGTCGTAGAAGAGAGGCTGGGCAGCTTTTCTGATCCCAAGAAAAGCTTTATCCTTCTTCTTTTTCCCTGTTCATCATGGTCATTCCGCTCCGCCATCCCCATAGCGTGTAACCGTCTCCCTTGTTTTATCGTAGTCACAAGATTTTTTTCAGCCTAAAGTGGTTATTTGGCAACCAAAGGGTCTATAGGTAACAAATCATTTTTCAAGTTATTAAAGGGCCACCCACCGCATCCCACATCTCCACAACCAATTCTCAACATCCATCGACCCTATCGTCCGGATCGTCCAACTATCCAAAACCACGAAAGTTATTCCAGGTCAATAGAGGACGGTATGGACGGTGAGTTCCACTCGTGAACCCACGTAAACCAAAAAGAAAGGAGGTGATCCCCATGGCCTACACACCCGAACTGTCCTATCGAGGCAGCGCCACTTTGAGGCGACTTGCATGGTTTCGAGGTAAACCCATGACCAAGACATTGGATGCGCTAATGGAAGCAACAGGCAGGACGATGGGAGAGATTAGACCCGGTGAAGTCTGTGGCAAGTGTAAGGATGACAGTGCCTGTGATGAGTGCGCATTTCAACCCCCCGTGAAAAAAGAATCCATCTCGACTCCTGACAAGTAAATCTGAACAAAATCATCGACAGAAGTCAGAGCGGTGAGCCCAGGCAGCAGAGAAGCGAGGGGTCTCATGACTGCTTCAAAGGTTTGAGGACCCGCTTAAGGGAAACCAGGGGAATTGACCTTGTTAAGAGAGGTCATTTTCGATAAGATCCTCAACGATTGAACGTCGACAAGGGATGC
>JAFGDM010000266.1 GCA_016932115.1 Deltaproteobacteria bacterium | reverse complement strand
GCTTCTGCGAATTCGGGAGAATCAAACGCCATAGGAAGTTCGCGTATCTCAATGGCGGGTCGCAGGCGCTCTCTGAGGGCGGGAGCAAAGACGGCGTCGGTTTCGGGATCGTGAAGATCGGCCCCTTCCACGCTCAGGGTCGACCAACCTTTCGTGGGGATCAAAAGCTTCACCGGGCCTTTTGCCCGGTTGAGCTTATCTGCCAGCAGGGCTGCGATCTTCTGCAGTTCCCCAGCAGTCGTTCTGGCCAGCACACGGAATTCATCGGGGATAAAAATCTTTCGCTCCGCAAGGTTGAGGGTCGTCCAAAGGGGATCCGCTTTTTCCCTGCGGCTCAAGGGCCCGCAGCTCAGCATGTCAAAACCGCAGGGCGTGATGACCTGGGGTATTCCCACCCGGCCGGCCGCCTCAAGTCGGTGGGGACCGGCGGCACGATTTCCACCCAGGAGTTCTTCACTGACTCCGGCCGGAACCAGGTCAATTACTGCCTGAAACAGTTTCTGATCAATCAGTTCTTCCATGGCTTTATCGCCGATTCCCTGCGCATGAAAAGGGATCACCGTGTATCCTTTTTGCTCAAGAAGAGCCATCGCATGCTGTCCGCATTCTTCTGCGAATTTGAAGGTTGTGAGCGCGATGAGCAGGGAGGCGCTCCTCGGTTTGACGGCGCCGTGGCTTGCGGCAGTCATCCCGCATATTCCTCCCGCGGCCCTTTCGAGAACCGCTTTGGTGAGATAATTGATTCCTGAGATGTCCACAACGGAATGCATCATGGTGATGTCCTTAGTGCCGATATACATAGCGGCGTAGGCAGGCATGGAAGCGGTACTGGAGACCATGAGCTTGGGGATGCCGAAGGGAAGCTCCTTCATAATTGTGGTCGCCGACGTTGTGTTCGAGGCTCCTCCGAAGGAGACGATGCCATCCAGCTTGCCGTCGGAGAGTAATTGCAGGACTTTGAGACCGGCTCCCTTGATCATAATGGGCGTGACTTCTCCCGTGTTCCTGGAAGCACGAATGTCGCGGATGTTCCCTCCGCCGGCTGCGGCCACTTCTTCCGATGAAATATCCGGGTTTATGGTTGCTTCGCCGCCGATCGAGGTGTCTATGAGAATTGTATTGAACCCTTGAGAGTCGATGAGGGCCTTGAGGTACCCGGCTTCTTCGCCCTTGGTATCCAGGGTGCTAAGGATGACGATGTGCTTAGGCATGAATCGATACCTCCTTCATGTGTAAACTAAAGGGATTTTCAACGCTCCTCTTATTGAAGCCCACATTAGGGCCGGACAAAATAGGATTGGGCGGAGCGAGTAATGCAATATGGAAGGGCGTGGGTGTATAAAAGACTGAGTCGAGCAGGGGTGTCAAGAATATTTTCGATTTACCCGTGCTGATAGGACTCCAGAGCGTTGACCTGTCCAAGAAAAGCCCTGGACCTCGGTGAGAGAGTGACGCCGTCAGGAACCACGACGATGGTTTCAATGCAAATGGGCCCCTCGAGAAGCTCCAGAGGCCTCAGAAGACCCATGTTCGCTTCCAACCGGACTTCGGGTTTATACAGGAAAGATATCCCGCGGCCTTTAATGACGTACTCCTTGATGAATTCTACACTGCCGGCCTCAATAAGCACGGATGGTTTGACACCATGGGAGTCCAAGAAGGAAAGCATAAAGTGCCTGGATCCTGATCCCGGTTCTCGGATGATGATGGGTTCACTTTTAAGTTCCCGGCAAGAGACGAAGCCTCTTTGAGCAAAACGGTGATTCGGCGAGACGACGAGGCAGAACTCTTCCGGCTTGTATGGGAAAGCCTTTACTTTGCTTGGAAGCGGGATTCTTCCGATGATGCCGATATCATATCTGAAATTCGCAACACCTTCAGCGATTTCGCTGGAACTGCCCACCTCTAGGGACACCTTTATACCGGGAAATTTCTCCTGGTATTTAGAAATGAGGCCGGGCATGAGGTGCCTTGCAAAACTGCGTGTCGTACCAATAATCAGCGATCCATGCGTGAGTGAGGCGAAGCCCTTCAAGGCATGCTCCATTTCTTCCACAACACCGAAGATTTTTTCCGCATACTTATAAAGGACCTCTCCTTCGTCGGTGAGCTCAAGGAATTTCCCCCTTTTTCTGAAGAGGGGCACCTCAAGGTGCTTTTCCAGGGCCTTGATTTGCATTGTTACAGCCGGCTGGGTCACAAAAAGAGCCTCTGCCGCTTTTGTGAGGGTTTTCTTTTTCGCCGCGAAATAGAAAATGCGGAGGTGATTGAGGCTGATTTGCATGAGAAATCTATAAAGGAAACTTATGAATATATAAAACTAATTACTTTGACAAGTCAACAGAATTAGGCGGTAATGCAAACGACCGGCACAAAAGCGGCTTTTCCCCCGGTCAGGGAAAAAAGAAGGAAGGGAAGGGCCATTGATTTGCGAAATTAGGTTTTGTGCAAACGGGGAAATCTAAATTTGGACGAACTGGCGCCTTTCGAAGAAGCAATTGACCTCATCAAGGAGGCGGGAGGGGATGCCTTCAAGCTCTGCTGGCAGTGCGGCCTTTGTTCGGCAAGCTGCCCCTGGAACATGGTGAGGACCTTCATGCCCCATAAAATGATTTGCCAGTCCCGGTACGGCCTTGTAGAACTGGAGGACGCAGAATGGTGGCTTTGCTCCACATGCAACCTTTGCGTGAGTCGTTGCCCCAGAGGGGTGGCAATCACCGACATTATCCGGGCGATTCGAAAGATCATGCTGGAGTTTCAATTTGAAAAGGCACCCGCGAGCCTTCGCAGTGCCGTTGGAAATTTGAGAGGCCAGGGTAACCCGTGGGGCAATGAACGGAGCAAACGGGCCTTGTGGGCGGAGAATCTGGGGATTCAGCCCTATTCCTCGGAAGATCACGATGTGCTCTATTTCCCCTGCTGTGTTCCCGCCTATGACGCGAAGCTCGGGAGCGTGGCTCGAGCCACCGCCCTGTTGCTGCAAGCGACAGGCGCACGATTCGGTATCCTTGGAGAGAAAGAAAACTGCTGCGGGGAGAGCGTTCGAAAAGCAGGACATGAGAGTCTCTTCGAGTCCCTAATGCAGGGTAACCTTGCTGTGTTCAAAGAAAACCGGATTAGGGAGATCATTGTGACTTCTCCCCATTGCCTGACCACCTTTACGCAGGAGTATCCCGGACTGAAGGGCGAGACCAAAATTCTTCATATGACCCAGTACCTGGCGGATCTTCTGGAAAGGGGGAAACTTTCTTTGGAGAAGGGCTTACGCAAAAAGATTATCTACCATGATCCTTGCTATCTTGGACGGCATAACGGCATCTATGAGGAGCCGCGAAAGGTACTGGGAAGCATCCCGGGCGTGACCCTAATGGATGAAGCGGAGAGCCGGGAAAACAGCCTCTGCTGCGGGGGCGGCGGCGCAAGAATTTGGATGGAGACGCTCAAAGGACAGCGCTTCTCCGACATCCTGGTGGACCAGGCCGTTGAGATGGGTGCCGATATGCTCGTAACAGCCTGCCCTTACTGCTTATTGAATTTCAAGGACAGTGTGGTCACGTCGGACAAGGTCGGGATGCTGGAGGTCAAGGATGTTTCCGAGGTGGTTCTGGAGGCCATAGGGGAG
>JAFGDM010000265.1 GCA_016932115.1 Deltaproteobacteria bacterium | reverse complement strand
TCGCCTGGATGAAGGCAGCCTTTCTAATCCCTTGATATCACTGGAACCAAAAAATTACTTGACAGGGGGAATATAGGATGTCCCCCTTCACGCCTCACCGGCCTCTTTCAGCGTTATTTCTGCAAACTCGCTGCTTCCCAGAATTCTCTCGTCGCTCGCAAGCCGAATTCCGTCCCGATATGCTTCTTTCACCGCACGCCACCCGCCGGCCGAACGGATCAACCCCCCGCCGGTAAACTCGGAACAGCGCCCCTTGTCCGACCATTTGGAAACATGACTCTGCAAATTCCTCCTTGCCTCTGAAAGGGTTTTTCCGAAAAGCGCCAGTACATACTCCGTATCCTGCCAGGAACGGATCCTTTTACCCATCAACGCGCTGTGACCGGTGAAAGGGAACGCTTTCAATGCAACAACATCCTTCACGATTCCGGCTCGGACCGGGTTGAGGTGGATGTATGCGACCGTTGCATGAGATACCGATCCTCCTCACAAAGAATCGATTTGTAGCGGTCTTGGAAAAGATGTCCATGTCGGTGATGACGCCTGTTGAACCTCACCGCGTAACCGGTCAAAAGCCTGCGCATGATCGATGCGATCGGAACCGTTCCGGTGCGAAGCAGCAAGTGCACGTGATTGGTCATCAACGCCCATGCGTAACAGGGCGTAGCCTTCTCCTGCAAAAGAGCACACAGCCGCTCAAGAAAATCCTCCCGATCTTTGTCATCCCGGAAAATCCCTTTCCGCTCAATCCCTCGGATAACAATATGGTGCAGGGCGCCGGGGGCGTCTATGCGAGCTTGGCGCGGCATGGACTCAAAATACCCTTTTCGCGCCTACTTGTCGACAAAGAAACAACGTCCCGCTGTGCCCGATCTCTCATCTCAAGCTCATGGACGGCCAGTTCCTTCTCATGGCAGGAGAATTTGTGCAGTCCTCCGCATGTGTTTCCCGTTTAAGTGTTCAAGCCCTCCATGCGAGTGAAATCGCTTGACCTTCCAACCGGTTATGTGTTAACAATAGCAAATCTTTCATGAGGTCATCCGTTGCAAGAAGGAATTGTCGAAGCAATCTGTCTTGCACCCCAGACGTTTTATCTCGCGCCGCTGGACGACTACTCCCGAGCTAGGTTAGTGATTAAGCCCCGGTCTCAAACCGAGAATCGGGGTTTTGACCTTGGGAACGCTTAGAATGTGAACCCTTTGACCGATTTTGACAACGCCCGGATGTAGGATAGCCAAATCGATTAGAAGGAAAGCAGGAAACACTGATGCCCGCGGATGGAATTCCCAGTCAAATCATTGATAAGATAGAGCAAGCCATAGGTCTCTATCATCGTCTTGTGCTTGTGGTTGCTCCATCTGGTGCGGGCAAAACGGACGCTCTAAAAGAAGTGCATCGCCATCTGGGAGCTCCCTTTCTCAATGTGAACCTTGAGATATCAAGACGCATGCTGGATCTAACAGTCAGACAGCGCGCTCTTCAAGTCTCTCGGCTTGTTGAAGAAATCTTGGGTGATTCCAACGGGGAAGTCGTGCTCCTTGACAATATGGAGATCCTGTTTGATCCATCACTTCAACAAGATCCCTTGAGACTCCTTCTGTCTCTTTCACGTAATCGAACTCTGGTTGTGTCGTGGAACGGTGAGATCAAGAACAACACCCTTTCCTATGGAGAGCCGGGGCATCCTGAATATCAGCGTTACACCGTTGAGAATTTCTTGGTCATAACCCCCGATGCTCAGTCGTAGAAACCTGACATCATGGACTTTGGTCTGGAGGATCAAATGAAATACAGCGAGCTGATAGCTTTTGAACCTATTGAGACTGTGGTTCAGCTTCGGGACGCCGACAAAAAAGATTCCGCCAAACAACTCGTTGCGACTTACGTAATCTCAGAGGAAATGGCGGAAAAGCTCTCAGACGTGGTTTTCCCCCACCTCCAATTCAATAATCCCTCCGACACCAAAGGTCTTTTGATAGTGGGGAACTATGGGACCGGCAAGTCGCATCTGTTATCCCTCATATCTGCCATTGCCGAACACGCCGATCTGGCCAAAACTGTTCGGAGTGAGAAGGTCTCAAAAGCGTCCAAAGAGATCGCTGGAAAGTTCAGAGTCATCCGCACGGAAATCGGCTCCACCACTATGTCCCTGAGGGACATTTTGGTTGCCGCCCTCGAAGAAAACCTGAGTTCCCTCGGGGTGGATTTCTCCTTTCCATTAGCCGCCAAAGTGTCCACCAACAAGCCTGCCTTCGAAGACATGATGTCGGCATTTGGCAAGAAGTTTCCAGATCAAGGGCTGCTTTTGGTCGTTGATGAGCTACTTGACTATCTCCGTACACGAAAGGATCATGAGATGATCTTAGACCTTAATTTTCTGCGAGAGGTCGGAGAGGTGTGTAAAGATCTTCGGTTTCGGTTTGTGTCTGGAGTGCAGGAGGCCATATTTGATAGCCCGAGATTTGCTTTTGTTGCGGACAGTCTTCGCCGGGTGCAGGATCGTTTTCAGCAGATCCTCATCGCAAGGAAGGACGTTAAGTTCGTCGTTTCCGAACGGCTCCTCAGGAAGACGGCCGAGCAGCAGGCATGGGTCAGGGAATATCTGACGCCCTTCGCAAAATTCTACGGCCATATGAACGAAAGAATGGATGAATTTGTCCGACTCTTTCCTGTTCATCCTGACTATATTGACACCTTTGAGCGCATTACCGCCGTGGAAAAGCGCGAGGTGCTCAAAACTCTATCCCTTGCAATGAAACGAAGGCTGAAGGATGAAGTCCCAGCGAACGCTCCCGGTGTTATCGCCTATGACGGTTACTGGAACACGCTTCGAGAAAATCCAGCGTTTCGAACGGTTCCTGATATAAAGGCTGTGATCGACTGTAGCCAGGTTCTTGAATCCCGCATTCAGCAGGCTTTCACGCGGCCAGCTTATAAGGAGTTGGCACTCCGTATCATTCACGGTCTATCTATCCATCGGCTTACAACAGGAGATGTTCATGCGCCGCTTGGGCCAACCCCTGAGGAACTTAGAGACACCCTCTGTCTCTTCCAGCCTGGGATCGAGGAACTGGGCGGCGAGCCCTGTGAAGACCTACTTTCACTGGTTGAGACAGTTCTCCGAGAGATCCACAAGACAGTAAGCGGGCAATTCATCACTCTGAATGCTGAGAATCGACAATACTATTTGGATCTCAGAAAGACCGAAGACTATGATGCCATTATTGGGAAAAAGGCTGAGACACTAGGTGATGATATACTGGATCGGTACTATTACGAGGCCCTGAAGAGGGTGATGGAATGCTCAGATGTGACGTATGTCACAGGCTACAAGATTTGGGAACACGAACTGGAATGGTACAAACGAAAAGCCTCACGCAGAGGCTATCTCTTCTTCGGATCTCCGAATGAGCGATCGACGGCTGTTCCTCCAAGGGATTTCTATCTCTATTTCATCCAGCCAATTGCCGCTCCGCCTTTCAAAGATGAGAAGAAGGCTGATGAAGTATTTTTTCGACTATCAGCTACGGATGATGACTTCAGGACAGCGTTAAGCCATTATGCAGCATCTCTAGAACTGGCTTCGACCTCTTCAGGTCATGCCAAAAGTGTATATGAGGCGAAAGCGAATGAGTTCTTGAAACTGTTGGTCAAATGGCTGCAGGAGCATATGACCACATCCATGGAGATCACCCACCAAGGGCGAAGGAAATCACTGATGGAGTGGGCCAAAGGAAGCAATCTCCGTGATTTGACAGGTACTTCATCACATGAACGAATCAACTTCAAGGATTTGACCAACGCAGTGGCCGGTCTGTGCCTTGAGACCTGGTTTGCTGATCAGTCGCCGCAGCACCCTCAATTCACAATCCTGGTCACAAATGCCAGCCGAGCCCAAGCAGCGCAAGATGCTTTTCGCTTTATTTCCGGAGCTTCGCGCACAAAGCAAGCGACCGCGGTGCTGGATGCGCTGGAATTGCTCGATGGTGAAAAGCTGGATCCAAAAAGGTCGATCTATAGCAAGTTCCTTTTAGAGATTATGGGCAAAAAGGGGCAGGGACAGGTGGTCAACCGCAATGAGATCATCAAAGACGTCTTTGGTGTGGAATACATGGCCCCCGACACTTTCAGGCTTGAGCCAGAGTGGGTGGTTGTGGTGATTGCCGGTCTTGTTTATTCCGGCGACCTTGTCTTAGCCCTTCCTGGGAAGAAGCTTGATGCCACGAATCTTGCTCTCCTTTCTTCCACTCCAGTTGATGAACTTGTGAGCTTTAAACATATTGAAAGACCAAAGGAATGGAACCTCCCCGCTCTTAAGGCTCTATTCGAGCTGCTGAATCTGCCGCCCGGGCTCGCGGCAAAGGTCACCATGGGCGATGAAAAGTCAGTCCAAGACCTTCAGCAAGCCATCCTTCAATTTATCAGTAGGCTCGTCATGGCGCAGCAGCATCTGCAAGGGCGATTCCTGATCTGGGGGCGAAGCCTTTTGAGTGACGATGAAACAGCAAAACTAGGGAATCAAATGGAAAAGGCCAAGACCTTCTTGGAATCTCTCCATGCTTACTCGACTCCGGGAAAACTCAAGAATTTTCCTTACAGTGTGGACGAAGTGAACTCCAACAAACCTGGTCTCGATGCACTCGCAGAGATTGAATCCCTAAAAAGCTTGACCGATGAGCTGGGCCCTATCGCCTCCTACCTTTCAACCGCAGAAGCGATTATGCTTGACGATCACCCTTGGGTTAAGGAAGCCGTGAAAGCAAGGGATGAAATCCTGCCTCAATTGATGGATCCAAAGAAACGAAAGAAGCAAGAGACACGGCTTATGGCGATCAATACGCTTTCGGAGTTGAAGAAAAAGTTTACAAGAGAATATTTGGCCCTCCATGCCAAGGCTCGCCTCGGTGTGAATGACGACAAGAAAAAAGCGCAATTGATGAAAGATCAGCGCCTGGCGAACCTGAAGGCTCTTTCAGCTATCCCGCTGATGCCAAATGCCCAGCTCATTGATTATCTGAATCGGCTCGCAAGCCTCGTACCCTGCTATCAGTTGACGGGGTTAGAGCTTCAGGCTTCTCCTATTTGTCCTCACTGCTCCTTTAAGCCTGCTACAGAAAAGACAAAAGTCTCCGCATCTGAGATCCTTAAGCTGCTGGATGAAGAATTGGATGTGATGCTATCGGCTTGGACCCAAACGTTGCTCACAAATCTGGAAGATCCCACGGTCCAGGAGAGTTTGAAACTCCTGAAGAAAGGGCAAAGAAAGCACATCGACACTTTTCTGAACAAACGGACGTTGCCCGATCCGCTCGAACAGGATTTCATCGAGGCTGTCAAAGAGGCGTTCTCCGGCCTTCTGAAGGTGGATGTGAAGATTGATGTCTTAAAAGCAGCCCTACTGAAGGGCGGTGCCCCGGCGACGCTTGAAGAGATGAAAAAACGGTTTGATGAATTCCTGGCAGAGTTAACGAAAGGCAAAGATGCAGGGAAAGTCAGAATCATACTGGAGTAGACAATGAAATCCTTTGAGCCTGGTTTTCTTGAAAACCATCCGATCACTCACAATCTGGTACAGACGATCAGGTTGATAGCCGAATTCAAAGGAAAGCAGGATCTCTACAAGGAGCAATCGCCCCAACTCCTCGAGACCTTGAGGCAAGCAGCCATCATTCAGAGCACAGAGTCATCGAACCGGATTGAAGGGATTACAGCGCCCATTGACCGGATAAGGGAGATCGTTGCCAAGAAAGCGACCCCAAGAAACAGGTCTGAGCAGGAGATTGCCGGATACCGGGAAGTGCTCACCACAATCCACACGAATTATGCGGACATCCCTTTCACGACCGGCGTTGTCCTTCAATTGCACAGAGATCTCTACCAATTTGAGATAGGCGAAGGCGGCAAGTGGAAACCGGTCGATAACGAGATCACAGAGCTTCGACCGGACGGCACCAAAGCTGTTCGTTTCAAGCCTGTTCCTGCCTTCCAGACTCAGGATGCCATGGATCAGTTGCACAAGCGTTTTGACGATCTTTTTCAGTCCAGGCAAATTGATCCGCTCCTTCTTATCCCCACCTATATCCTCGATTTTCTATGCATCCATCCCTTCCGCGATGGCAATGGCCGTATGGCTAGACTCTTGACTCTTCTATTGCTTTACAAATCTGGGTTTGAAGTTGGCCGCTATATCAGCCTTGAGAAAATGGTTGAGGACACGAAAGAGAGTTATTACGACACGTTATATCAATCCTCTCAGAATTGGCGTGAAGCTAAACACTCCCTTCAACCCTGGTGGGAGTACTTTTTGGGGGTGATGCTTCTTGGTGCCTACCGGGAGTTTGAGCGTCGGACTGGGGAGCTAACCAGTGCACACGGTGCCAAGACTGAACTCGTGCTTTCGGTAGTTCATAAGCTGCCCTCTCGTTTTCGCTATGCCGACCTAGCGCGAGCATGCCCAAATGTTAGTCGGCCGACAATCAAGAGGGTACTCGGATCCCTCCGCGAACAAGGAAAGATCCTGTGCGTAAAAGCTGGCCGGGACGCCATTTGGGAAAAAAGAGTATCATGATACCTTTAATGGTATCATAAATGGCTATATTCCATGGCGAGGACAAATGGTATCAAACAAGCTTCAATGATATCAGGAATGGATATGGTCCTTTGGAACTTCCTCCAAATGGCGAAGTAGGTAAAATACCTAATTAATAGGTACTGAAAGCGGCTTCGGTACCTATATAGCTCGGGCAAGCTTCGCTTAAGAATCCTCTAGTAAGGCGGCTAATGAAAATAGATCATGATGCCGTTAATGGGATCAGGAACTATGCCTATGATCCCATTTATTGAAAAGCAAGCGCTTGATGCCTCTATAAGGCAGTAAGGAAAACTAGGATGCCTTCCAAGAAGGTCAAGAAATCTCCGACAAAGCGTCTTTTTCGTGATCCCTCCGGGCAGGAGCATATGTTTGAGAAGTCGCTGGAGGAGGAGCTGGAGGCAAAGAAGAATGCTCCTGTCGAATGCCTGGGCATGAGTTTCCCGAACGACGAAAAGCGCCGAGAATATTTCTTGGAGAAGCTGCGTGAAAAACTGAAAGATCCGGAATTCCGCAAGATCGAGGGATTCCCCATTGGCTCGGACGAGGACATCCTGGCGCTGTCCGACCCGCCGTACTACACCGCCTGCCCGAACCCGTTTATTGCGGACTTCATCAAGCAATACGGCAAGCCCTACCTGTCTGCCGAAGCCTCGGCGCAGGCAGGCGACCCAAGCAAGCCGTACAGCCGGGAGCCGTTCGCCGTAGATGTGAGCGAGGGAAAAACAGACCCTATCTACAAGGCGCATTCCTACCACACCAAGGTGCCGCACAAGGCCATCATGCGGTACATCCTGCATTACACCGAACCGGCGGATCTGGTCTTTGATGGATTTTGCGGGACTGGGATGACGGGCGTCGCGGCGCAACTGTGTGGCGACAAGGCAGCTGTCGAGTCGCTGGGTTACGGGGTGGACAAGGACGGAACTATTTCACAGCAGGAGACCGATGAGAACGGAAAGACGGTATGGAAGCCGTTCTCCAAGCTCGGCGCGCGCCGGGCAGTTTTGAACGATCTATCGCCCGCCGCCACCTTCATCGCCTACAACTACAACACGCCCGTGGATGTGAATGCCTTCGAGCGCGAAGCAAAGTGCATTCTCAAGGAAGTGGAAGACGAATGCGGCTGGATGTATGAGACGAATCACTCCGATGGGCGTATTGGCAAGATCAACTATACAGTGTGGTCAGACGTATTTATATGTCCTGACTGTGCAAGTGAGATCGTTTTTTGGGATGTCGCTGTTGATAAAAATACTTGGCAAGTAAACGATGATTTCTGCTGTGGTGGCTGTGGAGCAAAGGCAGGCAAGCGAGGCCTTGAGCGGGCATGGATATCGTATTTTGATGATCATTCGGGGCAAGTAAATAAGACAGCCAAGCAAGTGCCCGTATTGATTCATTATAAGCTCTCAGGAAACACCCATATCAAGAGGCCGAATCAAAACGATTTAGAAGTGCTGGGAAAAATTGCCAGGGCCGCCAATCCCTATTGGTACCCAAAAGATAAGTTGCCGGATGGCGACAAAATGTCTGACCCGAGAGGAGTAGGCATAAAGATAGTTAGTGATTTCTATACAAAAAGAGCTCTTTATGCTCTGTCGAAATATCACGATCTCGCTAGGAATTCCAAGCTGGACGGTCGCCTACTTGCGAACCTTACATCATCGGCGATTGTCTTAAGTCGTCAGTATCGCTTTCGTTCCCAAGGAGAAAATCTTGGGGCTGGCGGAGGTCCGATGAATGGCACTTTGTATGTGCCTTCCCTTATCAAAGAAATTCCTGTAACTAAGGTTATCGCTCAGCACATTGAAAGAATGTCCAAGATCCTCTCAATGTTCGCGAAGAGCAACAACATCCTCCAAACTGGATCGCTTTCTGCTCTTCCTGCGCTAGAAGATGAGAGCATAGATTACGTATTTATTGATCCACCATTCGGGTCAAATATTATGTACTCAGAGCTTAATTTTATTTGGGAATCTTGGCTACGAGTGAAAACTAATAATAAAGAGGAAGCTATCGAAAACAGAACGCAGAAAAAGGGAATCGGAGAATACCGACATCTAATGGCTAGTATCATGTCTCATAAATTGTGTATCTGTTTTTGGCAATATAACTTTTGACAACGACATGTCCTTTTTACGCGGCTCTGGC
>JAFGDM010000264.1 GCA_016932115.1 Deltaproteobacteria bacterium | reverse complement strand
GAGTTTTAAGAGAGACCCCCATGCTTGGTGCTTAAGGTGTTTTCAAAAAGCCAAAGTGTTACGAAATTTCAAATATGTTTGGCTAGATTTTTGAAAAATCGCAAGCATCGGACATGGGGTCTCGGGGCCGCCGGCTTCAGCATTTCAAACAGCTAAATTGTTGCCGTTTATTGTTGCCGGTAATTTCCTATATTTCCATCCTTCACCGTCCATATCCCATAGACGGCCCCCACATCCCCATTCTCATCGAAGGTTTTGTCTCCCGTCACGCCCATATATCCTTTACTTGCCTCAATGAGCGCCACGCGGATATCTGCCGATGACATGGATTTGGCGAACTTCAAGGCTTTGGCCGTCAGGTGCACCATGTCGTAATTGTATTCGCCGAAGATGGGGATTTTCTTGGTCGGATATTTCTTTTCCCAAACCTCTTTAAAATGCCCGTACTCGGGGGTGTCCTGGGAAAAGGTGGGATAGGTGCCGATAATGCCTTCGGCTGCTTCGCCCGCCAGCTCCACAAGCTTTGGAGACTTGGAAGCCGATCCCATAAGCCACTGAATCTTCAGCCCGAGTTCGTAAGCTTGTTTGAGCATGGTGGCGCCCTCTCTGATGTATGTCAAGTTGACGGCCGCCTTGGGAGAGTGCTTTTTGATTCGCAAAACTTCGCTGCGGTAATCCGTCTTTCCTTCATCGTGACTGAATTCGTCGATGATCCTTCCGCCTCCCTTAAGAAAGTTATCCTTGAACACCTTTCCAAGACCCACACCCCAGTCATTGTTCACGTAAGTGAGGACCACTTCCCTGTATCCAAGAGAAGCCGCAAGTTCTGCTGCTCCTTTTCCCTGCAGTTCATCGGACGGGAAAACCCTGAACACATAATCCCCGCACTTTGTGATTTCCGACGCAGCGCTCTGCGCGGCAATAAGTATGGTTTTATTCTCCTGGGCTACAGGGCAGACAGCAAGAAAATTGGAGCTTGCCGCAGGCCCGAAAATGAGAGGCAGCTTGTGGACCGTAATAAGTTTCTGAATCGCAGAAACCGAATCTTTGGCCGTTGAGTTGTTGTCTTCGTAAAGAATCCTCATAGGCTTACCATTTATGCCGCCTGCGCCGTTCACTTCCTCGAGAGCCAGAAGCATAGCCTGTTGGAAGCCCTCTCCGTAAACAGCCAGTTTGCCGCTCAGAGGAGTCACAGAGCCCACCACAACTTCATCCGCGGCATGTGCTCTTAGGATCGTAAAAAGCAAAAAACTCCCTAAAGCCATTAGCAAGACTTTTCTCATTTTCCCCTTCCCTCCTTTTCACTTCATGATTTTTTTAAGAAAAAATACCTACGCTAATCCATTGCGGCAACCACCTTGAAGCCTTCTCTCTCAAGAGCTTTTTTGATGAGGTCTGTCTTGCACGGTGAGAGGCGGAAGGAATAGGTTTTTTTCTTTGTCCTCTGGGGCGTCATGCCCACATTGATGATACTGACCCCGTTTTCCTCCAGGACCTGAAGAACCTTTCTAAACACGCCGGGCTCCGCACCCAGCACAACATCGACGCGCGAACTCGCGTTAAGGATTCCCATCATATCAATGAACGTTCGAAGCAAGTCGGAATCGGTAATGATCCCTGCCAGTTTCCCTTTCCTCACCACAGGAATGCCGCTGATCTTATACTTGTAAATAAGCTGAGCGGCAATTTCGATGTCGCTGTTGGGGTCGACCGTGATCGGATCCTTGATCATGAGATCCGGCAGGGTGAGACCTGCAACCATACTGGGGATGAGACCCATCTTGAGATCCGCCAGGGTAACAAAACCCTCCAGAATGTTGTTCTCATCCACAACCGGCAAGTGGCGGATGGAATTGGTTTTCATGATCTCAATCGCCTCTTTGATAGAGGCGGTTTTGGTGATTGTAATAGGGTCGGGTATCATCAGTGTTTTGATCTTCATCGGGGAATCCTCTCTATCCCGGTTTCAGGAGAGCGACGGTTCAACGGCGCCCGGGGAAATTAGTTCTACGGCGCAGAGTAAGGAAAAGAGGAGCCCGTGTCAAGAGGACGCCTCCTTTCGTTTTTTAATTCCTGTTCACTTCAACTTCTCGATTTCTTCTTGGACTTCCTTCGCCCCTTCAAAATAAAATTTTTCCTCGTCTGGAGCAATTTCTTGAAGGAGTCGCAGGAATTCTCCTGCATGCACCCGTTCTTCATCGGCAATGTCCTCGAGGACTGCGATGGCAAGCTTGTTCTCCGTTGACTCGGCGAGCTGCATGTAAAGCTGGATCGCTTCGTACTCCGCAGCTACCATGAAACGAATTGCTCGCACAAGTTCCTCATTCGTGAGCTTTCTGTCCCTCGCCAACCCTGAAAAAGGTGATCCAAACTCCGGCATGACGATTCTCCTTTCTTGTTATTTATCTGTTTTCCCGTCAAACGACCCCCCTGATCTGCTGAACGGAAACACGGGGAATTATTATCCCAATAGTCGGTATTTGCAAGCCTAATCCTCCCGTTTCATGCCTCTTCCGGGTTCGCTTTGTTTTGCACTTCTGGAAGGGCGCCACCTAATTCTTGCGGTTTTATAAAAAGTGTTACGAACTTTCTTTCCTGTATAAACCCGAAACGAAGCGCCTGGATCGTTTGTGAAAATGTTAAGAGATATTTTTGTTTGACAGATTCGTTACAAAGTTTTTATTGTGACATTGAAAAATGCACTTTATTAAACCTATTGTTT
>JAFGDM010000263.1 GCA_016932115.1 Deltaproteobacteria bacterium | reverse complement strand
TACGGAGTGATCCACATCGTGGGGGATGCGTCTCATGCCGAGTGATTACGACAAAATACGTGCCGACAATATTCTCGAATATGGTCAAGGAACCCGTCATCTGTCTTTTTTGGGTAGACTATACACGGACAGAACCCATTTCATATTTGAGCTTCTGCAGAACGCTGAGGACGCCGGCGCTTCAAGAGTCCTGTTCCAGCTTTTCGAAGACAAGCTCGAGGTCTTTCACGACGGTCGCCTTTTTGATGAGAAGGATGTGCGTGGCATCTGCGGGGTGGGTGAAGGCACCAAGACTGAAGATCTCACACAAATCGGCAAGTTCGGTATCGGCTTTAAGTCTGTTTACGCATACACTTCCACACCTGAAGTTCACTCAGGACATGAAAGCTTCAGAATCGAGAACTACGTTCGCCCCTACGCCGTGCATCCGCGGGACATAGGTGACTCATGGACCACCCTTTTCGCGTTTCCTTTCAATAAGGAGGATGTCGAACCGGGAATCGCCTGCATGGAAATCAGCGGGAGGCTTCGTAAACTTAGCGCCAGAACACTTCTCTTCCTTCGAAATACCAAGGAGATCGAATACAAACTGCCGGATGGAATGGATGGTGTTTATCTGCGCGACGGGGCTATTCGAGGCAGAGCGAGGGAAGTAACAGTTATCGGGCAAAACAACGGCGAGGATGAAAGCGAGAGCTGGCTGATATTTGAACGACCTGTAGAAGTACCTGACCCTGGCGAGGATTGCCCGCGTCACGTCCCGGTCGAGATAGGGTTTCGCCTTGAGAAGAACCAAAAGGAACATCGGGACGAGGTGGTAAGAGTCAAAGATTCGCCGCTCGTGGTCTACTTTCCAACTGAAAAGGAAACACGATTCGGGTTCTTGATCCAGGGGCCGTACAAGACTACTCCGGCGCGAGACAATATTCCGAAGGATGACGACTGGAACGCAACCTTAGTACGAGAGACTGCTGGCCTTATCGCTGACGCCTTACCGCAAATAAAGGACCTTGGACTATTGGGTGTCTCGCTGCTCGAAGCGTTACCAATACGGATGGACGATTTCCCCCCAGGCAGCATGTTCTATCCGATTGTCGTCGCGGTTCGCGAGGCACTCGTGGACAAGGAACTGCTCCCTGCAGATGACGGAAGCTTCGTTTCTGCAAGAAATGCCAAACTTGCCCGTGGTGCGGACCTCAGAAAGCTACTGGATCACGATCGGCTTTGTGACCTCTTTCAATCAGAGGATGCAGTCAAATGGATGGCCGGCTCCATAACTCAGGATCGTAGTCCTGAGCTGCGCACCTACTTGCTCAATGAACTTGATATCGAAGAGGTCACACCCGACAGCTTTGCTCGTAAGATCACCCAATCCTTCTTGCAAAAGCAGGTCGATGAATGGCTCTTGGAGTTTTATGGGTACTTGTCAGGGCAAGAGGCGCTTTGGCGGTCTCCGAGATGGTCCGGGGATTCGGGAGGAATTCTCCGATTCAAACATATTGTCCGGCTTCAAGATGATAGTCAAGTCGCTCCCTTTCGGGCTGATGGCACGACGCCAAATGCCTTCTTGCCTCCTCCGGAGGAGACTGACTTTCCGATTGTGAAGCGGTCGATTGCGGGTGATGAGCAAGCGGGAAACTTCATGAAGCGGTTGGGGCTGTCTGAACCAGATGTTTTTGACGACATCGTCGAGAGGGTTCTGCCCAAATACACGAAGGGGGATGTGTCCTCAATCTCTCAACAGGAGCATGCGGCGGACATTCAAAAGATATTGCGTGCCTTGACCTCTGACTCAGAGGCTGGGAAGAAAAAGGTGATCCGGGCGGCAAAGCAGAAGCCTTTTCTCAAAGCCGTTGACCCGGTTGGGAACTTGGCGTTCAAAAAGCCCGGCGATGTCTATCGGGAAAGCCCAGATCTGCGACTCTATTTTTCAGGTTCGACCGATGTATGGTTTTTATCCGAAGAAACGCTGGCTTCAACGACCGACACCAGTGTTTTGAGTGAGCTTGGCATTGCGAGAAAACCGCGTTTTAGAAAAATTCAAGTTGATCTACCTTGGGAGGAGAGAAGCAGATTACGAGGAAATCAGGGGCATACAAGAGACATTGAAACTATCGATTACGATATTGATGGATTGGATAGTTTCTTATCAAGGGTGCCACAAGATAGCCAGCAATTAATACGACATTCGCTAATTATCTGGGGCTTGCTTCTGGAGCATCTTAAGGAAAGCTCCTATTATCAATTTTATGAAGGACAATACAGGTGGTTTTATTATCAAGAGCGAACAGCGTACTTCACCGCCACTTGGAAGAAACGACTCCGTGGCTGTTCGTGGATACCCAAATATGGCAGTGATGGTCCATTCAAGCCAGGCGAGGTAAGCCTTGGAGATCTTCCTGATCAATTTGATCGTAACGAAAAAGTGGCTGACCTTCTGGGGATGAAGAAGGATGTTGTTTCTATGCTTGCTGAAGAAGCAGGTATTCCAGTGGAAGACATTGATTTATTACGGAGATTTCCTGAAGAATTTAGCCATTGGAAAGCACAAATTGCGGAACGGAATGAAAGACCGGTATTTCCGATAAGGACGGTATCAAATCCAGAGCGCCGACAGGAACGGATTTCAGAACAGCTCGCCGATGCCCCTAAAAAGGAATTCGAAGATCGCGAAAGAAGCGTTCGGACAACCAGGAGCATTATCGACCCCGCACTATGGCTGAGGGAACAGTACACCAACGACGACGACCAAATGGTGTGTCAGATCTGTAAAAAGGAAATGCCTTTCAGGAAGCGCGATGGCGAACATTATTTTGAAGCTGTTGAAACGTTCTCCCATGATTATTTGCCCATGGAGCACGAGGCGCAGTTTCTGGCCCTATGCCCACTTTGCGCGGCAATGTACAAAGAGCTTGTCAAGAAGGATGAAGCGG
>JAFGDM010000262.1 GCA_016932115.1 Deltaproteobacteria bacterium | reverse complement strand
GCTGCCGGGGGCATCAAGTCTCGTCTGTCTAGGCATAAAAGACCAATATAGAATTCGAGCAGACTTGTCAAGTACAACAAGAAACAATGTCCCCATTTACAGGTTATCTTGGGGCTAAAACCAAGAGGGATTTTTACGACTGGTCCGATCCTAAGAACCCTTAAGATCAACCGGACGGATGCAACGATGCGTAGGGAATACTTGAATCGGGGATTCCCCTTATCGAGTGTGCACTTGAATTTGTAATCTTTAGCGATATTGAGCTTCAGAAATAGCCTTCCAGACTGTCAGGTTCCGGCCAAAGGACGGTAAACCAGTGATGGGCAAATCGCTACATGCCAATTCCCTTCCACACAGAACAATCGATGTTGTAATCAGAAGTTGGAGAGGTCACTAAAATCAATCCCACCGCCCAAACCCTTTGTATTGACACCGGTGAATCTGTCGTTAATAATGCTTGCAGTCAACCTTCCTAATAGTTTTTATTCCCACCTTATCTCCGAGGGTGCCATGAAGTTGGTTTTTTTTAAATTCCCAGATCAAGGCCGTCCCTATCGCGCTTGTCTGAAGTGAGGCCTGAGGAACTTCTCTCAATGAACGAAAACAGATAAGGGCATAAGGGCTGGAGACCGCATGCCTTTTGTCCGGAATCTGAGTATCTGTTTTGCAGAATTGACCTAAGTCAAAGACATCTTGATCGACTTCTTGGATGTTGCAGTTGTATCGGAGTCGACTTACGGAGATGCTTGACTCCCGGACCAAATCGAACTAACGGGAGCGTTGTCATGGAATCGGCTGTTCGAGTCTTTACCTACGGCTCTCTTTACACTGACTTGGGCGGATCTTCTTTGAGCGGGTTCTTGAAACTCAATCTTAGTTGCGCTGTTCCGCTGGTTCAGCTTTTGGAAGAGATCGAGATAGTGCCCGATTTGATTCAACTTGCCATGGTCAATAACCGGGCCGTGCCAAAGAGCGCAATCATCAGACCGGGAGACCGGATAGGTTTTTTTCCCAGGGAATACCCTGTTTTCGCCGACCGGATCGGCCTGCGCATGACCTAAGTGGAGCGCCCGGCCGATCAGAGTTAAGAACAGACCTTCTCAGATTCCACAACCACGGGAGTCCGCTATGGCTCAAAGAAATCTTCTTCGTAAAGGGGTACAATGGGGCAAGTATCTTTTTCTTTTGGCAGTTTTCACCGGCATTGTTTACTGGGTTCGGTTCTCTCCTCTTTCCGTCATTGGCCATTCGGTCACACGGGGGGCGGTGACTTCCGAAGTCATGGGAACCGGGACTCTTGAGGCACGAGTGCAAATGACTGTGAGTTCAAAGATCGCCGGAAGAATCTCCGCGATGTTGGTTGACCAGGGAGATGAGGTACAAGAAGGTCAAGTTCTGCTCAGGCTGGATGACAGTGAGCTCAAACAGCAGGTTGAAATCGCCCGCTCGGCTCTCGCTGCAGTAAACGCCTCCGTGGCAAGGGTGGAAGCTGAGGTTGTCCGCACCCAGGCCGTTCTCAGCCAGATACAAGCCGATCACCAAAGGGATCGAAAGCTCTTCGCCAGTCGAATCATCTCCGCCAGCGACATGGATAAGAGTGCACAGGCACTGGAGGTGGCGGACGCGGACCTGGCCAAATCCAAAGCCTCGGTGATGGAGGTCAAAAAGAACTTGATAGTGGCTCAGAACACACTTGATTATCATCTCGCCCGTCTTGGGGATACGGTGATCAAGGCCCCATTAAGCGGCCTTATCGTTCGTCGGGACAGAGAACCCGGCGACATTGTGGTTCCGGGCTCTTCCATCTTCATGCTAATTTCCACGAAAGAACTATGGGTCAGTGCGTGGGTCGATGAAACTGAGATGAGCAGGCTGGCGCCCGGTCAGAATGCGCGTGTCATTTTTCGCTCCGAACCGGACCATCCCTACCCCGGGAAAGTGATGCGTCTTGGCCGTGAGGCGGATAGGGAAACGCGCCAGTTCATTGTCGACGTTAAGCCGGATTTTTTGCCTGCGACTTGGGCTATGGGACAACGGGCCGAGGTATTCATTGAAACAGCCCATAAGGTGGACGCCGTTCTTCTGCCCTCCAAAGCAATTCTCAGAGACAAGGGGAAAATTGGGGTCTTGCTCGAAGAGGGGGGTCGGGTTGCCTGGCGCGCTGTCAAGATCGGGCTTCGGGGCAGAGAAGAGGTGGAGATTCTGGAAGGGCTTGAGCCGGGCCAAACAGTCATCACCATTTCCGGTTCAAAAGAGATTCCTGCAGGAAGAAGGGTAAAAGTGACATCCCATGAACCTGGCCGTTAAAGATATCCGTCACAATCTTGGCCGTTTTGCCCTGACAAGTTTCGGCATTGGGATGCTGCTCATGATGGTCATGGGCATGGTCGGCATTTATCGGGGAATGATCGAAGATGCGACCTTGCTCATCGACAACCTTGGGGCCGATATTTGGGTCGTGCAAAACAATACCCGAGGACCTTTTGCTGAAGTGTCGCGAGTTCCAAGAAACCTGCTCGACCGTGTGGCTGTTATTCCCGGCATTACAAATGCCAGGGAATTCATCTATCATATGATCCAGCGTGAGCGTGATGGAAAACCCTTGCGCATTGGGGTCGTCGGGCTGAGCTGGCCCCTCGATAAAGGAGAATGGCTGCCTCTGATTGCGGGCAGGTCTCTGTCTCAGGCCCACTATGAAATGGTTGCCGACCAGACTTTAGGGATACCGCTTGGTGAAAAACTGCGCCTGGGCAAGGAAACGTTCAGCATCGTCGGTATTACAAAGGGCATGATTTCTTCGGGAGGCGACGGCCTGGCTTTCTTCACCGTGAAGGACGCCCAACTCATTCAGTTCGATACCCCCGGCGAAGCGGTTCGCCTGGAGCGGGCCTCTCGCCTTGAAAGAGGGGCGAAGGCCGATATCGGGCTGTCGCAACCTTCCTTGCTTGAACGCGCCTTGGGGCCGTCCTCATCCATTCCCGCCCTCGGACCTCCTATGATCAGCGCGGTCATCGCAACCCTTCATTCCTCCTTCGAGCCCTCAACTGTAGTATCGGTACTATCGGGGTGGAGGGATGTTTCTGTTTACACGGCTGACGAGCAGCGACAGTTGATGCTCAAGGGTATGGTGGAGATGGCCAGGAAGCAAATCGGTCTTTTCACCGCGCTACTCACGTTTATTTCCGCTATCATCATGGCTCTGATCCTTTATACCCTCACCCTTGAAAAAGTGCACGAGATCGCGCTCCTGAAACTCATCGGCGCGCCCAACCGGGTGATCCTGTCCATGATTTTACAGCAGGCTATTTTTCTGGCCATGGCAGGCTATGGGATAGCGTACCTGGCGGGTCGGAAAGTTTTTCCGAACTTCCCGCGCCGCGTGATTTTATTGAATAGCGATCTTATTACGCTTGCTTTGATCGTTCTTGGTATCTCCATCGCATCCAGTATCCTGGGCATATACAAAGCCGTGAGTGTGAACCCGAACGAAGCCTTGGCCGGATAAGAATATGAGCGATAAAGAGATCGCCGTTGAAACTCAGGGACTAACAAAGATCTACGGCAAGGGCAACACCGAGGTCATTGCCATGCTCGATGTAAATCTCACCGTCCGCCGGGGGGAGGTTGTCGCTCTTTTGGGTCCGAGCGGATCCGGCAAATCTACACTCCTGACGGCTGTGGGGCTTATCAACCCGCCCACCAAAGGGAAAGTCATGATCAATGGCATCCTGGTTTTGGATGGCCCCGATGTTTTCCTCAATCTCACCACCTTTCGTCGAAACCACATCGGCTTTGTGTTTCAGAAGTCTAATTTGATTCCCTTCCTGTCTGCGCGCGAGAACGTCCAGGTGGCCCTGGAATTGAATGGCTTGACCGGCCGCACGGCCCGAAAGAAGGCCATGAGTCTTCTTGATTATCTCGGCATGTCGGATCGGGGGGATAATTTCCCTGCCATGCTATCAGGGGGCCAACAGCAACGGGTAGCCGTAGCCAGAGCTTTGGCCAACCGGCCGAGCCTGATTTTAGCGGATGAGCCGACGGCCGCCTTGGACAGTGTCAGAGGAAGGCAGGTGATGGAGCTTTTCAGCAAAGTAGCCCACGAGCAAAACGGAGCGGTGATTGTCGTCACCCATGACCACCGGGCGCTTGACGTATTTGACCTCATTTATGAAATGGAAGACGGAAAGATAAGGAAAAAGGAGGATTAGAGGATATGATGCCCGTAGGCCCAATGATGATCGAGCACAGGCTCATCGAAAGGATGATCAAGGTGATGGACTCTAAGATGGTGGAAATGAAGACCGAGGGAAAGGCTGATATGGCGTTCATTGAAACCGCAGTAGACTTTATTCGGACTTATGCCGATCGCTGCCACCACGGAAAAGAGGAAGACATCCTGTTCAGGGAGCTGAAAAAGAAAACCATTTCGCAGGAACACCATAAAATCATGGAGGAGTTGATCGAGGAGCACCGTCAGGGAAGAAAGGTCACGAGCAAACTGGTTGAGGCGAACGAGCGCTATATGGCGGGCGATTCAAAGGCGCTTGACGAGATCATCGAAAGCATGCAAACACTTGTCGCGTTTTATCCCAGACATATCGAGAAGGAGGACAAGCACTTTTTCATTCCTGTCATGAAGTATTTCAATAAAGATGAGAAAGATGCCATGCTCAAGGAAGGGTATGAATTCGATCAGGGACTGATCCACGAGAAATATCGTCAAATCGTAGAAAGGGGTGACAAAAATGGATAAGCCGGAGCTCATCAAGAACATTTCATTTTCCGAGGCCCATGTTCTCAAAGACCTGGTGGATTATCAAAAGGGCCGAGTGCTCAGCCGGACCTTGGCCCAGAATGACGCTTTGAGCCTGACCCTCTTTGCCTTTGACCAGGGAGAAGGGTTGAGCACCCACGCGGCGTCGGGCGATGCCATGGTCCAGGTCCTGGACGGCGAAGTCTCCCTTACGATCGGGGGCAAGGAGGTGACGGCCAAGTCCGGAGAGGTGGTGGTGATGCCGGCAGATATTCCCCATTCCGTACATGCGCTGAAACCGTTCAAGATGCTCCTCACGGTGGTCAAAAAGCTCAAGAGCAAATGAAGGAAGCCACTCTCCATGACGACAGTTTTCATCAATCTGATCTGTTCAACGGTCTGGCGGATTAGGACCGTGCGGTCTTTTTGAAGCAGGGTGATCGGGTCTAATCAGATGAGGGGTGCAGTTGCTGTTTTTAAGGAAAAAGATTCCACAATCACGGCGGAGATCGGACCATGATTCAAACAAAACGAGTCTATGAGCCTGTCGAGAAAGAAGACGGGATTCGGGTCCTCGTGGACCGTGTGTGGCCGCGCGGCATGAACAAAGATCGGCTGAAAGCGGATCTTTGGCTGAAGGATGCGGCGCCGAGCACGGCGCTTCGAAAGTGGTTCGGCCATGATCGTTCGCGGTGGGAGGAGTTCAAGGCTCGCTATTTTTCCGAGCTCAAGGACAAGCCCCAGGTGGAAAGAAAACTCCTTGAGCTCTCGACAAAAAATCGGGTTACCCTTCTTTTTGCCACCCGAGATATGGAGTGCAATCAGGCTGTCGCCCTCAGGGAGTATTTGCTTTCGATTGCCGAGAGGGAAGGCGTGCCTGCGGCGTCGTAGGCTCGAAACAAAGACACTCTGTCTTAAAGGGCCCCGAAAAGCTCTATCCATGGAGGTTTCAATGAAAGCTACGGACGAACTCGGGAACGAGCACGAAGGGATAGAACTCATGCTGCGGATTCTACAAGCGGTATCGGCAAAAGTGGAGCAAGGTGAACAAGTTCAGGCGAAGCATTTCGATGGGATCCTGGAATTCCTGTCGATTTTTGTCGATCGGTGCCATCATGGCAAGGAAGAGAAATTCCTCTTCCCGCTATTTGAGTCTGCAGGTGCAGCGCAAGAGCGCGATCTGATAGGCGTATTGATGAAGGAACATAAAGAGGGGCGCGAGCTCGTTGCACGGCTGGAGGACGCGGTGTTGATTTGGGGTCGGGCCCGATGCTGTTAACTTAACGATAAACACATTTATTTCAGACTCTTATCTTAATATTTCATCTGCTCACCAATCCCCCTAGTTACTGCAAGTGTCCTTCATTAGTCTATTTCCCGAACTTTTTTCTTTGACAAAAGTCAGTCATATGTGATGTAATACCTTTGAATACTGATGGACGCTCTCTTACCAGTATGGAGAATCCTTCCATGAAAAAAGAAGATGTCAAAGAAGTCCTTCTTCAAATCTTTGAACTACAACTAGATTACCAATTACGCGCTATCCGGCAACTCCAGGGAAAGCCTGAGATCGAACCTACTCCCCATATCCGACGTGGAAGAAGACGTCAGTCTCTCGTTGATTTATCCGTTCAATTACTGACTGAAAAGCGGAAACCCCTGCACGTCACCGAACTCGCCCGGCTCCTTCAGCAGCGATTCGGACGTCTTGCCGACCGGGATACCTTGTCCAGTGCGTTGGCAAAGAAGGCACGCCAGGGCATTCTGCTCCGTCAGAGCGCTCCTGCCACCTTCACGCTCATCAATTCCAAGGAGGATAACCATGACACAACCTGATCTGCAGTTGCTCGCACAGTGGCTCGACCCCACCCTGGTAGCCGCGCTGGAAGATCGACGACGTCTCAAGAAAGAATGGCACCGTCGTCGCAAACTGGCAACTTTGCAAACGCTCTGGTTGATGCTGGCTGTCTCGTTGGATACCCATCGATCCAGCCTTTTTGAGATCCTGCGCTTGGCTACAGGACAACTCGACATCAAATGGTCCATTTCCGTAGCTGCCTTCTGCAAAGCCCGTTCACGTTTTTCCCCTCGACACTCTATCGTGGTTGTATGGCGCACTGGTGTCGCGGCTGCAAAGAGCCTCCAAGGACGACCACAGCCGTTGGCAAGGATTACGCCTGCTTGCTGCTGACAAGACCACTCTCG
>JAFGDM010000261.1 GCA_016932115.1 Deltaproteobacteria bacterium | reverse complement strand
TTGTAAAACGCCTGCTTGTGAATACGAGGACGGGATTGATTTTGTGCCGACCAGGAAAGAGGTGATCTTCGGTCATCACTTCACTTCTATTGCAGGAACAGGCCCCATCGTGGGACCTGCCATTGCCGTTATATGGGGTTGGGTCCCTGCATTGCTGTGGGTTTTCATAGGCAGCATCATGATGGGTGCCGTTCATGATTTCGGCTCCCTGATCATTTCCATGCGCAACCAGGGAAAATCCATTTCCGAATACACCTCCAAGTACGTCAACAATCGCACGAAGATATTTTTCTTTCTGATCGTCTTCCTGGAACTGTGGATCGTCATTGCCGTTTTCGGCGTCGTCATTGCGACTGTCTTCAATTTGTTCCCTCAAGCGGTTCTGGCCGTGTGGATAGAGATTCCTATAGCCATCTGGTTGGGCTACGCCATCTACAAGAAAGGCAAAAGCCCTACGCTTCGCTCCATCCTTGCCGTTGCAATCATGTACTTTTTCGTTGTCATCGGACCTTGGACTCAGTTCAAGATGCCGGCCATTGCAGGGATCCCACCCACAGGCGTGTGGGTGATCATCTTGCTCATCTATGCCTTTATTGCCTCCACCCTGCCGGTAGGCACCCTGTTGCAGCCGCGCGATTACATTAACTCCCATCAGTTGATGGTGGCCATGGCGTTGTTGGTGCTGGGTGTCCTGGTGGCATCTTTCAGCGGCAGGCTGGAGATCGTCGCGCCTGCTATCCAGGCTTCTCCTGAAAAAGCCCCCCCCATGTGGCCGTTCCTGTTTATCACCATTGCGTGCGGCGCCATTTCGGGATTTCACTCCCTGGTCTCCTCCGGGACCTCGGCCAAACAGGTTCGGGATGAAACCGAATCCCTGTTTATCGGGTACGGCTCCATGCTAATGGAAGGGGCCCTAGCCACCCTGGTGATTATAGCGGTTGCAGCCGGGATCGGAATGGGGTACACTCCCAAAGACGGACAACTCCTGACAGGGGTCCCGGCGTGGACAAGCCTCTATGCCTCTTGGGCTACGGCCTCCAACCCAATTAACGCTTTCGTAAGTGGCGCAGGCAACATCATCGGAACTCTAGGCATCCCGAAAGTTATCACCCTGTCCATCATGGGCGTTTTTGTGGCTTCCTTCGCAGCTACCACCCTGGATACGGCTACCAGGATTCAGCGATATGTCGTTGCCGAGCTTGCCGGGGATCTCAAGCTGAACGCCCTGAGCGGCCGCTATCCTGCCACCTTCATCGCGGTGGCCAGTGCCTTGGTCCTGGCTTTCACAGCGGGTCCAAGCGGTAGGGGCGCCATGGTATTGTGGCCCTTGTTCGGTGGGGTGAATCAGACCCTTGCAGCCCTTGCCTTGATCATCATCACGCTCTACGTGCAGCGGCTGGGCGGTATGAAGTGGCTGATTTCGGGCATACCGGCTATTTTCATGGCTGTGATGACCATCTGGGCGGTCATTCTAAACCAGGTGAGCTTTCTTGGCGCCCACAACATGTTGCTGACAGTCATCAATATTTGCGTATTGTTCATCGCCGTTTGGATTGTGATTGAAGGCGTCGTCAAGTTTTTTGCCTCTGTTGGGAAAACCCCTGTGGAACCTATACCGGCGACTGCGTAATAGAGCCGGGGCGGAAGTACCGCTTTCGTGCGGTATTTCCGCTTTTTTCAAAACAATCAAGTTTGCCGCATGGCCCAAGGGTTGAAAAGAATCTATTTAGCGCTCATCATTCCGGCAATCTCGGCTCTATTTCTGGCCTATGGGGCAAAGGAAATCGGGTTAATACCTACGAACAAAAATATCTCTTTAACCTTGATCGCGCCTTGCGTTTTTGTTTTATCCGTGGCGCTTGCCGTTGCCTTGCCTATTTTTATTCGCTCCCTTTTTGCGCACGCCATGCGCCATCAGAAAACCGTCCCTGAGCCGACCTTGATCAAGTTTGAACGGAGATTGATGATCATATCACTAATGACCCCCTATTTGATTCTACCGGCATACCTCCTGGACTTTCCCAATTTTTATTTTACGGCAACGGTTTTGATGGCGTTATACGCAGCCTATTACTTCTATCCGTCGGAAAAACGCATTCAATTTGAAAGGCGCCTATTCAGGGTTCAATAGGGTTTGTGTTGAACAATCCCATGATGGTTCGTTTCGGGGGCCTCAGATGACCGGCATTCTCCAATCCATCAAGAACAAGATCACGAGATTTCTGAAAATCTCAGACGCGGTGGCACGGAGCAAGGCCGTCGGAACTATCGAAAGCGAGGTTGAGGAGATGGAAAACATCTTCGGCGTTTTGGTGTTGGGTTCATTTATCGGTATGCCGTCACCACCCATGCAAATCTCGCTTGACTTAATGCCTTTTATGGAAAAAGAGCTGATTCTGATGCTGGAAAAAGTCGATACTGCGAATGCACCCATTTCACAGCTCTTCTCGGTTTTGGACATAGGGTGATAATGAAAGGGCCAACCAACCTTTTTTTTATGGGTAAAGGCGGGGTCGGAAAATCTACTTCGGCCGCACTCACGTCGGTCTTCCTGGCACAGAAAGGACACCGGGTTTTGCTGGTTTCCCTGGACCCGGCGCATAACCAATCCGATATTTTCGAAAAGACTTTTTCGGATAAACCTTCAGAAATGATGCCCCGCTTCCTGGTGGCAGAAATCGATCAGGACGCCTGGATTCGCACCTACCTCAAGGATGTGCATCATCAAATCAACAAAACCTATGCCTATTTGACCGCTTTCAATCTGGAAAAATATTTTGACGTGATAAAACACTCTCCCGGGCTAGAGGAATATGCCCTGATGCTCGCTTTCGAAAAAATTCGAAAGAACTATTCTCATTTTGATTATCTGATGTTCGATATGCCGCCCACAGCGCTCTCACTCAAGTTCTTCAGCCTTCCATCGCTCTCCTTGGTCTGGATAGAGCATCTTCTGGCGCTTCGCCGGGAAATCATCGAAAAAAGAGAGTTGATTACCAAGATCAAACTGCTTGGAAAAGAATTTGAGCGAGACAAGGTGCTCAACAAGATCGAGGAGCAACGCAAGCAATATCAAGCGTTAAAAGAAATGTTTGAGGACACCCTGCATACCCACGTGTTTTTGGTCTTGAATCCAGACAAACTGTCGCATGCGGAATCCCTTAGAATCTTTAATGCTTTGAGACAAATCAACATTAAACTCTACAGTACCATCTACAACAAGAGACCCGCCAATAAGTCGTGCGCGCAAATTGACCCGGTATTTGCCGGGATTCCCATGCTCAACTTTCCTTACTCTGAAACGCCGCTCATCGGAATGAGCAACTTGCAGCAATTCCTGAAGGCAAACGAGGAAGTCCTGGAAAAGCAGATAACCGTTTGCTGAATCAATTTTGACGGCGCACCGTAAAAAGTCAGATTGTGATGACGCATGTCATGATGTATAGGGGGATATAGGACCATAAACAGAAAGGCGCTCACAAAGAAAGAACTCGCAACCAATCTTCCACCTTGATCCCCGGGGTCTCCACGTCCCCTCCCCCGTAAAACTTCGCCAAGACTTTTCCAGCCTCTCCCAATGGTTTTCCTGTTAGGGACTTCTCCAGCCTCCGCACCGCATCCCGAGGAAAACAAAAAAAATCTCCTGATAATACGACCTCTCCGAACTGTCCGTCCATCGCTTCAAAGTCGGCCCTAATCAAGCCCCCAGGAGCTTTGCAGGCTTTATGCAAAATATGGAACCCATCGCGGATCTTGACATCTCGACCGGTTCTCTTTCTCCCTTTTTGGTAGAGCCATGCGTGCGTGGTCATAGCGGCAGCCATCTCTTGCATTTTGGAAGAAAGGGCTTCATCTTTTTCCGAGGGCTCCATCGGCCCTGTAGTCTTTTGGAATTCCTCGACCATCATGGCATTAAGCCGATCCTCGGTCCATGCTTTGGCCTCTTCCATCCCCAGTTCCCGACGGATTGTAGTCAGGTTGTCTTTGAGCGTTTTATGCACCTTGTCCCGGAATTTCTCATCCGGCACTTTCAGGACTTTGGACATTTCCTCATGGTTAAAATCAACGATGAGATTCCCTACAATGACAATGCATTCGCCGATTTCAGCCACGCCGGTACCGGATATCTTTTTCGTACCGGTTATCACGTCGTTCACCGGCTTATACTCCGCAGGGATGCCGATTCGCCGATAAACCCGCACGATGGGTTCAAGAAATTTTCTGCAAAACGCTTCCTTGCTCTTGGGCGCTTTCGGGTTGTCCTTGTGGAGAATGAGCTGGAAAAAGAGTTGATCCCCGTCCAGATAAACAGCGCCGCCTCCCAGATCCCGCCGGAACACCGGGATGCCCATCGACCTGCAGTAAACAAGATCCACCTCCTGTTCCACGTCCTGGTGAAACCCGATGCACACATAGGGACTGGCCGGTGAAACCAGGGAGAGTGCCTCACGGCCCATTTCTGCCAAGGCATGATACATGAGCTGCGATTCGATCCAGGGCACCTTGCCGAGATTGTATAGTCTCATAATCCGATGTTAGAAACCTCCCTCTGTAGCCTATGGTATGTGTATTGATTCAGGCCGGTGCACGGAGCAAGGCGAACAGCGCACTGTAAAACCGCTTATATGCCCCTTTGCCGTACCCCGCGGGGCGTTAACGCTTCAGCGCTCTGTGCACCAACTGCGTGATGTCCATGACGTCGATCGGCACCTTGTTTCTTTTCACATAGGTCATCATGGTCCTGACACACTGCTGGCAGGAGGTAATCACAGCCTGGGCGCCCGTATCCAAAACCTCATCGATTTTTCTTTTGGCGATCTCCGAAGATAGCCTGGAATCCATCATTTCAAGGTTTCCTCCCCCTCCGCAACACCGGCAATTCTCTCGATTCTGAGAAAGTTCCACGAGCTTGACGCCCGGAATGGAGCGGATCACATCCCGCGGCGCGTCAAAAACGCGGGCACCTCTTCCCAAATCGCACGGATCATGATAGGTAACCGTCATGTCGAGGTTCTTCAAGGGAACCCGGTGATTTCTCACCAAATCCATGAGGAACTCGGAAGCATGTGCAATCGGAACTATACTAGGATAATGTTCCCGCCACATCTGGAAGCAGGAAGGGCACGCAAAGATAATCCTTTTAGCGCCTTTTTTTTCGACCGCCTCCAGGTTATGTCTCACAAAGGGTTGAAGCATGTCCTTGAGACCGGCACCAAGCATGGGAAAACCGCAACACCATTCTTCTTCACCCAGAAGTGTGAAATCCACCCCGCTCCGATCCAGGATCTCTGCAAGGGCTACAGGGATCTTTTGAGCCAGGGGGAAGTAAGAAGCAACGCACCCTGTAAAATAGACCACCTCCGCTCTTTCTTTGATGAACCCGTCCTCGGGCGCATCCTTCATATCTTCGACCCAGTCGGCCCGCTCCTCGTTTTCCTCCGCAAACACATTATGGCTCTCAGCAAGGTTATCCCGAATCATATCGATTTTTTCGGGATAGAATCGGGAATGGAAAAGGTCATGGCGTAGAGAAAGCCAGAGATCTTTGAGATGAATGCCCACAGGGCAGATTTCCTGGCAATTGCCGCAAAGGGTGCAGCGAAATACCGTGTTGCCGTACTCTTTCCATTCTTCGTCCGACAGCCCCTTTTTGCCCAGGAGCTTGCGAAACAGGCCGGTCCGCCCTTTGACAATCTCCTTCAAGCCTTTCATCCGGTACACGGCTGAAAGCTTGCCTTCCTTCGAGGCTGACACAGCCGGGCAAACGTCGGCGCAAATCCGACAGTTCGTGCAGGCTTCCAGCTCAAAAAGCTGTTTTACAGTGTAATCCTTGTTGCCCATTCGGGCCTCTCTCTTACATCTCAAAAAGTGATCCGTGAGGAGTGGTGCTTCATAAGTGCGATCCCTTCGCAAATTTCACCATATGGGAAGACACTCCGTGCACGGAGGC
Source organism: Deltaproteobacteria bacterium (assembly GCA_016932115.1). Classification (GTDB taxonomy): domain Bacteria; phylum Desulfobacterota; class DSM-4660; order Desulfatiglandales; family HGW-15; genus JAFGDM01. The sequence continues at coordinate 103 of JAFGDM010000261.1, read as the reverse complement.
AAAACAAAAAAAGATAGGTAACAATTTAGCTGTTTGAAAAATCGCAAGCATCAGGCATGGGGGTCCCTCTTAAAACTGCAAAACGAAGAGTAGTCGGGGTGGA
>JAFGDM010000260.1 GCA_016932115.1 Deltaproteobacteria bacterium | reverse complement strand
TGCGGCTCGCCATTGATCCTTGAACCGGGACCGAAACATATACACCCACTGGCTGAAAAGCATTGGCCTGCCATTCTTGCCTTGGACGCTAAGGTGTTTGGGGTATCTCGCGGTCCCTTACTACGGTCCTTGGCAACCGACAGCAGGCGGGTTTTGATTTACGAAAGCGGGGGTTTTATCGGGGGCTTCGGAATGTTGCGAAACGGAGCCCTAGCCACTTATCTGGGACCGATAATAGCAGAGCCGGGGATAGGCGAACCGCTGGCGCGTTCTTTGCTCTTTGGGCATGGTGACCAACCCATCTTTTGGGACATACCTGATATCAACAAACCGGCTTCGAGTCTGGCACGTAAGCTTGGCTTCAGTTTTCTTCGTCCACTGACCCGCATGTATCTGGACACCAACCTCATTGCCTCAGACCCCTTCGGCCAATGGGCCATAACCGACCCGGCTACAGGATAAAGAGTTGGTGCTGCATGCTCTCTCATTCTTAGCGCATCTTCTGATTTTGGCTCACGAGCCTGCTTTTCCAGGGAGTGTTGAAGTTCGTGTTCATACCCATAATTTGCGGTGGGCTACATATTCAAAGTCAGCCTAACCATATTTGAGGCTTTGAATCTCTGCGCCCTCTTCGGTGGATTCAACCCAAGGTTGTGATCTCCCTATTGCAGGCAAGCAGACGGGGTCTGTCAGAAAAGACGACTTCCATTTTGTCGCAGGAAGCACTTATCACGAAGCCCATGCCAAAGGTCTTGTGGTCGATCACATCGTCATTCTTAAATGATTCTGAGATCTTGTAGGGCAACGGCTTTTTTTCTTTGAATTTCTGAGCAAGTGTTTCAAATGTCTTTTCCAAATCCACTTCCCTGGTAAAGATGCTCTTCTTAGAAGTTTTCCTGGTTGCCTTTTTCTTCTCAGGGCGATACTTGTGCTCACTTCCACAGGTAAGACACTTTACCCTTTCGACAATTCCCGCCGCGTTGTTGGCGACAACCACGTGGTTAAGTTCCATATTACATTTCATGCACTTTGTGATCACATTCTCAGCAACAGGTGTCCGGTCCTTATCCTTTGTCATGTATGCCCCCTTTCCTTTCTATACCCCATGAATGACAAAGGCAGGGATGAAACGCCCTGCCTTAAATTCTTGACTGGATGCCCGAGGTGCCGCTATGCGTGCATCCGAGGACCCTGTGTGAGTAGCGCGTAAACTCCCTTTTTTAATTCATAACCTTTGGAGGTTAGAAGCCATGAGCTCCCGGCCATCGCGTGGTTTGCTTCATAAGTGTTGAAGTTACGCGGTTATTTTAAAATTAACAACGAATTACATAAAGTCAATAGAGCAAGACTTCAGAATAGGTGCTTCCTGTAAGAATTTTATGCGAAGAACAGATTGAGTCCGCTTTGTGGCCCGGCGTTTTTCTTGTCACAATAGGGCGGAATTCCTTATATTTCGACCTATTGGAAGCGTGTCCACATTGTGCCGGCACGCAGAAACGTCCTCCTGGTGATTTCTAAAAACCAAAAAACAAAAGGCATCTCCACCTTTATCTGATGGGATGCCTTTCTTCAGGTTACCACGATTTTCTTAGACTAACGCGACATTCGCAGCTGCAGGCCCTTTTTTCCCCTGCTCTATGTCAAAGCTAACCCGGTCGCCTTCTTTGAGCGACTTGAAGCCGCTTCCGCTGATTGCCGTATGATGAACAAATACGTCAGCGCCGCCTTCTTGCTCGATAAAGCCGAAACCTTTACTGTCATTAAACCACTTAACTGTTCCATTTGCCATAGTAACACCCTCCTTTCGAATAGATTCTCATTGTTTCAAACTTCAGGTTGCCACTGATAACAAATGGATGTTCCCTCAGAACGAAACCGGCCCACCACACAAAGGCGAGCCTTCATTAGTTAGTATATTATAACCATCTCTTTTTCTAAATCAAGAGATTATTTTGGAATATTACACTATCCTATCCATGTGAAAAATCTCCGGTAACGTTTGAGGTTGCCGAATTAATTCCTTGAAATCATGTCCGACAGGGACTATGAGGATGTGGAAGGGCATGAAATCGTGGCCTCGGCCATCCCCTTGGCTGCCCGAAGGTAATCCCGGGCATGCTGATTAAACCGGACCCGCAGAACCTCAAGATCGTGTCTTGATCATAACCGGGAATATGGATAGAAACCCCAAAACGAGGGCGATCATCCATCTGGACATGGACGCCTTTTACCCTGCCGTAGAGGTGCGGGATAACCCCGAGCTTAAGGGTAAACCGGTCATCGTGGGCGGAAGCCGGGAAAGAGGGGTGGTATCGTCCGCATCCTACGAAGCCAGGAAATTCGGTGTTCATTCCGCTCAGCCTATCGCGAAAGCCCTGCATCTTTGCCCGCATGGGATATTTCTTCCCGTCAGGATGTCAAGATACCGGGAGGTCTCTTTGCAGGTATTCGAGATCTTCCGGCGATTCACCCCGCTGGTCGAACCGCTCTCAATTGACGAAGGCTTTCTGGATGTCACGGGTTCTGCACGACTCTTTGGCCGGCCGGATGATATTGCACGGAAGATCAAGAAGGCTGTCTTAAGGGAAACCGAGCTGACAGTGTCAGCCGGCGTTGCGCCTTCCAAGTTTGTCGCGAAAATCGCCTCTGACATGGAAAAACCGGACGGACTGACCATCGTCCCCGAGAAGCGTGTCAGGGAATTCCTGGACCCTCTTCCGGTGAGCAGGATGTGGGGCGTTGGGAGAGTCACTCAGGAAGCGCTGGCGAAACTCAACATCCGGACTTTTAGGGACTTGAGTCGGACACCGGTCGAGACCCTGGAGAGGAGATTCGGTATATATGGCGCAAAAATGCATCAGCTATCCATGGGGATAGACGAACGAAGGGTGGAGCCGGAACATGATGCAAAATCCATAGGCCGCGAGGAAACCTTTCATGAAGATATCACTGAGGTCGACCAAGCGAAAAAGGAGCTCATGGCTCTCGCCGATAAGATCGCCCGGCGCATGCGGCAGGACCGGCTTCGGGGTAGGAGCGTCACCTTAAAGGTCAAGTACAGCGACTTCGTTTTAATCACAAGGTCCGCAACACTGCCGAGACCCACCGACGACGCCTCGGAGATATATACCAATGTTTACAGCCTGTTGGGCAAGACATTGGTCGGGAAAAGGCCTGTCCGATTGCTGGGCATTTCCCTGTCGCAGCTCGTCAATGCAGGAATGGAGGGCCAGCTCTCTCTTTTTCTTGAGGATGAGGCTTCGAAGAAGAAAAAAGGATTGAATACGGCCCTGGACTCGATTTACGAGAAATTCGGTGACAAGGCCATCCGTCCGGGCACACTCGTGACCAAATAAAGGCATTATCCTGTAAACCCGCTCTCCGGCTGTTTACAAACATCCTCTTCTTCCGAAAATCCGTGAACAAATCCATTGACAGCATTCTTTTTTTCTGTCTATAAACGCTTGTCTTTTTGTCCCTCGCAGTATTTTCCTAAAAATCCAAGCTCGTAATTTTCAAACCGACCCCGCATGAAAGGAGAAATCTATGGCAGTGAAGAAGGCAGTCAAAAAGGTAGGAACGGTGAACAAAGCAATGACCAAAACCGCGA
>JAFGDM010000259.1 GCA_016932115.1 Deltaproteobacteria bacterium | reverse complement strand
GCCTCACCCGTTGCCCGAAGCATAACATGGCGATGTGGCTTCTTCGTTTTTGAGTTTTAAGAGGGACCCCCATGCTCGGAGCCGCCGGCTTCAGCATTTCAAACAGCTAAATTGTTACGACATTTTTTGCTCTTTCCATTCCTTTTATTATTGTTGTAGAATATGAGAATGTGAGGCGGACAATATCATGGCAAAGGATTCCCGCTTGCCCACAGGGACAGGGCAAGACAAAAAAGGACGGTGGGGAAGGTTTCTGGAAAGGCTTGCGAAGGCGAACCAGGAAGCCCTGCGGAAAGGGTGTAAAAGTTGAGGTATCAAAATCCACGACGCCGGCGGCGCCAAAAGGTGAAAGTCTCATGAAAGTCACGCAGTTTATTCTTGATAACCGAATGCGCCTTGGAATGGTTGAAGGAGATCTCCTTTGGCCTTTGAGGTTTCCGGGTTCGATGGTGGACTTTATAGTAGCCGAATCAAAGACGGGGAAAACCTCGGAAGCCCCTCTTTCACTTCGTCATGTGCGTTTTGCACCGGTTGTGAGCAATCCTACCAAAATAATCGCTCTCGGTCTCAACTATCTCGATCATGCCAAAGAAAGCAAAGGGACAGTACCAAAAGTGCCTTTGATCTTTGCTAAATTTCCAAATTCATTGATTGGGCACAATGAGTCGATCGTATGGCATCGTGAAATTACGAAAAAGGTGGACTTTGAAGCGGAATTGGCGGTGGTAATGGGGAAAAAAGCCTCTCGGTGTGCAGAAAAAGATGCCCTGGATTATGTATTCGGTTATTGCTGCGCAAATGATGTGAGTGCAAGAGATCTCCAGTTCGGGGACGGACAATGGGTGAGAGGGAAATCTTTGGATACCTTCTGCCCTCTCGGTCCATGGATCGTAACGAAGGACGAGGTCGCCGATCCCCATTCCCTGGCGATCAAAACGACCGTTAACGGAACAACCATGCAGGACAGCAGCACCGCCATGATGATCTTCAAAATCCCTCAGGTGATTCACTTCCTTGCGCGCCATCTCACTCTGATGCCGGGGGACATTATCCTCACGGGAACGCCTCACGGGGTCGGCGCCTTCCGGGAACCTTCCATCTACCTGAAAGACGGGGACGAGGTCGTTGTGGAAATCGAAAAAGTCGGCCGCCTTGTTAACACTTGCAAGGTTTTATAGGAACGCCCCTTTCCGAGATTCTAGCCCATGTGTTTGATCCTTGTTGCTGTTCAAAAACACCCGCTCTACAAACTCATTCTCGCCGCCAACCGGGATGAATACCATGATCGTCCTTCCAAACCTCCCCATTTCTGGAAGGAAGTACCGCATCTTCTCGCAGGCCGTGACCTTGTTGCAGGTGGAACATGGCTCGGAATTACCCTGCAAGGACGAATCGCGGCGATCACGAATTATCGTGACCCCTCAAACCCGAAGCCGAATGCTCCTTCACGGGGCAGACTCGCGGCAGACTTCCTCACAAACATCGCGGAGCCGATGGTCTACCTGGATGTGATCCGCATGGTAAAAGATCGTTACAACGGATATAACCTGCTTCTAGGAAATCCCGACAGGCTCTACTGGTATTCAAACCGCTCGGATGAGATTACAGCGCTTGCGCAACGCATTTACGGCTTGAGCAACCATCTCCTCGATACGCCTTGGCCCAAGGTTACGAAAGCCAAGGGCTTTTTTGAAGAAATCATTCGTGCCGAAACCAAGCCTTCTACAGAGGCCATTTTCCAACTTCTTGCGGATCAAACCGCAGCCCCTGATCACATGCTTCCCGAAACAGGGGTGGGCCTGGAATGGGAGCGAATCCTCTCCTCCATATTCATCACGAGCCCTACCTACGGTACCCGATCTTCAACCGTCGTCCTAATCGATAAGGATGATAATGTTCTCTTCCTGGAGAGAACCTTTAATTCCAGGCCGGAACCCGTGTCGACCTCGACCTTCGAGTTCACCCTTAAAAAATGACGGCCCATCGGCGGAATGACCTATTTTTTCCATGTCATCTCGACCGGGAAGGGGAGAAATCTTTACAGGTGCACGGGGAACAGCAGGTTTCTTCCTGTGCTCGAAATCACATCCTTTCGCCGTTATTCCCGGAAGGCTTTAAGAAAAGGTTTCGTAATGGGTGAAATCACTTATCTCGCGGCGCCTTGGGGCCGGCGAATCCTTTGCGGGATATCCTACCGGGATCAGCACCACGACCACGTAACCCTCTTTCACCCCGAGCGCTGTTTTTGCTTTGTCATGATCAAGGCTGCCTATTACAACAGTCCCTAGGCCTAGGTCATAAGCCGTCAAACAAAGGCTTTGCGCGGCGATACCAATGTCGAACATGAACCAGTCGCCGAACTTGGTGGTCGCTTGCTCTTTGTAATATCCGGAACTCCGCAATTTGCCGCAAAGAGCAAATACCACGGGCGCTTCGATCAACCCCTTGGCCGCAGGGTTTTTAGAGGATAAAGTATCGCAGAGTTTTTCTTTCATTTCCTTGTCCTGGACAACGACCACCTCCCAACACTGCGTGTTGGCCCATGATGGAGACCATTGAACGGACTCCAGGATTTGCTGTAAGTCCGCCTCGGGTATTTCCCTGTCCTGATACCTGCGAATGCTTCTTCGGCCTTTAATGATGCTCATCAAATGAGCCATGTTCTACCTCCTTGCATTGGTCTGTTGCATCCTTTGACGCTCTGCTTCATAAGTTACAACCTTACACGCCTTACGACCGTGATTCAAGCTTGCTTCTTCTAGCTTTCCCTTGCCTATCCTCCTAAGTACAGTTTTTGCACGTCCGGATCATGCAGAAGTTGTCGGCCGGTTCCGGTGATCCTGTTTCGCCCGAGTTCGAGAACATAGCCTTTATGGGAAACCGAGAGAGCTTTCCGGGCGTTTTGTTCTACCACGAGGAGCGAGATGCCCTCACTGTTCATTTCCACCATTTCACTGAAAACCATATCCACTAGCAGGGGCGATAGACCCAGAGAAGGCTCATCGAGGAGTGCCAGCAAGGGTTTGAGAATCAGAATCCTGCTCAGTGCAAGGAGCTGTCGTTCCCCCCCGGAAAGGATTCGAGCAGCTTTGTTTCTCTTTTCCGTGAAAGAAGGAAATTTCTCGAGAACGCTATCTATCATCTCCGTCGCGTTTGCTCGGCCCCGAAGCAGCGCACCCGCTATCTCCAGGTTTTCGTAAACTGTAAGATTGGGGAAAATATTGTTTCCTTGGGGGACAAAAATAATTCCACACTCACCCCTTTGAGCGATGCTTGCCCCGACCAGTTCCTTGCGGTTGAAAAAAATGCTTCCTTCAACCGGTTGAAGCTGTCCTGCAACGACTCTCAGAAGCGTTGACTTGCCTGCCCCGTTCGGACCGATGACGCTGACGATGGTCCCTTTCTCCAAATCCAGAGAGATCTCATGGATGACAAGGGCCGAACCATACCCGGCCGTGACCTGATCCACTCTAAGCAGCATGATCCGCCTTTCCCAGGTAGGCTTCGATAACGCCCGGGTCCCTCATCGCCTCCGCAGGAGAACCGGAGAAAATGAGGTTTCCTGAATCCATCACAAAAACCTGGTCGCAGAGTTCCACCACAAGGGGCATGTTGTGCTCAATAAGGAAAATTTGGACTCCTTGCAGTGTCAAAGTTTTGAGCACATCGACCAGTCGGCGAATCAGGGTTGGGTTGATGCCTGCGGTCGGTTCATCCAGCAGGATCATTTTCGGCCCGGCCATGAGCACCCTTCCCAGTTCCAGGAGTTTCTGCTGACCGTAGCTTAGCCTTCCGGACAGCGCATCGGCAAGAGGCGCCAGCCTGATCAGCTCCAGAACCTCGTCGGCTCTGTCTCTGTTCTGTTTTTCTTCCCGTCGGACCCGGCGGGGCTTGAAAAACAGGGAGGCAAGTTGTTCCCCTTTTTGACCGGGGACGGCAGAAAGAAGGTTTTCCCTGGCTGAAAGAAAGGGCAGGACCCGGCTTTGCTGAAAGGTCCTTACAACCCCCATCCGGCTGATAACATAAGGAGAGAGCCCGCTGATTTCCTTTCCGGAAAAATAGACCCGACCTCCGTCGAGAGAGTAGAAACCGGTAATGAGATGGAAAAGAGTGGTTTTCCCGCTTCCATTAGGACCGACAAGACCCGTGATCGGAGTATAGCCCAGCTCAAGGTTGACATCAAATACAGCCATGAGACCACCGAAACTTTTGGTAACATTCTCGACCTTCAGCATCATCAAACCTTGTATTCAGGCAAAAGCCCCGCCGGTCGCTTGAGCATGAGCATAATCAGCACCGCTCCGTAAACCATGCCCTGGATCGGTGCCACCACCCGGCCGAAATCAACGGGAATGGGAAGAAACCGGAGGAACTCTTGAAAAAAAATGATTAGGAATGCACCTAGCACGGGCCCCCACTGCGTTCCCCGTCCACCAAGAACCACACAAAGAAGAACCAGTATCGTTTCATTAAGGGTGAAATCCGAGGGGCTGATATAAGTGATGTAGTGTCCGTAGAGCGCGCCCGCCAAGCCCGCAAGCAAAGAACCTACAGCCACAACCCGCAACTTCAGGCTAAACACATTTTTCCCCAGAGCCTGTGCCACAAATTCGTCCTCTCGCACCACCTTGAGGGCCCGGCCGAAAGGAGAATGGGTGATTCTATAGACAGTAAAAAACGCGGCAAGCGCGAGAAATCCGGCCAGGAGCAGATAAAGGGGTAATCCTGAAACACCTGCATGAATACCCAAAGGCCGGGGAATCCCGGGAAGCCCCATAGGCCCCTTGGTGAGCCATCGTTCATTGAGAAAAAAAAGCCGCATCATCTCCCCAAATGCCAAGGTGGCGACACCGAAGTAGTCTCCAGTCAGTCGAAGGGCAGGCACGGCAAGCAGTGCGCCTGCCATGCCGGCCAGCGTTACACCCACCAGCATACCTAAAAAAACAGGAACCCCTGCAAGGCTCAAAAGGGCGGACGCGTAGGCGCCGATTGCGAAAAAGGCCACGTGGCCGAAGTTGTACAGGCCTGTGTAACCCAGCTCTAGGTTTAACGATAAGGCAAAAACCGTGTAAACAAGGGCGACGATGATGGTGTGCAAAAGGTAGTCCATGTTCCTCTACCTGATTCCGCCTATGATGCTGAATATGCCGGTGGGCCGGAAAAGAAGGATGAGGATGATCAACGCAAATGATACGGCATCCTTGTAGCCCGGGGAAAGAAAAGCAACCCCCAAATTCTCGGCAACGCCGATACAGAGTGCGCCCACAAGTGCACCCCAAACATTTCCGGCCCCTCCCAACAAAACCGCCGCAAAGGCCTTGAGGAGATTAGTCAGCCCCATCATAGGTTCCAGATTCGTGTCAATGCCGATGAGAATGCCTCCTGCGCTTGCAAAAAAGGCCGAAAGCACCCAGACCGTGAGACCGACTTTTTTCATGTTGATTCCCATGATCTCCGCCAGCTCCATATTGTCCGCCGCAGCTCTGAGGGTCTTGCCCAGCATCGTGAATTTCAGCAACACATAAAGGAATGCAAGAAACAAAATAGCCGCCGCCAACATGAAAAGCTGGGTCCGGGTTATGGTAAGGCCGTAAAAGAAAAAGCCTCTTGAAGCCTCGAACCCGTAAGTCTGGAGATCCGACCCCCAGATCAAACGGAGCGCATTTCTCAGCAGGTACGAAAGCCCTATGGAGGCGATAAGCAGCGTGATTCGACCTTGCTGTCTAAGGGGGTTGTAGACATAGCGGTCCTGGCCGATTCCGAGCAGGACAGTAAGCATGATGGCCGGAACAACTGCGACACTGAAAGGCAGGAATTTGGAAAACACGAAGGCGAGGTAAGCGCCCCAGGCAATGAGTTCGCCGTGCGCAAAGTTAATAAAACGGAAAACCCCGTAAACCATGGTGAGGCCCACTGCAAATAGAGCGTAGACCGCGCCGGCTACTGCGCCGTTGATCAAAAGCTGAGCATAATAGTCTGCCAATTAATCCTCACCGGGTGCGCAAAAAAGGGGACCTCATGATCCCCTTTTCCCGAGATGCTAAGTTTATTGTAATAATTTGGTATCGTTCAAAAGTGTTTGCATGCCTAAAACACTGTGTGGGTCGGTGCAGGCCATGGCCGGAACACGGGCGCTGTATAACGGATGAAGATCCATGCAAACACTTTTGAACGATACCAATAATTTAGATTCTAACATTTCAAATCTGAGAGGTTATCTCTTAGAAAATTGGTAACACTTTGGCTTTTTGAAACTCTTCGATTCCGGCGT
>JAFGDM010000038.1 GCA_016932115.1 Deltaproteobacteria bacterium | reverse complement strand
TCGTTTAGTGGGTTAACTGTCAAGCAAAAAATCATAATGTTACTTTGCCAAAATCAGAAGCAGGACTTTTGAGGCACGGAACTAAGAGGTACAAAGACATAAACGTTTACAGTTTTGGGAAAAGGCATCTTCTTCCCGTGCGCCGTGCACCCTTCCGCCCATAGAGGCTACTATCAAGGAGTCAGGCCCATGTACACCAAAATGCTGTCTCTGCGCTTTCCGCCTTCGGCGGTGAACGAGCCCATCATAACCAATCTGATCAGGAAATTCGATCTTGAATGCAATATTCTCAAGGCGGTCATTTACCCCAGAAAAGAGGGGCTGGCCGTGATGGAAATTAGTGGTCACCGCAAGAACTATCACAGAGGACTTCACTACCTCAGAAGCATGGGCATCAAGGTGGAAAGCATCGCCGAGGACATCAAGAGGGATGATGAAAAGTGTTATCAGTGTGGTGCATGCACGGCCGTTTGCCCTACCGGCGCCCTCTACATCGAAAGACCGGCCATGGCCGTCGTATTTGATAAAGATAAATGCAGCGCCTGCGAGCTTTGCGTTGTTGCATGCCCGGCAAGGGCCATGGAAGTAAAATTCAACAAGAGCCTTCTTGATTAACTATCGCGACGAAAAAAACACAAATCCATCAACGGTTGCGGTCGCCCTGAGCGGCGGGTGCGACAGCACACTTGCTGCGGCGCTGCTGATAGAGCAAGGTTGGGATGTTACGGGAGTCCACTTCCTCCTCCCTGCCCCGCCGGAGAAGAGAGAGGCCAGATCCCTCTCGGTTAAACGGGTGGGTGAGCGCCTTAAAATTCCTGTCGTCTTGATAAATCTCGACATCGCTTTTTCCAGAGAAGTTGTTGCTCCTTTTGTAGAGGCTTACTTGAGCGGTCTAACACCCAATCCCTGTGTTCTTTGTAACGAGATCATCAAGTTCGAAACCCTTTTCCGATACAGTGAAGAGCATAAAATCTCCAAGATCTCCACAGGACACTACGCAACCGTAAAGGTTGGAAGCAATGGGGCTACCCAATTGTGGCGCGGCATAGACCAAAGAAAAGAACAGAGCTATTTTCTTCATCGTCTTAGTGTGCGTCATTTGGAAAGGACCCTTTTACCTCTCGGACGGATGACGAAGCAGCAGGCAAAAGACCTTGCCCTCAAGATGGAACTGCCCAACTCCTCGGAGCCTGAAAGTCAGGAGATCTGCTTTCTTCCTGCAAATGATTACCGCCTTTTTCTGGAAAAGGAGAGGGGGGGGGAAATCGCGCGGCGAGGCGATGTTCTGACCATGGAAGGAACAAAGGTGGGCGAGCATGATGGTACCTATCGCTACACCGTCGGCCAAAGACACGGCCTCGGTATCGCATCCCGTCGAGCTTACTATGTGTCGGAAATCGACCCCCGAAATCGCCGGATCATAGTGGGCGAAAAGGAGGATCTTCTTTGCACGCGTGTGGAGGCCGAGGGGTTCAACTGGCTTGACGAAGCACCCCGGTATCATAGGATGCGGCTTCATGCCCAGATCCGTTACCGCCACAGGGCTGCTTCCGGAAGGCTTGAGGTTCTTTCTCCCGAAGAAGTCGGATTTGAATTTGACGAACCTCAGTGGGCGGTTACACCCGGCCAAGCCCTGGTGTGCTACGAAGGCGACCGCGTCATCGGGGGAGGATGGATAAGAAGAAGCCGCAATGCGCACGGTGCGCTGCGCATGAAAGTGTAAAATCTCTTAGATTTGAAAAGTTAGAATCTAGACAAAGCGCCCTTTTCGGACACACGGCAATAAGGGCAAAGAACTAGGGTTGAAGATGTCAGGCACATTCCGAATCACTACCCTTGGGTGCAAGGTAAACCAGTACGAGTCCGCATGCCTGAGAGGAGCCTTCTTGCAAGCAGGGTGGGTGGAGGCCCCAAAAGGCGGCAAGGCGGATGCAAGCATTGTCAATACCTGCATTGTGACACAGAGCGCTTCCAACCAGTCGAGGCAGGCGATCAGGCGGGCAATCAAGGAAAACCCCGGCGGCCTGACAGCGGCTGTGGGATGTTATGTCCAAGTTTTTCCTAAGGAAGTCCTCGCAATCAAAGGCCTCGATCTGATGGCAGGAAACAGGACTAAGCATCGCCTGCCTGATCTGCTCCGCCACTGGGAAAAAGGTCGAACGCCCTTGCTCGTGCGCGATGATTCTTCTCCCGCCTACTTCAACGATCTTCTACCCCTTTCAGATCGCACGCGTGCGCTGCTGAAGGTCCAAGACGGTTGCGATTCCTTCTGCAGTTACTGCATTGTGCCTTTTGCCAGAGGTCCCCTGCGAAGCCTTGAACCGGAAAAAGTACTCGAGAACCTTCGAGCCCTGTGGCATAGGGGATATCATGAGGTGGTGCTCACAGGCATACATCTTGGGCGCTACGGCGTCGATCTGAAACCTGCCCTGGGGTTTAAAGACCTCCTTCGCCTTATCGCCAAACAGAAGCCGCCCTTGAGGATAAGGCTGAGTTCCATGGAGCCGACGGAAATAGGCCCGGAGATCATTGAGATGGTCGCATCCGAGCCGTGCTTCTGTCGGCACTTCCACATCTCCCTTCAGAATGGGAACGACATCACTTTGCAAAAAATGAACAGGCGCTACACGGCGCTGGAATTCCGTTCGCTAATCGAGGCCATCCACGCAAGGGTTCCTGTTGCGGCCATAGGAGTGGATGTAATAGCAGGATTTCCGGGGGAGGATAAAAAAGCTCATCTTGCCACTTACCGACTGCTCATGGATCTCCCCCTATCCTATTTCCATGTTTTCCCCTTCTCTCCCCGGAAAGGAACACGCGCGTGGTCGTTCCCGGAACGCATCCCGGAGCATGAAATGAAGGAAAGAACTGCGGAACTAAGGGCACTGGGCGAAAGGAAGAGACAAACCTTTTATAAATCTTGCATAGGCAGTGAATTCGAAGTCCTCTCCGAAGGATGGTACGATAGGGGTCTCTCGATCAAGGGTCTGAGCGATAACTACCTGCCGGTTGTTTTCGATTCTTCGAATCCTTCTCAAAACGAGATTGTCCCCGTGCGGATCGAGAGGGTTGAGAAAAAAACAGTTCACGGTAAACGGAGCACAGCATAAGAGGCCGGAACGAAGTTGATTTTCCATCAATCTTTTTCCCTCCTCACTTTTCTCGCTCTTTCTTTCCAACCTTTTTGTTTTTTGCCTTTTTGCCTGGATCTGTCCGGGTCCTTGCCGGGCGCTAAAACAAAGGTGCCCGGTGTGAAATCGACAACAGGCGGAGGCTTTTCCTTTTTCATGCGGCTCAGATTTCGCCTCTCCCGTGCAAGTCGATCCTCCTCCGAAACGGGCGGTCCGGCGATGTACGAAGGAAGTATCACGGAGAATGTTAAAAAAAGATCGCCTAGGGGATAAAAGGCAACCTCCTCATTGCGGGCAACGGCGCTTTTGATCTCAAGAATCACGGGTTTTGGATCGCGTCTTTCGGCCATCCTCAGGGCCATGGTGCGATCCGGGGAGAGAACCAGAAAATCCGTGGATGAAAGCCCCTTTTCCATTACGTGCGGATGGGCTCGTCTTCGTACCCCTGTATAAAGCAGGTTAGGTATTTCCTTGGCAGGTTCGCCGGGCTCGAAGCGCCAATGTCTTTCCACAGCCCTGATTCGCTCACCTTCCCACTCGAACAGGAAGCGGTCTTTCCCCATGAGAACTTCTCTCAGATGGATTTCTCCGACATGACGCCAACCCGGTTCTTCATGAAGAGCACGCAAGATCTCCTTGAAGGTAAGCCAACCTTCATGATTCGGTACGAGCCCGAACTCGTCGGGCCTGCGGCCCAGCATGTAGAGCAGGAAACGGCAGAGATCATTGATCTTGATCTGAGTCTTCTTTTTCACCTCAGCATCATGGTCGGCAGCAAAAGGGCAAGCTTGGGAAAAAGAGTGATCATGAAGACCACGGCAAAAATAGCGATCAGAAAAGGGGCGACCCCTTTGAAAATGGTTTCCACAGGGACATCCTTTGCCACCCCTGCTACGGTGAAAATGTTGAGTCCCATGGGCGGCGTGATCAGGCCAGCTTCCATCATGAGAACAGCAATGACGCCGAACCAGATGGGGTCGAAATGAAGAGTGAGAATGATCGGGAAAATGACCGGCATGGTGAGCACCATCATCGATATGGCATCAAGGAAGCATCCCAAAAAAAGGTAGACGACGATAATAATAGTCAGAATAAGGTAACGGGAGACTTCCAGCTCTGCAACCCATGTGGAGGTGACCATGGGAATCGTGGAAATAGCCAAGAAATAACTGAACACGTTGGCGCCCGCCACAAGAAAAAGCACCATCACGGAGATTCTAACCGCTTCCTGCAAGGCTTCTTTCAGGGTTGTAAAGTTGAGCTTTCTCTTGAAGAGGGCCACGACAAAAAGCATCGTGGCGCCTATGGCGCCGGCCTCCGTGGGGGTAAAGAATCCCATGTAGATCCCTCCCATCACGATGACGAAGATGGACAGGGGCTCCCACACGTCCAGAAGAGCGGAAAGCTTCTCCCTCCAAAAGACCGGATCGGGGCTCGCCGGGGCGAGCCGCGGATTCAGCTTAACCATTAAAATGACTATGAAGATGAAGGACAAGGCGAGGAGGACTCCCGGCACGATACCGGCAATGAGCAACTTGCCGATGGACTGCTCGGTAAGCATCCCATAGACCACGAAACCGATGCTCGGGGGAATCAGAAAACCGAGAGTGCCGCCGGCAGCGATACTGCCGGTGGCCAGGCCCATGTCGTAACCGAATCGCTTCATTTCAGGAAGAGCCACGGTCCCCATAGCAGCGGCTGTGGCCACCGAGGAACCGGACACGGCCGAAAAACCTGCGCAAGCCCCGATAGTGGCAATGCTCAGCCCTCCCGGAAGGCGGCGAAGCCATTTGTCAAAGCTCATGTAAAGTTCCTGGGTCATGCCCGAACTTCCGGCAAAACCACCCATGACGATGAAAAGGGGAATAACGGTGTAAGGGTAGTAGGCCGAGACCTCGTAGGTGGTTCGTGCCAGCACCGGCAATGCCGCGCCGGGGGAGGTCAGATACGTCAAACCGGCAAAGCCCACAAAAAACATGGCGAAAGCTATGGGCATGCCTATGAAGAGAAGCAAGAAAACCAGCCCCGTACCTAAAAGGCCTGCAAGGAAAGGATCCATTACACTCGTCTCGTAATTTGTTTTATTGTTGCGAACAGGTCGATTATAAGCTCCAACCAGAGGAGAAAGGCGCCGACCGACACAAGAAGCTTAAAAGGGCGCTGAGGGACTCTGAGCATGTCTGAGACGGCACGTTCTTCCATGCCCACAACCCACCCCTGCCATATAAGCAATCCGATAATAAACAGGCTGAGAATAATAGTCACTAGATCCAGGGCCAGGCTCGCTCGCTCCGGGAGACGCGAGGTCAGCATGGAGACTCGCACATGCCCTTTAACTTGGTGTGTGTAAGCGACGCCCAAGAGAATGAAAACAGCCAGCATGTAGCTTGAAAGCTCTACGCTGCCGTAAATAGGCCGGGACCATATGGCCCGGCCTAAAACGTCAGTTGTTGTGAGTAGCATCATGGGAATGAGCAAGATCATGCCCAAATAGCTCACGTAAAGCGTCAAACGCTGAATGTTTTTTCTGATCTTATCCACAAATATCCACCGAAAAATTCCTTGAAGGTTGCTCTATTTGGCATACTCCGGCGGGAAGGCTACACACCCGACTCCGTGCTTCTGGGCGATCTCGTTATAGGCCTTGACCACCTCCTTTGCCGGAAGACCTTTGGCCTCCAGGCCGTTCACCCACTTCCTGGTCTCCTCCTGAAAACGGCTGAACCACCGCGCTTCCTCCTCGGCAGGCATCTTGTAGAACTGCACGCCCTTTGCCTCGAGCTCTTTCATCATGGTCCCATAAACCGCTGCATTGAGCCCGCCCGTAGTGCGGAACGGATTTCCGCAAACTTCCATGATGATGGGTTTCAGGTCATCCGGCGTATTCTGCCAGCTCTTTTCGTTCATAATAACCCCTTCGGTTACACAACCGAAGGTGGCAACCGTGCCGTACTTGGCTACTTCGAAAAGCTTGAAGGCGATAACCAGAGGCGGGCAGGTGACAATGCCGTCGATCGTCCCGGTTTCCATGGAAAGATAAACGTCACCCAGGGGCATAAAAACCGGTTCCGCGCCCAGGGCCTTGATGTAATTGGTCTGGTGTCCGCCCGGTGACCGGATCCTGAGCCCCTTGACGTCTTCCAGGGTTTTAATAGGTTTTCGGGTCCACATAAAAGCCTGGATGCAGCCGTTCAGTTCGATCATTTTAACACCCGGAAATTCTTTTTTGAGTATCCTTTCATACATGGCATTGCCGATGTCCGTACCTACATCCTTCCCGTCTACCCAGGCAGCCATTGAAAGGACATCACTTAGGGGAAATCGGCCGGGCGTCCACGTGGCGGTGAAATATCCCATGTCTGAAAGCCCCTTTGCTACGATGTCATAGTGCTCGGGACCGCTGCCGAGGGCCGCGCCTGGATACAGGGTGTATGTGATTCGGCCTTCGCTTCTTTTTTTTAGTTCCTCAAGCATGGGAATCCATACCGTCTTTACTTCCCGGCTCACAGGCACATGCCAGGTGCTGAATCGGATGTTCATGGTGGACTTGGATTGAGCCAAGGCGGCGTTGGGCAAAACAAAAATAAACGCCAGCAGCAACAGGACACATGTTAGAATTATCTTTTTCATCATCAATTCCCTCCTTAAATTTAAATGACTTTTACCGTCGTCCTGACGGCCTTCCAGATTCCTCCTTATCCCACGGCCATTCTAGCCAAGTCGCAGGAACCCGTCAACCGATAAAGCCTTCCTCCAAATCCAGTGCCTCATTGTAGCGTGTTATCTCAATCCATCTTCCTTCTTGGCCTCTTCTTTCTTGAGACCTCCGATGCGCGGATGGGGCCTGCCGCAGTCCGTCACCACCAGGGCGACAACAATCTCATCCGCCCGGGGCGCATCGTCGACACGAACCGCCATGGCGTCAAAATGGGACCGGACAAAAGCGGCGTCCTTGTAATGGATGGGAACGTCGATTTCCGTTCCCATGCCTCCTACCTTCTTGGCTGAGGGAATTATGGCCTTTCCGCCGCCCACGGCATTTCGAAAAGGGGTGCCGAGCTTGGGATGAAGAATCGCGCCTGCGTGCTCCCTCTCTCCCGCTTCACCGACAATCGCTCCCTTCCCGTAGCTCTCAGCCTTTTCAGGCGGAATCCCCAGAGCCTCCACGGCCATTTTGCCCAGGATCGCCCCAAGCTGATCACCGATGTCGATTAGAGGGGTTAGGTCCTCGACGTACTTTCCTGCAAAAGGGTTCTTGATCACGGCAACGGCTGCGGCCCTTTTACCGGGTCGTTCCATCTTGCGACCTGCTTCCATATGAATTTCTTCGACGATGGTCACGTATTTTCGTACTTCCATGCTGCAAACCTCCTTCGAAAAAGTTTTCAGGGGTTCAGCGTTCAGGAAGGTGAACACTGAGCCCTACAAGCAACCTGCAACAGGCATTTGATCAACGGCATCAAAACCTATGTTGCACTTCCTTAACCAGTCTATCTCTCACAAACTGCGTCATCCCGATCTTGCCCTGTACCGCCACAAAGGCTCCGAGGATAACGTCTTTCGATACCAATTCCTCAGCACGACTCATGGCTCGTTCGACAGCGAGGTTTTTCACTGCTTCATTCAGCACTCCTGCCTTGACCGTGACGAAGAGACCTGGAATATCCGTGTACGGATCCACTTCCTCGGCAGGGCGCCTGATTACCTGTGTGTCCTCCACAAAGGATGCATTAGCAACGGCCGTGGCGGCGGCATCGGCAAGGGAAGCCGTTCTTGCCACCGTGGTGACTCCAGAGGCAACACCCCTTGTAAGACTCCTTCCTCCCAATCCGCTCGTGGCGACACCCCAGGATCGGCGCTCCGACCCCAAAGCAATGATATGGGAAATTTTACGAAAACCGACCTCAGGCCGGATTCCTACAGTGACGAATTCATCGCTCTCAAGCCTGACGGAGATGTCCCCGCCGTTTTCAACCACAACTTTTGTCATCCCCCTGGCAAATAAAAATTCCGCGACTCCGTCTGCAATGGTCCCGGCAACCGCTGCCATGGGTGTAAGATCTTCATCCCCCACAGCAGAAACGCTTTCAATCATCCGTTCAACCAAAAAATGCTTTCTTTTGTCCGGGGCTCTACCGCCTATCCTTCTAAGAGAACTCCTTGCCTCGGCCACGGCTTCAAGGTAAACAAATGCCTCCTCGGCAGCCCTAACTGCTATGTCACACTGGGCGAGTTTTCCGATCCAGGCGGAAATGACGAGCCTCATAGGGCCGCATTCAGCCAGAACGCTTCCCCCTCTCAGCCGCTGGATGATTTGTTCAACCACACCCCTCAATCCAGAACCTTTGGAGGACGAAAAGGCTTCACGGCCTCCAGGTGCCCGCCCATTTCTTCGTAGTCCTTCCTCGTCATCGTGTATTCCACCGGGCAAATGGTTGCCGGGGTGGGTGTCCAGTAGAAAAACCCGTTTTTCACACGTTCCACGTCCACCAAGAAATTGATGCCGCCTCCGGGAAGGATGAAAGCAGGGGCTCCCCCCACCGTGAGATGAGCCTTTCCCCCATGCACTGCCTGAGTAAGCTTTACTGGATAAAGTGTGACTCCCGCCCTCGCGCTTCCACCTGCTCCACCCATATATAGGGCCGAAACAAGAGAGGGTTCGCAACTCGAGCATATAGCCTCCACAGCCTTTTGCGCTGCGGGGCTAAGAGGAACTTCCTTGAGAACGCCGTCTTCCTGGAGCACGAACATAGCTGCCTTTTGGCCGGTTGTTTCCGTGATCAGAATTGTCATGCCCGCCTTTGAAACCTGTCTGTCTATGTGGGCGATCACATCCGTGGGGTGAATGATCGAGGTGCCTCCCCAGCCTTTGCCGTGGTCGCCAAAATACCGGCCGGGTGTGCTTTTTCTGAATTTCAATGTAACACCTGAGGCCTTCACGCCCACAAAGCGGCCCGCCGCATGCTCGCTCATTAACCCTGTCAGATGGGAATCCAAGATGATCGCCTCGTCGGCGGATTCCTTGAGAAGGGGCGCAAAAAGGCCAAGGGTGGCGCTTCCGCATCCCACTCTCATATTTTCCGGCTTCTGACCTTCGATTACAGGCGTTTGTCCCACCTGGATCTCGAGGCGGCCCCCGCCTTCAACCTTCAGCCTGACAGGCTTTTTGTTTGCAATGTCGGTGATGGTCCTCGCAACAACGAAACCGTCTCTTCCTGTTAGAAGATTGACCCCCCCAATAGAGAGCATCTTGGCACCGTATTGCTCCGTGGTCACAAGGCCCACTTTTCTTTTGCCCACAAGCACCGGTGACCCTTCTTCGCCAATAGGGATATCCGTATCTATCTTGACCAGAATGCCGCTGTAACTCAGCGGCGCCTCGGTCACCACTGTGACCACATCTACACGGTATCGTTTACCCTGTACAATATGCGGGGCAGGCTTGCAGTCCGGATAGGTCGTGCCTGCACCAATGCCGGTAATAAGAGGTTTTCTAACAGCTTCAGCGAGATCGGGGCCTACCACATCCTCGACATCGTTAAAAGCATGAAGCGGTGTCACACGCACCAATTTGCCGGACTCGTTCCTGTAACGCAAGCAGGCGCCCAGATTGCCGTCTTTGATACGGCAGCCGATCGGACAGGCCTCACATTCTACTCCCTCAAGCGAGGAGACGTCTCCGAGGCTCAAGGCCTCCTCCGGACAAATTCTCACACAGGCACCGCAAAGAGTACACCGATCGTCGATTGAGGCTTTCTTTTTCTTAAGACGAATGGCCCCTAAGGGGCAGTCCTGAACACAGGTGCCGCAACCGACACATTTTTCCAGATCAATGTTTATCAACGAAAAACCTCATTAGTCATCAAAGTCGGAATGCCCGACACTTCATGACTCCACACCTACTTTATCACCGTTGGTTTTCTCACAGGCGGCGGGGTGTTGCGGCTGATGTTAACGACAATCTTGCCGTCCACAAGAACAGTGGACACAGCCGGCACGTCGCCGGCTGCGAGGGCCGATAAGGCATCGTTGCCCACTGAACCCATGGGAGCGTCCATAACGACCAGGTCCGCCTCTTTTCCCTCAGCAATAACGCCCCGGTTGAGATTATATAGTTTCGCCGTGTTTCCTGTAGCCATGCAAACAGCCTGCTCCGGTTTTATCGGTGTCATACCGGCTAGAAGGCTTAGGACCCTGAGCACACCAAGAGGCACAACACCGGTTCCGGAAGGAGCATCATTTCCAATGATGACTCGGTGAAGGGCCTTGTGTTTGACCACAAGAGAGCCGATTTCAACGGCGGTCTTCATGTTGCCGCAATGGACTAACTCAATAGCCATCGTTGTTTGGGAAATCAATTTTTCCGCTTCTTCGATGGAACAGGCGGTAGGCCCGCCGTTAATATGGGAAACAATACTCGGATCGGCTCCCAGCACCTCTTTTAGCCCCACCGTTGTGCTTCCCGGTATGGATGTGCCGCCGGTATGCATCATCACCACCATGCCGTTCTTCTTGGCCCACTTGACCATGGGCGCCGCGTCCTCCGGTGATTTAACCGAGCCAAGACCGATTTCTCCCACCACGCGCACCCCTTCCCGGGCAAGTTCTTCGAAATCCTTCTCCACCAAGCCTTTCTCCAGAATCAGGCTGCCGCCCATCACTTTCATGCCGCCGGGCCTGAATGATGCGAAGGCTTTTGCAGCAAGCACAGCAAGGGCTTTTGTTCCCGCAGGATCTTTGGGCCTCCCGGGAAGGTGGACTTCACCTGCAGATATTGCGGTGGTAATACCGCCGTGCACCTCGCTTTCCAAAAAGCCCAACTGCTTTTGCCTGGGCGTAAAGTCTCCAAGCACCGGGTGGATGTGAGAGTCGATCAGTCCGGGGGTAACCGTGGTTCCGGCACAATCGACGACAACCTGTGCCGCTTTTTCGTCCATTCCCTTGAGGGTGCCCACGTTTCTGATTACCCCGTCCTCGATCCAGATCGCATCCGCTTTAAGAAGGGGTTCCTCAATATCCCCGCTTACTAGAGTCCCGATATTTTTCAGCAATACATTCGACATTTTCCAACCTCCTTGGGATATACGTGTCTAGAGCGTATAGTTCCTACTGTTGACTGCCCCGACTTCCTGAACACTGAACACTTAAAACCTACCCTCTTTTGTTCGCCGCTTCCAGCACCCGTTCCAGGTTGGCCGGAAGATGATAAATCCTTTTCCCCAATGCGTCCGAAAGAGCGTTCAACACAGCCGGGGCCGTGGGAATCAGCGCAGGTTCGCCCACGCCCTTCGCTCCGAAAGGCCCTGTCGGTTCCGAGGACTCCACGATGAGCGGCACCACTTCAGGCATATCGTTCGCCGTGGGGATGTGATAATCCTTAAATGACGCTGTGACGCCCGGCTTAAACTCCTCCATCAATGCAAACCCCACCCCCATGGCCACACCCCCGCAGATCTGCCCCACAACGCCCTCCGGATGAATGGCCCTGCCGACGTCGTGGGCGGCCACCACCCGATCAACCGTCACTTCTCCGGTGGTTATATCCACCGTCACCTCAGCTAGATGGCACGCATAAGCATAGGTCGCGTATGGTTCACCATGACCGGTATCCGGGTTCAGCGGGGAAGTCACAGGATCGAAATAGCCCTGCCACCGCAGTGGGATCCCTTTACGGCGGGCCCTGGCAGCCAGCTTCGAAAAGGCGATCCGGCGATCCGTGTCGCCTTTATAAACCACAAAGCCCCCTTCAACTGCGAGTGAGTTTTTCGGGACTTTCATGAGATCAACCGCTTCGGTTAGCAGAACATCAACCAGTTTGGCCGCCGCGTCCCTCACCGCATTGCCGGAAATGTAGGTCTGCCTGCTTGCCGAGGTGGCCCCCGCGTTGGTGGTTAGTTTCGTATCTGCGACGATCATCCTGATTTCGTCCGGAGCAAGGCCCAGAGTCCCGGCTGCAATCTGAGCAAGTACCGTAGTGGAACCCTGCCCGATGTCGGCGCAGCCTGTGTACAAGGTAACGGCGCCGTCCAGATCAATTTCTACCTGCGCCGTAGAGGGGTTTTGCATCCCCGTATTGCCTATCCCATACCACATTGCCCCTATTCCGACACCCCGGCAAGTGAAGGGAGAGTCGCCTCTATCGGACCGGGCTGATCGTGCCTTTTCATAGCTTTCTTTGATCGCGTCCAGACATTCCCCTATGCCCACACTCGCCTCGAGCTTCTGCCCCGTTGCCGTCACCGAGCCGACCCGAAGTGCATTACGCCGTCTTATCTCGAAAGGGTCCATGCCCAGTTTTTCGGCCAGCAGATCCATCTGGCTTTCATGGGCGAAGGCCACTTGGGGAGTGCCGAAACCCCTCATTGCGCCCGCCACGGGGTTGTTCGTATAAACGCATAACACTTCGGTATCCACATGTTCTATTTCGTAAGGCCCCCCGGCATGCACCGCAGCCCGGGAGGCCACTGCGATACCGTACGAACCATAAGCCCCGGTGTCACAGAGGATCCGGCATTTCATCGCATGAAGTCTGCCGTCTTTCCCGGCACCGGTTTTCATTTCCATGATGAGCGCATGGCGCTTGCTGGTGGCAATAAAGGTCTCCTCCCGGCTGTACACACAGCGCACGGGTCTTTGCAGATGGTAAAGCGCAAGCCCGATGAAACCCTGCATGTTGAGGTCCAGCTTGGAACCGAACCCGCCGCCGGTGGCGGCCTGTATTATTCTTATCCGGCCGTCCTCCACCCCGAGAAGGGCCGCCACTTCCGAATGGTCGTAATGGGGGTTCTGGGTGGAGGCAATTATGACAAGGGTGCCGTCGGCATCAACCCAGCCCGCGCCTGCATCAGGCTCCAGATAGCAGTGTTCCAAAAAGGAAGTCCTGTAGGTCTCCTCCACGACAACGGCACAGGATGAAAAAGCCGAAGCCGCATCTCCTCTTACGACACGCCGCCTGAAGAGCAGATTTCCTTTCTCATGGATTAAGGGCGCCTCATTCGCCAGCGCGTCGGCCGGATCGTAAACGGCGGGAAGAACTTCGTAGAGAACATTCACCGCCCCGGCGGCTCTCTCGGCAGCTTCTTCCGTTTCGGCGGCCACAAGTGCGACCGGGTCCCCGACGAAACGCACCTTGTCCTCGACGAGAAGAGGCCGATCTTTGTTGATGATTCCGGTGAGATTTTTCCCGGGAATGTCACGAGCCGTGAATATGCGCGCAACTCCCGGCATCCGTGAAGCCTCTTCGGTATCGATCCGAAGGACACGCGCATGGGAATGGGGGCTTCGCACGGCTCTGAGGGCAAGCGGGTTTTCGAGTCGGAAATCCGCGCTGAACATGGATGCGCCGGTCAAGCGATCAAGGGCGCCCCTGCGCGGGATACTGCTGCCGATGGCACCAACTTTCTCAGTCATTTTTCACCATTGGATAAAGCAGTCGATTAAAAAGGCCCTTTACAGCAGGCTCTTTATATACCGTTGTGGATCTTCTGCCGGAGATCTCGATCATTTTTTCCGCCGCAAGCCGCCCGCCTTCTGCCACCACAGCTTCATTCAGGATCTTCCCGGTCAAAAAATCCTCCACTTCGACAATCCTGCAGGGAACCGGGGTGCTCGACCCTAGACAGAACCGGATAAAGCCCACCGCACCCCGCATGTCTTTTTCCGCCAGCACGGCCATGCTCACACGGGCGATAGCGAGTGTCTTGCGCCTGCCGATCTTCAAAAATTCAAAGAAACGGCCCTCGGAAGGCTTCAGGATGAAACGCACGATCAACTCGCGGGAGCCGACATTGCTTTTGTAAGGCCCGGCCGCCGCTTCCTCCACAGGTATCCTCCTTTCCCCGTCAGGGCCTGAGAGCACCGCTATGGTCTCATGAACGATCAGTGGGGGAAAGGTATCTGCGGAAGGGGAAGCGTTCGCGATATTCCCGCCAATGGTAGCTGCGTTGCGAACCTGGGGGCTTCCGAAACTGAGGCAGGATTTCCGGAGCACTGGGGCGAGGCGCTTGACTGTTTCCGAAGACGCGATCTCCGCGATAGTGGTTCCCGCCCCTATGGAGAGGCCCTCCCCTGTCATGGCAATACCTTTTAATTCGGGTATGCGGTTAACATCCATGACGTAGCGGGCTTTGAGCTCGCCGGATCTGATGCTGATCAGCAAGTCGGTACCGCCCGCGAGCGGTTTTGTCTCCGGGCCGTGATCGGACAGGAAACCCACGGCTTCCCCGAGGCTTGAGGGCCTTACATATCGAACGTCCGACCTCACTGCGTCTTCTCCTTTTCACCTTGCGCAACCGCTTCCACAGCCTGAAAGATCTGCCTGTAGCCCGTGCAACGACAGAGGTTGCCCGAAAGCCCGTCTGCGATCGTCCTGCGATCGGGGCAGGGATGCTCTTTGAGAAGTGCTGCGGCGCTCATGAGGAGCCCGGGAGTGCAGAAGCCGCACTGAACCGCATGGTGATCGAGAAAAGCCTTCTGCAGGGGGTGGATGCTTCCGCCCCCGGCGAGGCCCTCCACTGTTCTAATGCTGGTTCCGTCCATCTGGGCCGCGAGCATCAAGCAAGCATTTACAGCCTTTGCATTAACGAGGATCGTGCATGCCCCACATTCCCCGATTCCGCACCCCTCCTTGGCGCCTGTGAGCTGGAGCCTTTCCCGGATGGCGTGTAATGCCGTTTCACCGGCTCCCACTTCCAATGAAACCGGCCGGCCGTTGACCTTGAAGGATATCGGCACGGTCTTGAGAGGTTCAATCATTCGGCTTCTCCTTCAATGCTCCCGCTTCCAACGTTACAACCACCTGGCGGTCACAGTCTTTTCGTCCATGAACATCCTCATGGAGGCCAATCTCGACTTGGCGGTGCCCACGAAAGACTCTCTTCTCGATCCCAGGGGGAAGAAAGCATAAGGCTGTGCAACCCCCAGGTTGACGCCTACATTGCCTACATTGACTTCACGCATGAATTTTCGTGCATTCTTGCCGCTCTGAGTCATGATGCAGGCGGAGTGTCCGAGGTTGGTCTTGGTGTTGATCCACTCGATCGCCTGATCGAGACTGTCGCCCCTAATCAAAGCCGAAACGGCTCCAAAAGCTTCTTGTTTGGCCATGGACATGTCCGGGTTGACGTTTTCAATAATTATGGGCCCTAGGAAATACCCTTTCGGGTAATCTTCGACCTTAACGTTGCGCCCGTCAAGCACCATCTTGGCTCCTTCGGCAAGGGATTTTTCAGTCCAGTCCAGAATTTTCTGCATGCCGGCCTTTGTCGTGTAAGGCCCCAGTTCAACCTCAGGGTCAAGTCCGTAGCCGAGCTTCATCTTGGCAGCCGCTTCCTTGAACTTGCTTTTCACTTCGTCGTAAATGTTTCCTATAACGACCACATTATCCACACCCAGGCATCTCTGGCCTGTCATTCCGAAACACGCTCTCAAGAGCCACGGGATAGCGGTGTCGATATCGGCATCAGGCATGATGACTACGTGGTTCTTGCCGTTGCCGTTGATGGAAGAAGTCTTGCCCAGCCGGCCGCAGAGGTCAAAGAGTTCCCAGCCGGCCCTGTTGGACCCGATAAAACCCACGCCTTTGATGAACGGGTGAGACAGAATCTCTTTGTTGATGTTTCTCCCGCCGTGAACCACGTTGATTACGCCTTTGGGAAACCCCGCCTCCATAGTCACCCGGTTCACGGTTTCGGCCGCTACGGGGTCCTGCCTGCTCGGGCTCACCACGACTGTGCACCCTGCCGCAAGTGCGTACGGCACAAAGGACGACCAGGCGTGCATGGGGATGTTTCCCGGGCTGATAATCAGAAAAGCGCCCAGCGGTTCCCAGGTTAGATACTCATCGATGCCGGTGGCCAGGTTCATCACATGCTCATTCTGTTTCGGCAAACCGTAAACAGCGCTGCAGGCGGATTCGATGTTCTCAAGCACTCGCGCGACGGATCCTTTTGCTTCGCCTATCGTCCGGCCGTGATCCTGGGTCAGAACCCGGCAGAGCATATCGTAATTGTCTCGAAATTTGTGGTGCATGCTGAAGAGCATGTAAGCGCGGTCCCTTATGGACACATTGCGCCAGGTCTGAAAAGCCCGGTGAGCGGCTTCCACTGCCTGCACGGCTTCTTCCACGGTTGCATTGGGCAACTCGGCTATTGGCTCATCCGTTGCGGGATTCGTGTCCTGCTCGATGTTTGTAGACTTCGAATCGACCCACTCCCCGTCGATGAGGAACTTCAGTTTTCCGTAATGGTTCTTGACTTCGGGCAAAAGCATAAAAACCTCCGATTATTTAATAAAATGTTCCCTTTCTAATTCTTTCCTGCATTTTCAGGCCTTTCAGTATATGCTCCCGTGTGAGCTTTTCAGCCCTTTTTCTATCTTTTGCCTTGATCGCCTCCAGAATCCTTCTGTGGTATTCACAGGACGACTCCAGATGCTTTCTGTCCGCAAAAGATTGAAATGCAATTCGCTTGATCTGGTTGTTGATGGATTGCTGGATTTTCTTGAGCCTGCCGTGACCGGTGATGCTCGCCATGGCGTCGTGGAAAAAGTTGTTCAACTCCTCGTAACGGATGACATCCGCCTCACCCCTGCCCGCGACGATCTCTTCCATCTGAAAGACGATTTTTCCCAGCTTCTCGATATCCACATCCCGAATCTTTTCAATCGCCAGGGTCACGGCAAGACTGTAAAGGGCAAGCTTGAGTGTGTAAATCTCCCAGATGTCCGAATCCTTGAGCTCGGAAACGAATGCCCCTCGCCTCGGTTCTATTCTGATGAGGCCTTCAGCTTCCAGGATTTTGAAAGCCTCACGCAATGGAGGACGGCTGATTCCCAGACGGGTGGAGATTTCTTGTTCCTTGATTTTTTGCCCGGGTTTGAGTTTGCCCTTGATGATCATCTCTTCGATGTTCTTGACGGTATGATCGACTATTGATTTGATCTTCATGGGCTGCAGGGTTCTTTTTAACGTTGCTTTTTAAATCTCTACTTCCCGTGCCGGCAAATTTTTCCGCTTACGGGACAAAATGTCTTTTGTAGACAATAGTCCAATTTCAAAAACCATTTGTCAAGCACAAAAATTCATAACGATTTAGATTCTTACACAATTGGTAACACTTCGGCTTTTTGAGATACAAGACCGGAGGGTCTAGGTCGTCTCGAGAGGCGTCGGAAGGAAAGAATGACGGCCGAATCGCTACAAGAGTCTATTATTCCTGTATGCTCTGAGATAGTTTTGGCAAAAATTGTCTTTGCCCATGAGAGCCTCGGAAGAAACGATGCAGGCCATCATCCGCTTGTCCAGGGGATTGATGACTGCAGCGTCGAGACCCTGTGTCAGGGCCATGATCATAAATGTCTGATTCAAAAGTTTTCTCTCAGGAAGACCGAAGGAGATATTGGATAGCCCGCAGACCGTGTGGGCCCCCGGGTAGCGGGTCATGATTTCCTTGACGCTTTTTAGAAATTCTAAGCCGAACGTGTTCTTGACTCCTATAGGCTGAACAAGAAGATCGACAAAGATGTTTTCGAGCTTGATGTTCGCCTTTACAAGGTCATTGATCAATCGATCCGCAATGCTGAGTCGCTCATCGCACGTCTGCGGCATGCCCTGATCGCTCATGCACAAAGCGACCACTTTTAGATCCGTGCCCGCGACCAAGGGGAGAATCATGTCATGGCGCTGCTTTTCGAGGGAAATGGAATTGACCATCGCGATTCCCTGGTGGACATTCAGGGCTTCCTCGATTGCCTTGGGGTCAGGGCTATCGATGCAGCAAGGTGCTTTGACTTCCGACTGAACCATCCTGACGACCCATCCGAGGTATTCCCGCTCCTTGTCTAGGAAAACACCGGCATTGACATCGATAAATTGAGCCCCTGCCTCGAACTGGTCTCTTGCGAGCGTTTTGATAGCCTGGGCATCCTGCGCTTCTATGGCTGATGCCACCGTCTTCCGGCTTGCGTTGATCAATTCTCCGATAATTATCATAAGCAAACCTTTCACCAAAAAACGGGTATCATTTTAGATTCCAACTTTTTAAACTTGAGACATTATCTCTTAGAAAATTGTCAACACTTCGGCTTTTTGAAACTCTTCGATTCCGGCGTTGGGCATGGGGGTTTCTCTCAAAATTATAAAACTGACTCGATTTCTTCCGCCACTTTTTTTGCCGCGTCCCCGGGGTCCTTAGCATCCCGGATCGGGCGACCTACCACGATGTAATCAGCCCCGTTCTTCACTGCCGAAGCAGGCGTTACAATGCGCTTCTGGTCATCCTTGCTGATTACCGACCACGCCGGTCGGATGCCGGGAGTCAGGACGAGCATATCGCTCATTTCCTTTTTGACCAGTGCGACTTCTTGGCCGGAGCACACGATGCCGTGACACCCCGCCTCTTTGGCTATCTGTGCTCGGAGCAAGACCAGCCTCGACAAATCTTTAACGTACTCGTCCATGAAGCCCAGTCTGGCTAGATTCTTGCTGTTGATACTGGTGAGGAGCGTAATTGCCATAATCTTGGTGTTTCCCGGGTTGCTCTTCGCCGCTTCCGCAAGAAAGCCGTCGCCTTGATCACAGTGAACGCTAATAAATTCGGGGCTGTACTGCGAGGCTGCCAGGAAAGCTCTCCTCATGGTTTCGGGGATGTCGTGGAGTTTCAGATCAAGAAAGACCCTGGCGTTTGTGATCTCCCGAATTCCTATGAGAATAGCGGGACCCTGACTTGCAAAAAGCTCGAGTCCCACTTTGAAAAGCCCCACGCTGTCTTTGAGGAGGGTGACGTATTTCATGGCTTCGTCGTAGGTGGAAACGTCTAGAGGAAAAATGATGTATTCTTTGCCCGATTTCATAATAATGCTCCCCGTTGGAAAATGGCTGTCGGTCGCTTCTCCCTCAAGGGTTCTACGTTGCACGAGGCGAAGGCACATGAGCCCTTTCCTAATCCCGGGATTAATAAAAAGGCAAACATGCATTTTTCAAGATGTAAGGCAAAACCCGATGAAAGTCAATCACGCCTTAAAACAGGGCCCGGCCGTCCAGGGCAGCAGGGGTTCAATAAGGCGGAAGTGAAGCGCAACGCGGCAGATGGGCTTTTTGTAACACCTTGAATCCTCATTTCTTTTCTTATTTGGTGGTAGAGGAGTGATACATATGGTAGCTTGCCCACCCGGCAAGGACCTGTGGTTCGGAGAAGGCATGGCAAAAATCAATGAAAAAATTACGATTAGGGTCGCTCCTTTCGGAATGGATTTTGTTTTCACCTTATATTATTTGGCAGCCCCGCTTCTGCTCATTGACCTCAAGGCAAATCCGATCCACCTCGGCCTTGTAGGCACCCTTGCTTCCTGCGTTCACATGGGTATGGCTCATATCATGGGACGAGTTTCAGATCGGCTGGGTCGGCGCCGACTCATCATCACAGCTCCCCTTATCTTTCTAGCAACCTGTCTCCTCATGACCCGCGTCGGGCAGATCTGGATTATCCTGGCCCTCTCGGTCCTTAATGGTTTGAGTGTCTCGATTTATTGGCCGTCTCTGCAGGCGTGGATAGCAGATTGTCAAAAAGGTGCCGGACAAACAGGACTTGCTAGGGACATCGGTACATTCAACTTGTCCTGGACCGCAGCGGCCCTCGCCGGTCCGATTTTATCAGGATTCCTTTACAGCTTGCACCCTAAACTCCCCTTCCTGGTTGGAGCGGCAATCGCTCTAATGCTTTTTGTCCTCGTCTATACCTCCGTCCGGGAAAGCCGGGTTAAGACGGCCCAAAAGACCCCAACAATAGACATGGCGACATCGAATCGGCGGAGGAGTTTTCTTTATGCCGCATGGACGGCAAACTTCACATCCTGGTTCATCATGGGAAACGCGCGGTACCAGTTCCCTATGCTTGCCCGTGAATTGGGCATCCCTCATCACACCATAGGTCTGTTGATCGGATTTGTGGGTTTGGCTCTTTTCACAGGCTTTTTTCTTCTCCGAAGAACCGACCGTTGGCTCTTCTCAAGGGGTTACCTCTTCGGTGCGCAGCTTTTATCGCTCGCAGGGATTTCATTGCTTCTTGTGTCAAAGGGATTCACCCTTTTCGCCGTCGGTTTTATCATGATCGGTCTTTCGTGCAGCCTGACCTATTATTCAAGCCTCTATTATGCCGTCCATCTTCTTAAGGAAAAAGGGAAGGGAACCGGATTGCATGAGTCCATTCTGGGAGGTGGTGCCGTTTTAGGACCCATTCTGGGCGGTGTCGCCGCGCAATACGTGGGGCTTCGAGCGCCTTACCTTCTCTGCCTCATCGTCCTCCTAGCGGCGCTTGGAGCGCAATTCATGATCATGAAAAAGGACAAGAACCTTACGGCGAAATAAAGTTTTCGCGAAAAGACACCCCCCCTGGATCATTTCTCATTCCATCACGCCTGTGGCGTCGTCGTAGCGAGATGAAAAGACAGCGGCTTTGCCGGAGAAGATATTGCACCTTGTAAGCACGTGCTCCGCCACCTTTCGCCTCATTGTTTCATCCAGGCTGTTGAATGATTGAACGAATTCGCTTTCATCTTTAATGCCGCTCAGGACAGCCCATATCTCAGGTGGTGTCATATCAGGCCTGAAACCCAATTTTCCCTGGCGGAATGAGCTCTCGAAAAGCTTGCCGGCTTTTGTCTTGATTGCCTCCAGTTGATCCACCATTCTTTTCACTTCCAGCTCAAGGGCCGTTCTGTCTCCACAGGATTTAGTGACCGGGCATAAGACCTCGTGCCCGGCAATCTTCACCCGAACTCCGAGAGAGACCTCCGTATCGGTTAAACCTTCTTTCTTGGGCTCAATGACCAATTCGAACATCTGAAACATCTCAGCTTCTTGAAAAAACCGCCGCCGTAAGAAATTGGGCTTTAAAAGCTCCCATGGTCTGGACACCTGCCGAACAATGTGATTTAATTTTTGGTAACAATTTAGCTGTTTGAAATGCTGAAGTCGGCGGTTCCGAGCATGGGGGTCCCTCTTAAAACTCAAAAACGAAGAAGCCACATCGACATGTCATGCTTAGGGCAACGGGTGAGGCGGGCGGAGGTCTTCCGGGGTATCGCCGAAAGAGGTCGATCCTCGAAGTTCCCGTGAAG
>JAFGDM010000258.1 GCA_016932115.1 Deltaproteobacteria bacterium | reverse complement strand
GGCTTTGTCGGTGTGGGTAAGCAACCTGCACCAGGCATACCGGCTGCTTCCCGAGCCTGTGCTTGATGAGATCCAGCCTTTTATAGACATGACTCTTGGCAGGGCGTTCAGGTCTTTGGTTGCCGTTCTTGGAGAGACCCATGAGGCGGCGGTCGAGGTTAGGTCCATGGTCAAAGGGGCCCTGCCTGATTCGGCCGATGATTTTCAGAAAAAGAAGTGGTTTCAAAAGAATTGAAGCCCGCACTTTCACAGAGAACGCCCTGATCTCATGCGTAGCGCTCCTTCAGGTAGGCCTTGAGCCTGCTTTCGAATTGCGGCTCCCAGCCGCCGCGGTACACGATTGCCGAAGCGATTTCACTTGCCAGGACGGCATACTTGATCTTGGGCGGCAGGGACTTGATGCGCGCTCTGAACCTGGGTGTCCTTTGAATGAATGCCGGCAAATGCCCTAGGATGGCTTTCTGGAACAGGGGTTGATCCGCCAGATGGGGCCGCTCCTGAAAAAAGCCGAAGAGCAGGCTGTAGTGCCTGTTGATTTCCTCGCTGATGGCGGTGCTGATTTCCGTGTAAAGCTTGGCGCCGACATATTCCCTATGCTTCCTGAAAATCAGGTGGGCTTCTTCCTCGGCTCTCCTTTCAAGAATAGCGAGAACATCTTTTATGTAGGCTTCTTTGTGGGTCAGGAACTCCTTCTCCGACATGAGAAGATTTGCGATGATTTCGTAGGATGAGGAGATGACGCCGCACTTGTTGGCGGATGCGTCCCGGAGCACGATTACCCCTTTTTTTTGAATTTCCTCCCTTGCCTTCGGCGTGATAAATGAGTTGGCGCCTTCGGTGATCACCCTGACGCCGCTTTTTCCATTTTCCTCAAAAAGCCTGTGCCAGTTGGTTCCGTCAATGGTCTCAGGCCTTCCGCCGCAGGGCAGGAAAAGATCAACGGGCCTGCGGAAGAGGAGATCGTCCATTTCCTTGTGAAACTCATCGGTAGTGATCCAGTCCTCTTGCAGTCCGTGGGCGGAACGGGAAACCTTCCTGTAAAGCTCTCTGATCCCTTCGTGTCGACGTTCGTGCCGAAAAAGGATGAACCCTTTCGGGTGAAGCGCCTCAGGTTTGAAGTGTTCCAGGTCTTCTTTGAGGACAAGTCGTGCCAGTTCCTTACGGTCCGCCCCCTGGGGGTCGTAAAGTCCCGCCGTCCCGTCCACTATGCCCTGAATCTCCGCCTTGGGGCATCGTTCGAGGATGAGGCGCATGGAGTTGCCGGCCACGTCGCCGTTGGGCCCGCCTGTGAATTTGACGCTGAATGGATCGGCATAAACGTTAATGCCGATCTCGTTCATGGCGATCTCCGCAAACTTGAAGACCCCCCGGGAAGTCACACCGTATTCCTTATGATTGATTCCAACCCTTTTGCTCGACATGATGCCGATGCCTAAGATATAGCCCCTTTTTACGGATAGTTTAGCAATTTGCTCAATCATTTGGTCATGCATGTTTTCATCGGGTCCCAGTTCAATGGGCTCGTCCTGCCCGTAATAGTCGACTATGTCGGGGTTTTTGGCCCTGCCCTTTTCGGTGACGAAGATGTCGAGAAAGGCGTTGATGACCCCGTATTGCACCTTATAAAGGCGCTGCGTCACCAAAAGGGGTGAGTCAAGATCCGTT
This sequence comes from Deltaproteobacteria bacterium, assembly GCA_016932115.1. GTDB lineage: Bacteria > Desulfobacterota > DSM-4660 > Desulfatiglandales > HGW-15 > JAFGDM01. The sequence goes on along the minus strand of JAFGDM010000258.1, from coordinate 1,109 downwards.
GCGTCGAGAACCACCGTGAGCTTCGAACCGCCCTGATAGATGTCCTTGTTCTTGAGGTGCTGGGTGTGGGCAAGAACAAAGACCTCCCGGAAAAGACTGTTCAGATTGGTCGTGGCCTCATCCCGGTTCATGCAGATGATCGTCCGCCAGCCGCCCCTGGCAATATCTGAAAAACCGATGTGATACCCGATGCCGTGACGGGTAAAAAAGAAGGTGATCCTGAACGGCTTTGCCTCAGGCAGGTCTGACGTGCACTCAGCGCTCATTTCGCTCAGGAAGGAAGGATCCAATCGAAAGGAAAGGGCGTGTTTTTCAGGGACGAAGAAATTGGTTTTCAGGGTGTTTCTGATGAAGATCAGGGCGGTGTGGAAAATGGTCTTTCTAAGATCATCCAGGTACCTGTGTCCCGTGTTATAGTCGTCAATGGCTTCTTGAGCCTCTTTGAGCGCCTTGGCGTAGAGGCTTTCGCGGTTTTCGACACCCGGCTCGAATCGTTTCTGAAAGAGGCGAATCAACCTCAGCGTAATATCCGGTTCAAAATGAAAGGCATCTTGAACAGCCGTGGCATCGAATCGGTCGGGCCGGCTGTGGGCGAGGGCCGTGTGACAAAACGCGATGAAGGTGTTGGTCAGTGAGGCTTCTTCTCCTGTCATGAGGCCTTCCGGAATGAAATGCGTGTAGACCCTTCCGGCGGCTGAAAGAATCTGGGTGTTGTAAAGCTCGGTTTTCAATTTGCCGTAAAGCCGTGAGTCCTTTTCCACGAGTTTTCCGCTGCGTGTCAAAACATAGAATGTACCAAGAAAATAGGGATGGACCCCTGTGTTGATGATGAGGGTGTAGGACCGCCGCACTCCGATTTCGAGCCTTTGGAAAACCTCGCTCACCTGGGTGAGAAAACCGATGTGAGGAGGGTTGCCAACGGAGAAGAGGAGCCTGGATTCTTCTTTTTCGGATTCGTCGTTCTTCACTTCCGAATCCAGAAAAAGGCCTTGGTGCCGCTTGCCTTGCTGATAGAGATGCATGACCCGGGCAATCCTCTCGGGAGGTGAAATGAGGAGATAGGATGGGTTGTTGAGCCACAGGAGCCTCAAGACGGATTCGAATTCTTT
>JAFGDM010000037.1 GCA_016932115.1 Deltaproteobacteria bacterium | reverse complement strand
ATCGGATGGGTCCAGCACATGCTGGGCCACAGTTCCCTTCAAATGATCTTCACGAAATATTATGCCTGGATGCCCAAAGAGACGAGAAATGACGGTTCCGCCATGATGAGAGCCTATGAATCGGTGCGTGAAAAGCATGGAAAATGGCAGGAGTAAATGGCATTTTGACACTTGAAGCTTGTAGTTTTTGCATTCAGAGGCGCTTTATTTATCCGGTATTCTGTTTTATAATCTATCCGATGAATCACACAACGGAAAGGGGCAAATATGTATGAGCGTATATCGATAGATCCTCAAGTGTGTCATGGCCAAGCATGTATCAAAGGGACACGTATCCCCGTTCATCAGATCGTTCGGATGCTTGCGAATGGGGATGAAATCGAAGATCTGCTTAAAGAGTATCCATCACTTAAACGTGATGATATTCTCGCCTGTCTGGAATATGTCGCATCTTTGGCTGAGGAGCAGATTACACCCCTCGAAGAACTGGCTATTCAATGATGAAAATATTCGTGGATGAAAACATCCCCTTGATGATTGTTCAGGCACTTCGAGAGGAAGGTCATGATGTGCTGGATATTCGTGGAACAACTGACGAGGGCATGGATGATGAATCCCTTTGGAAGATTTTACAAGACGAAAAACGGTTACTGATTACAACAGATAAGGGATTTGCACGGCACCGCAATTCTTTTCATTGTGGGATAATGATTATCCGTCTCAGACAACCCAATCGCCAAAAAATCCACCAGCGGGTAATGAACGCAGTAGGTCAATTCAAAACAGAAGATTGGCGTGGCCAATTGGTCATTATTCGGGATATGGTTCAAAGCTCATGGCGGTTTGAAGGTGACTGATTTGAAAATCATCTGAAAAAAAAGAGCCCAAAAGTAGCCCACCAAAGAAAAAGGACCTACACCGAATCGATGTAAGTCCTTGAATTTACTGGTAGCGGGGACAGGATTCGAACCTGTGACCTTCGGGTTATGAGCCCGACGAGCTACCTGACTGCTCCACCCCGCGGTAAAATATAAGGCTAGCATCTGAAAAACGAATAGTCAACAAGAAAATAGCAGTCAAGCGGGCAGGAGCTATGGTGGGGAGTCACGTGCCTCGGGCGGGGGTGTAGAAAGTGTACTCCAGGGCGAGGATATCAAACATCTCATCGGTTCCTTCCCGGATCAAATGATAAAGCTCTCGGGCGGACAAGGCCTCGGATATTCTGTTCCTGTATTCGTATTCATTAAAAAAAACGGCATCGAGCGGGAAGAGCACCTGGTCGAAGGAACTATACCAAGTCATGTTGAGGAACGCCCTGAGGGTCATAATTTTCTTGTAAATATCTTTGATCACATCGGTCCTAAGAAGGGGGGTCACGCGGTTGATCATGCAGTCAATCAGTCCCGCCAGGTAATAGACTTCCCTCATTTTTTCCTCGTTGGTTCTGTATGTAAAAATTGCCTGAATCGTGTATGCCATGCTGCCCGTTAATTTGAAGTGGGGTGGCATTTGAGAGAGTCTTGTCCCTTTTTTCCAGGTCTCTTTACGGTGTTTTTCCAGGGTTGCGGATTGTGATCTGAGCATCTGGATGAAGTGCCGACTCTCCCAGCCGGCAGAACGGAATTCCCAGGGCTTCAGGGTGATCAAGTTGTCTGGAGGGGATTCGGTCCCCTCTCTGAATTTGAGGATTTTAGCCATAGGGGATGGTCAGGGCCTTGGATGATGTTTTTCATGGATCTGCTTCAACCTCTCCCGGGTGACATGGGTGTAAATCTGCGTTGTGGCGATATCGGCATGCCCTAGCATGATCTGAACGGATCGCAGATCCGCGCCGTGCTCAAGGAGGTGACTTGCAAATGAATGTCTTAGTGAATGGGGTGTGATCGGTTTCCCGATACCTGCATTCAAGCCGTAACGCTTGATGATTTTCCAGAATCCCTGTCGCGTGAGAGGCCTTCCCCGAGGACCGAGGAAAAGGTGGCTGGACGATCTTTTTTTTAAGAAACATGCCCGGCCTCCGGCCAAATAGTCTTTTAGCGCTTGAAGGGCTTTTCCACCCATAGGGACCATGCGTTCCTTGGATCCCTTTCCCACTGTTCTTACATACCCCGCTTCCAGGTTCACATTGGTCATTTTGAGGTTGAGGAGTTCGGACACCCTCAAACCTGTGGCATACAAAAGCTCCAGCATGGCCCTATCCCGTGTTCCTCGGTCAGTCGATGCATCCGGTTGGGAAATGAGTCTATCCACTTCTTCGATGCTCAGCACACCCGGCAGCCGCCTCGGCAGCTTGGGTGCACTAAGAAGCCTGGTTGGATTGATCGTCACCTTTCCCTCGGATACAAGAAAGCGGCAAAACATCTTTACCGCAGAAAGATTCCTCGCAATGCTTCTGACAGACAAGCTTCCTGCGAGGGAAGAGACATACTCCATGACATCAACCTGGGAGGCAGATAAAGGGGAGGTTTTTCTTTTTTCAAGAAAATCTAAATAGCGTACAAGGTCCCGACTGTAAGATTCAATGGTGTTCCTCGCAAGACCTTGCTCAACCCGCAGGTGATGGGTGAATTGGTCGGCCAGTTCATCGGTTCCGGCGGTTTTAGAAGTCATAGAAGTGATCATCCCCGGTGAGAACCCTGAGGCCGCTCTTTATAATGACCACCATCTCTTCCAAACGGACGCCGCCAAGAGGGGGGATGTAGATCCCGGGTTCAACGGTGACAACCATTCCTTCCTTTAGCTTGACCGGTTTGTCGGGGCCGAGCCTGGGTCTTTCATGGGTGGCAAGCCCCACGCCGTGGCCCAGAGAGTGTCCGAAGTAATCACCGAAACCGGCTTGCCGAATGATTTCTCTTGCCGTTGAGTCAGGTTTGGTGCTATCCACACCAGGCTGAATATCGACAAGTGCGGCAAGCTGGGCTTTTCGCACGGTCTTATAAATGGTTTTCAGTTTGGCCGAAGGTTCACCGATGAAAAGAGTCCGCGTCATGTCGCAACAGTATCCGTCGATTCTGACTCCCACGTCAAAAGTGATGGGCTCCTTTCTCCTGATTTTTCGGTCCGTGGGCACGGCATGAGGAAGGGCGCTGTTGGGACCGGATGCCACGATGGAGGGGAAAGCGAGGCTGTCTGCGCCGCCCTCCCGGGCGAGACCTTCTATCTGCCAGGCTATCTGCTTTTCCGTAAGCCCCGGCTTAAGCTTCATGAAGACACGGGCGAGAATGTCCGACATAAGATTGGAAGCGGCTTCCATCGCTTTGACTTCATCTCTGTCTTTCACCTCTCTGTGACCTTCTACCAGTCCTTTGAGGGTCACAAGGCGTACGGGGTGAGAAAGCTTTCTAAGCCTACCGGTCAGTTCGCGATGAAGTTCCCATGTCAAGTAATTCTCCTCGAAGCCCAGGCATTTTGTTCCCAATCGCACGAGAAGCTCGGGAAGGCCTTTTACGAGCCCATTTTTCAGGGTAATGACCTCAAAGTCCACCGACTCGGACTTGGCTTGAGTTACATACCTTGAGTCGGTGACAAGCAAGGAGGCGCTTTTGGTGATGAGGAGAGAACCGGAGGATTCGGTCAGTTGACCGTCTTCTGCTTTGAACCCTGAAAGGTACCTCCTGTTTTCAGGTTGCGTGATCCACACCGTATCAAAATTTGCGTGATCCAGCGTCTCCCTTAGCCTTGTCACGCGGCCGCGGAAAAAAGATTTTTTCATGTATTGACCATCCGTTGTATGTTGGCAAAAATAGATCTTCCCTGTTTAGAGCGACTCTGTCAAGAGAGTGCAACCCTTTCTCTTGACAGAAGGGGAAAGATTCCTTTAACTTTGCTTCTGCCACTTGGCCTTCATCTTTCCCCTTTTGCAATTGGGGTTAAAGGAGCGATGCATGATTCATGTGGAGAATTTGACAAAATATTACGGAGAACTTTGTGCTGTGGATCGGATCAACCTGGATGTTCATAAAGGAGAGATCCTCGGCATTCTGGGACCCAACGGCGCGGGCAAGACCACCACCCTTCGGATGCTTACCGGATTCATCCGGCCCAGCTCAGGAACCATCCGCATTAAAGACTACAGCATCGAAGAGAATTCACTGGGGATCCGCAAGCTTCTCGGATATCTGCCGGAATCAGCTCCCCTTTACCATGACATGCTGGTCTATGATTATCTGAGCTATGTGGCCGACATTCGCCAGGTGGAAAGGAGCAGGAAACTTTCCCGCATTAGAGAGATGGCGGATCTGTGCGGCCTAAACGAAGTGATGCATAAGCCTGTGGCCGAGCTTTCCAAGGGGTACAAGCAGCGGGTAGGGCTGGCTCACGCCATGATCAAGGACCCGGAGATCCTGGTTTTTGATGAGCCTACCTCGGGACTTGATCCCAACCAGATCGTCGAAATCCGTGAGATCATGCGGCAGATCGGCAAGGAGAAGACCGTGGTGCTCTCCACGCATATCCTGAGCGAAGCGGAAGCGACCTGTGATCGCGTGGTGATCATCAACCAGGGAAAGATCGCAGCGGACGGCACCATGGAGAGCCTGAAGCGATCGGCCGGCGGGGAGTATTCAATCCACCTCGCTCTCCGGAATGCGGGCATGGAAGAGGTTCGAAAAAAGTTGGAGGAGATCGGGGGCGTCGAGGGCATTTCCGCTCAGGAAGGTGATGACGCCGTGCTTCACGTCAATCTCTCCTGTCGCTCTTCCGACGATCTCCGGGAAAGACTCTACGAAAAGATCAAGCAAACCAACTGGATTCTGCTGGAATTTTACCAGGAGAGCCAGTCCCTTGAAAACATTTTTCAGAAACTCACGCTGGAGAACTAGCATGCGCCAGGTACCCCATATTTTCAAAAAGGAATTTCGCACCTATTTCGTATCCCCCATCGCTTACATCGTCATTTCCATCTTTCTCATTGTCATCGGATGGTTTTTCTTCTCAACCTTTTTTCTTTTTAATCAAGCCGGGCTGAGGAACTTTTTTGGTCTGCTTCCCCTTGTATTTGCTTTTGTGATCCCTGCTGTGACCATGCGGCTTTTCTCGGAGGAGTTCCATGTAGGGTCCTACGAAATCCTCCTCACCATGCCCGTTACCTTCAGGGAAGTGGTACTTGGGAAATTCCTTGCGAGCGTGGCTTTTGTCGCCGCCATGCTGGTGCCGACTCTAGCCTATCCCGTAACCGTTTCTTTTCTGGGAGACCTGGACTGGGGACCTGTAGTGGGCGGTTATGTGGGTGCTCTTCTCCTGGGCGCCTCCTTTGCCGGCGTCGGCCTTTTTGCTTCCTCCCTCACACGAAATCAGATTGTGGCTTTTATCATCGGGGTGGCCATATGCTTCGCCCTGGTTCTCGTGGACAAGATACTCCTTTTTGTTCCCGCCCCGTTGACAGATGTGCTCCAATATATCGGGGCGGGATATCATTTTGAAAACATTGCCAAGGGCATCCTTGATTCCAGGGACCTTCTTTATTTTCTGAGCCTTATTTTTCTGAGTCTTTACGCAACACACCTAGCTTTGGAGGAGAAGAGTTAACATGGCCGTAAGAGGAACAGGAAAGTACGTCAAGTTCATGATTTATGTTATTGTGGTCATACTCGTCAATGTGGCCGGCATGACCCTCTTCTTTAGAGCGGACCTGACGGAAGGCAAGGTTTATTCAATATCCGAGGCCAGCAGACGAGTGGTTTCAACCCTATCCGAACCCCTTACAATCAAGGTTTTTTTCACCAAGAACCTTCCGGCTCCTTACAACAATACTATGCGATATCTTCAGGATCTCTTGAAAGAATACGGCCACTACGGGAACCGCTATTTCAACTACCTCTTTTACGATGTGAGTGGGGAAGATGGCGACATCGGTCAAGAAACTAAGGAAAATCAAGCTATGGCAAGGAATTACGGCATTCTCCCAGTCCAGATTCAGGCTGTAGAAAAGGATGAGATCAAGTTCCTGAAAGCTTACATGGGGCTTGTGATCATCCACGGGGACCTTCTTGAGCGGATTCCTACGGTGAGCGGCACGGAAGGGCTTGAGTACCTCCTGACTGCATCCATGCAGAAGCTGAACAACAAAATCAGCGCCCTGCTGAGACTTGAGGGGAAAATCGGGGTCCGCCTTTTCCTTTCTTCATCCCTGGAAAAGGTGGCGCCTTACATGCGGCTAGACGATCTTCCCCTCCTTCCCCAAACCGTCGAGGAGATTGTCAAAAAGCTCAATGAGAAGCATTACGGCAAGCTCTTTTTTGAATACCTGGACCCCTCGAAAGACTCAAAGGTCGCAGAGGCGGTCCGGAAGTTCAATCTCATGAATCTTAAATGGCCGAGCCTTTCAGACGGCAAGATCGAAGCCGGTGAAGGAACCATCGGTCTTGTCATGGAGCACGATGAAAAGATTGTTACGGTTCCTCTCATTCGAGCTATAAGGCTTCCGCTCGTCGGAACCCAGTATGAAATGGCGGACAGGCAAAGACTGGAGGAGATCATCAGCGGAAACGTGGAATCACTCATTGATATCCACGAAGACCTTGGATACCTGGTAAGCCACGGCACCGTTCAGCTCTACCCTCCTCCAGGGGATCAGAGAGCAGTACAGGCCCGCAACGAGGCAAGGAATTTCAGTAATTTGGCCTCCGCGAACTATACGATCAAGCCGGTGAACCTCAAAGAAAACCCCATTCCGGAAAGCTTCAATTGTCTTGTATTGGCAGGACCGACGGAGTCGTTTACGGAATACGAGCTATTTGAAATCGACCAGTTCCTCATGAAAGGGAAAAGCGTTGCCATATTCATGGATCGATTCCATGAAATCACGCCCCCGGATCAAGCCGGAGCCCGCGGGCAGGGTCCGAGGATCGTGCCGCTTGAAACAGGCCTTGAAACGTTGCTTACCCACTACGGCATCAAAATCCGTAATTCTTATGTGATGGATGAAAATTGCTTTAAACAGCGGATGCCCGCCCATTTCGGCGGCGGGGAACAAGCGATTTATTTCGCCCCCATCATCAAGAGTGAATTCATCAACCGCAAACTGGGTTTCATGAACAATATCAAAGGGCTTGTTGTGTTTAAGGTGTCACCCCTCGATAGAGACCAAAAACGCATTGAGGGCATGGGACTGAAGGTCCACAGGCTTTTCAGCTCATCTGATAAATCCTGGGAAATGACCGGACGAATAGAACTCAACCCCATGCTTATCCAGCCGCCCTCAGCCGGTGATGCCATGAAGAGCTTTGATCTGGCCTATCTGGTCGAAGGGAGCTTTGAGAGCTATTTTGCAGGAAAACCCATTCCGGAGAAACCTGCGGCGCAGAAAGAATCAGGGAAAAAGGAAGATGGAGAGGTTCCGCCGCAGGCGGACCTTTCAAAGATCGAGGGAGACGCAGGGGTGCTGGTCAAAGGAAAACCCGGTAAGATTGTTCTCATTGCGTCGTCGGAAATGATCAAGGACAATTTGGTGGACGAAGGAGGAAATACGCCAAATGCCATGTTTGTTCTGAACCTGCTCGACTACTTGAACGACCGGGAGGAGATTGCTCTCATGCGAAGCAAAGAACAGCGCTTTAACCCTTTGATGGACACAGGAGGCGGAACCAGGACCTTTGTAAAGGCTTTCAACATTGCAGGACTCCCCGCGCTGGTTATCTTGTTCGGGCTTGGCGTGTGGTTCCACAGACACTCTCGCAAGAGAAGAATCCGAATGATCTTTACAAAATGAGGGGACAATGATCATGAAGGTCAAGAAGGAATATTTCATCCTAGCGGTCCTTATCCTAGCGCTCTCTGTCTATCTTTACTTTCGCCGGCAAGACAGAGCTCAATACGAGCTGCCGGTGCTGGAGGAAGTGCCTGTTTCGGAAATCATGAAAATCGAGATATCCAAGCCTCAAGGCCCCGTCATCGCTCTGGAGCGAAAGGATGAAGGATGGGTGCTTTTGCCTGAAAAGTATCCGGCCGATAAAGGTAAAATTACGGCTATGCTTGAGAGTCTCCGGAACCTCACACTGTCGGCCCTCATCTCGGAGTCTAAAAGCTACGAGCGTTACGGTCTGGGCAAAGAAGATAAAATCGCCGTAAAGGCATGGACGGAAAAAGGCTTGAAACGGGATTTTGAGATCGGAAAAGAAGCGCCTTCTTTTCAACACACCTTTGTGAAAATAGGAGGCGATGCCAGGGTCTTTCATGCCCGGCAGAACCTGAAAATCCGATTCGGTCAGAGCGTGGAGGATCTGCGCGATAAAACGGTTCTCGTCGTGAACCTTTCCGAGTTGGAGGCAATCGAGCTCCATGATGGAAAAACATCCGTCCGCTTGATACGAAAGGAGGGCTCCGGAGGGGAAGCCGCGGATCAGGCATCCTGGGAAAGCCCGGAAGGTTCGGTTGATGACACGACGCTGAGCGAGCTTTTATCGACTCTTTCGAACCTCAAATGCAGCGCCTTCATCTATGATAAAACCAAGGATGATTTAAAAGATCCCATCTATACCATTACCTTGAAGGGCCTGGAAAACCATTCCCTCACCTTGTTTGCCAAGGATGAGAAGAACCGAAACGACAACCCGGCTATATCGTCCCAGAAGGACTCTCCATTTCTGCTTTCCGGACACCAGGCGGATCGGATCATGCTCAATCTTGAACGAGTTGTGAAGAAGCCTTGAAAAGCGGCGGAAGGGGGGCCTTGTTTTAGAAAGACAACCTCAGGGTCAGACCTAGGTGGCCCTCTCTGGTGGCGAGGAGATGAAGATTCAGAGAATCGGGGAGGTTCCTGAGGAAATCCTCCTTGAGTTTTCGGTTGTATTTATGTGTTGAGTTCACGGCGCTGTAAATATTTCCGCTGTACCATCCAAGCTCGGCAAAGACAAGAATCGAGCCCAGAACCTCGCGGTCATTATTGAAGGATTCAAGGGCCGCCCAGATAAAAAGCCCGTTTATAAGGAAAGAAACCAGAGCGTCTCTGTAACGATTGCAGTAGGCATGCCCCATGCCTGGAAGGACCGCGGCAAGAACCCCGGCTTTGGTTGGATCCTTGTAAGGAAGCATCTCACCGTGCAGACTTTTTTGTATCAGATCTTGTGAGGCGGGATAGAGAAAACTTTCAGGGCCGACGGTCCCAAAAGTGTCGGAGGCAGCGCGCCAGCTACCCGTGTGCATTCGGCACCAACCCAGGCGATAGATAGCGTTGTTTTTCAGTTCAGGTTGGGGGTAGGTTTCAGCCACCTTTCCATAGTGATATTCCGCCTCTTTGTAGAAACCTTGCCGATAATAGGATTCACCCATTAACAGAAGGGCTTTACCTCCCAAAACATTCTCCGGATACTTCCTGTGTAATTTGTCCAAAACCTTTCTGGCTGCTTCAAAGTCACCGGCTTTTAAGTAGCATATCCCGATCTGAAGGCGCGCTTGGGGTACCTTTACATGATCAGGAAAGAAATATATGAAACGCTCGAATTCGCCGACTGCGCGAAGGTAATCGCCGCTTTCCACGGCCTGCTCCGCAAAGCCGAACTGATCCTCACCGTCAAGAATGATTCGGGTTGATGGAGAGGCTGTTGATTGGAGGAGAAGGAAAAGACTCAGAAAGGCAAAAAACCATACCCCTTTTATCATGATTGTTCCTGTCTTTGGAAGGTCACCCAAAATAATTCTCTTTAACTGCGGAACATAGCGGGCAGCCGCTGACAAGTCAATCCAAATTTACCTTATCATCCATGCTTATTTATGTAGGTTGACACTCCGGTACCTACCTGTTAGTAAACTTTGACGGCTTCCAACGAAGTCATCAACTTTTATTTTAGGAACAAACTGATGCAGCAAGGAAAAATCATAGAATATATCGAACGAGGAGACTTCAACATCGCCCTTTGCATGCAGGATGAAGTGACGAGGCTTCATCTATTAACACCTACGAACCGGGAAGTAAACCTTCCTCCCAAGAGAGCCCTTCTGGTTTCAAAAACCGCGCTGAATACCCAAGCGCCCCGGGCCCAACTCCTTCAAAACCTAAAGAGAAAGGAGGAGGTCAGAAACCGGCTCAAAGACACTGTCGACGTCAAAGAAATTTGGGAGCTGGTCAGGGATGAGCAGGAAAGTTTCGACCACGAGTATCTGGCCCAACTTTGTTTTGGTGACGGCATCACGGATGACCACGTCTCGGCGCTTGTAAGGGCCCTTTTTGAGGACAAAATCCATTTCAAAATGAAGGAAGACCGGTTTTTCCCTGTTTCATGCGAAAGGGTCGACCAGATCCTAAAACAGAGGGAGGAGGAAGCGCTCCGGGAAAAGAAGCTGGCAGAGGGAACCGCATGGCTCAAGCGGGTGCTGGACAATCATCAGGGAGAGGCCCCTTTGTGCAAGGAGGAAATTGTCCAGAGTCTGGTGGAGCTTGCCCTTTATGATGAGGAAGGACCCGGTGCGAAATTCGGTAAAGAACTGCTCCAAAGAGCGGGCGGATACAGCATTGCCGAGGCAAGACAAATTCTCGTGAAGCTAGGCATTTGGGGGGAAGATGAGAATCTTGACATTCTTCGCTTCGAGATCCCGACAAATTTCAGCGAGGAGGCCTTTCTGGAAGCAGAAAGGATCAGGGGTGTAGTGGAATTCGGGCCCGAGGAGAGACAAGATTTGCGGTATCTCTCGCCATTCACCATCGACGGCCCACTGACCGGCGACTTTGATGATGCTTTGAGCATTGAAATGCAGGATGGCGAGATCCATCTGGGGATTCACATCGCCGATGTGGCAACCCTGGTCCCGGCAAGAAGCAGGCTTGATGAAGATGCTTTTCAAAGGGGCTCATCGATTTATCTCCCCTGCCGGCAAATTCCCATGTTTCCTCCTGCTCTTTCACACGATACCCTGAGCCTCAAAGAGGGCTGTGATCGCTGGGCCGTATCTCTTCTTTCCCGCTTGGACATGCAAGGCAACCTGATTGATTTTAAATTTGTTCCAAGTCTCATAAGGGTAAAAAAGCGCTATACCTATGAGGAGGTGAATGAGCACCATATTCACGAAGAGCGCTTCCAGACAATGCTTCGGTTGAGCCATAGCCTGAGACAAAGACGCGTGGAAGCGGGAGCCCTTCTTCTCAGTCTTCCGGAGTTGGCCTTAACGATCAATGAGGGAGGCATTATTTCTGTTGAAAAGATAGATCAGGATTCGCCGTCGAGAATGGTGGTGGCGGAGTGCATGATCTTGTACAACCAACTGGCCGGCAGATTTGCAAGAGACCAAAGGTTTCCCTGCCTATACCGGAGCCAGGAAGGACCGACTGAAATAATCCCTGCCGAAGGCTTGGATTATGTCTATTATGTATTTAAGCAGCGCCGGAAGCTCACCCCCCTTACGATCAGTGCGGAGCCGAAAATACATAGCGGTTTGGGTGTGGATGTTTACACCCAGGCGAGCTCTCCCATCAGGCGATATTTTGATCTTCTGGTGCAGCGCCAGTTGAGAAGCTTCATTGTCAGCGGCACTCCTTGCTACGGTAGCGAAGAGCTGGAACAAAAAAGAATCGCCCTTGAGACAACCCTGCGAGACGTCGAAAAGATGAACAGAAACCGAACCCGCTATTGGCTTTACAAATACCTTCTTCAGCATGTGGGCGAGAAACTGCCTGCCTTGGTTCTGAGTGTCATTAGGAATCGAAGCCGGTTGTTGCTTACTGATTTGCTTCTGGTGGTGGAAATGAAAAAAGAAAACGGCCAGGAGCTCGCCGAGGGTCAAAAGATTCAGGTAAAGATCCGAAAATCAGACCCCTGGGAGGATGTGCTCAAGGTGGAATATGCCGGTAACCTCTAAAACGAAGCTGATTGCTGTGCGATCCACCGTCCCGACTTTGACACCTTGTGATGCGACCTTCTCCCGGCGAATTGAAGCACTAAGGGATCATCACTTTATTCAAAAACTCTTGCAAAAATATCATCGACATGCTTGAGGTGGTAGTCAAAACTGAAGACCTCTTCGAGATCCTTCTCGCTCAGGTGCTTTCTGATTTCCGGGTCCTCCATAAGAAGGGCTTTGAAGTCCCTGCCCGTGTTCCATACCTTCATGGCGTTTTCTTGAACAAGTTCATAAGCTGCCTGTCTGCCTATCCCACGGGAACTCAGCTTGAGGAGAACCTGCTGAGAAAAAGTCAATCCTTTGAGCCGATTGAGGTTTTCGAGCATGTGATCGGGGTAAACCACAAGGGTTTTCACGATCCTGGTCAGCCTGTGGAGCATGAAATCCACGAGGATCGTGCTGTCAGGTCCGATCACCCTTTCCACTGATGAGTGGCTGATGTCCCTTTCATGCCATAGGGCCATATTCTCCATGGCGGCGAGGGCATTAGAGCGCACAAGGCGGGCGAGACCCGAAATATTCTCAGCGCCGATGGGGTTTTTCTTGTGGGGCATGGCCGAGGAACCTTTCTGCCCTTTTTCAAAAGCCTCCTCGGCTTCGAGGACCTCTGTTCTCTGGAGATGGCGAATCTCGATTGCGATCTTTTCCATGGTCCCGGCGAGTACGGCGAGGGCGCTAAAGTATTGGGCGTGGCGATCTCGCTGCAGGATCTGGGTTGATGCTTCGGCCGGTTTCAGGCCAAGTTTGCGGCAAGCGTAAGCCTCAACGGCAGGAGACACATTAGCAAATGTGCCAACCGCCCCCGAGAGTTTTCCGTAACTGATGACATCCACAGCTTCCTTAAGCCGTCTTAAGTTCCTATTCATTTCGGCGTACCAGACGGCAAGCTTGAAACCAAAGCTGATGGGCTCGGCATGAATACCGTGAGAGCGACCGATCATGATCGTCCGCTTGTGCTCGTAAGCCCTCTCCTTGATCACAACCATGAAGTCTTCCACCTTCCGGATGATGAGGGTCATGGCTTCCTTTAGGAGAAGGGCGAAACTTGTATCCAGGATATCGGAAGAGGTCAGCCCCATGTGGATGAACCGGGCATCAGGGCCCACGAATTCCTCCACATTGGTGAGAAATGCGATTACGTCGTGTTTGGTCCGCTCTTCGATCTCGAGAATGCGCTCCACCGAGAACCGGGCTTTTCTCCTGATGGTTTCAAGTGAATCGGGCGGGATGAGACCTTCTTCAGCCATGCCCTCACAGGCGGCCAATTCCACATCCAGCCATTTGGAAAAACGGTTTTCATCCTCCCATATTTTCCCCATCTCGGGTCGCGTGTACCTGTGAATCACTTTGTTATCCTTGAAGTGGTCGGAACATAAATCCGGTTTGTTAAATAGCGTGTTGCCAAACAGTTTAATGATGATATACTAAACGCTCTCGTGTTATAGAGCAAGCAATTCTGTAAGGAGGGAATAAATGGCATTTAATCTTAAGGGAAGACACCTTTTGACTCTAAAAGACTATTCGGCTCAGGAGATCGAATTTCTGCTTAACCTTTCCATCAAGCTGAAACAAGACAAATATTCCGGCATCAGGGCGAAGAATCTCGATGGGAAAAATATTGCGCTCCTCTTTGAAAAAGCCTCTACAAGAACACGCTGCGCTTTTGTTGTTGCCTGCGTTGACGAAGGCGCCCACGCCGAATACTTGGGAATAGAGGACATCCAGTTCGGAAAGAAAGAAACGGTAAAGGACACGGCTAGAGTTCTCGGGCGGATGTTTGACGGCATCCAGTTCAGGGGCTACAAGCATGAGACCGTGGAAGAGCTCGCGCGCTATGCAGGGGTTCCTGTGTGGAACGGGCTTACGGACAAGTTCCACCCCACCCAGGCCCTTGCGGATCTCATGACGGTGATGGAATATAAGGGATCCTTGAAAGGGATTAAATTTGCATATGTGGGGGATGGGCGAAGCAATGTGGCCAACTCCCTTCTCGTCATTTCTTCCAAGATGGGTCTCGACTTCAGAATTGTCACTGTGGAGAGCCTTTTTCCTGAAAAACACCTGGTGATGGAGGCGGAAGCCTGGGCAGCCGAAAGCGGAGGGGAAATCACCTTCACCCAAGATGTGGACCACGGCGTAAAGGGGGCTGACGTGATTTACACGGACGTCTGGGCCTCCATGGGTGAAGAGAACAAAATATCGGAGCGAATTAAATTACTTAAGCCCTATCAAGTGAACCGTGCCATGATCGAAACGACGGGAAATCGCGAGGTGATTTTTCTCCACTGTTTGCCGAGTTTTCATAACACGGATACGGATATGTCAAAAAAGAATCCGGATATCTGTGAAGTGACCGATGAAGTTTTCGAAAGCAAGCACTCCAGGGTTTTTGATCAGGCGGAGAATCGTGTACACACCATAAAGGCCGTCATGACGGCTACCTTAGGATGAAATCTGCGTGAGCAGATTTCGAATATCGCCCCTTCGGGGCTCTTAAAAGAAAAAAGGCAGGTGCCCTATGAAAGAGAAAGTGATTTTGGCCTATTCAGGCGGGCTGGATACCTCGGTCATTCTTAAATGGCTTATTGACAGGGGATATGACGTGGTCGCTTACATAGCGGATGTAGGCCAGGCGGATGATTTCGAAGCGGCGAGCCAAAAGGCTCAAAAAGTCGGAGCAAGCAAGGTCTACCTGGAGGACCTGAAGAAGGAATTTGTGACGGATTTTATTTTTCCGGCCATTAAAGCCAATGCCGTTTACGAGGGGAAATACCTGCTCGGCACGTCCTTGGCCCGACCTCTTATTGCAAAAAGACAAATCGAAATTGCTGGAAAAGAAGAGACAAACATCGTGGCCCACGGTGCCACAGGCAAGGGCAATGACCAGGTGCGCTTTGAGATGACCTACCATGTGCTGATGCCCGAGGTGAGAATCATCAGTCCGTGGAAGGATGAAGACTACCTGGCCATGTTCCAGGGGAGATCGGATATGATCCGCTACGCCCGGGATAAAGGGATCCCTGTTCCCGCCACCCAAGACAAACCTTACAGCATGGATGAGAATCTCATGCACATCAGTTACGAGGCGGGAGTTTTGGAGGACCCCAAGTTCGAGCCCAGGAAGAACATGTTTTTGAAAACCGTGGATCCCGAGGAGGCGCCGGAAAGAGCTGAGGAGATCATGATCCAATTCAGACAGGGTATTCCTGTCACGGTGGAAAACCTATCGGACGGGACCATAAAATCAGACCCCTTGGAACTCTTTCAGTACCTCAACGCAACGGCGGGAAAGCACGGCATAGGGCGGGTGGATATTGTGGAAAACAGGTTCGTGGGTATGAAATCCCGAGGCGTGTATGAAACACCGGGCGGTACCGTCCTGATGAAGGCTCACCTTGATATGGAAGGGTTGACCATGGACAGGGAAGTGAAGCTCATCAGGGACGGCCTCATCCCCAAGTACGCCCAGTTGATCTACTATGGGTTCTGGTACAGTCCTGAAATGGAATTGCTCACTGCCCTCATGGACAAAGCGCAAGAGCACGTCACAGGAAAAGTCTATGTTAAGCTTTATAAGGGCAATGTGATCATCAAAGGCAGAGAGTCGCACGAATCCCTCTACGACGAAAACATCGCCTCCATGGACATTCACGGGGGCTACGACCAGAAGGATGCCGTTGGATTCATCAGGCTAAACGCCTTGAGATTAAAGGCAAGTGCAAAGCGGCTCAAACAAGGAAGGTAAGCAGTACGAAGCGGGGAGTACGCAGATAAACGGTGCTTGCTGCTTACTGCCTACTGCCTGCTTCTTATAGAAGTGGACAAAAAATTTCCCCTCCCCGCCTTGCTCCTCAAGGCGTCTCCCTCCACGACAACTTTTCCTCTTTGTATAACCATCTCGAGGGCGCCCAGACATTCAAGGCCTTCATAGAGGGTGTAAGGTGCGTTTGAGTGCTGCGTTTTTTGCATGATCCGGCGCTTCCTGTAAGGATCGAAAATGACCAGGTCTGCATCCGAACCCTTTCGAAGAACTCCCTTCCGGGGGAAAAGACCAAATATCCGGGCAGGCGTTATGGTCATCGCCCGCACAAGAGTGCATAAATCCAGTCGGCCTTCATTCACACCCCGTTCGTAGGTCACAGCGAACATGGTCTCTGATGAGGGCGCCCCAACAAGGGCCTTTAAAAAATCATCGGTTATCTTCTTGTCCTTTGGGGCATGGTCGCTGGCGATTACGTCAATGAGCCCTGCTTTAAGGGCTTGCCAGAGGGCTTCGTTGTCCTGCGGGGTTCTCAGGGGAGGTCCGATTTTGGCGAGGGGCCCCTTTTCCTGCAGGTCTTTGTCTGAAAGGCAGAGATACTGCGGGCACGTTTCGGTGTAAATGAGCTGACCCCTCGATCTCGCCCAAAAGATGGGCTCAAGGGACTGGCGGGCGCTCACATGGACAATGTAAAGCGGGCAATTCATGACTTGGGCAAGGGAAATGGCCCGAAAGGCGGCATCGGCCTCCAGGGTGCCGGGTCTCGTTTGCAGGAAAACCTCTTTCTGAGGCCGGCTGCGATACTTGTCTTCGAGGTAGTCTATTGTCAAGCCATCCTCGGCGTGAACCATGGCCAGGCCGCCCAGTTGAGCAATGGCATCCATGCCCTGAGCAAGAGAGTAATCATCGGTCATCCATCCCTGCTT
Source organism: Deltaproteobacteria bacterium (assembly GCA_016932115.1). Lineage (GTDB taxonomy): Bacteria > Desulfobacterota > DSM-4660 > Desulfatiglandales > HGW-15 > JAFGDM01. The sequence goes on along the minus strand of JAFGDM010000037.1, from coordinate 10,386 downwards.
CGCGTAAGTCATGAACATTTTAAATGAGGTCACACCCATTTTGAAGCAACGGGGTAGGTCCTTGATTTGGTTCTTGGCATCAAACATTGCACCGTGGACGGCAAAATCCGTGTGAGAGGTCTCCCTGCCTAGACCGATGCTTTGTTTCACTGTTTCCGCCAGGCTCATGCCGGGCCTTGCGAAGGCATAATGAATCATGGTGGTGAGTCCGCCAAAGGCGCCTGAAACGGAACAATCCTCAATGCTATCAACATAAACAGGATGCACATGAACATCGATGAGACCCGGAAAAAGGTATCTGCCCTCAGCGTCGATAACATTTTTCGCCCTGGTTTCGTTAATGCCGGGAGCCATTGCGGTAATCCTACCGTCCCGGATTGCCAGATCGAGCTTCTTGATCGACCTTGGACCCACCGCCAATCCATTTTTGATGAGGTGATCATAGATTTTTTTCATGCCGTTCCATCCCCCTTCTCCTTAAGACGAAGTCAGGCCCGACCGGGGGGCCCGGAGCGGTCCTCTTTGTAGCAGGAAACTTCTTCCGAAGCAAGGCTTCCGCGCATATTAAACTCTTTACAGGAGCTTCGGTTTGTGTTTGTATGACTGAGAAAGGAAGCGGTCTTGTAACGTCCCGGTCTCAATAGGGTTCCGCGCCATGGACCTGAAAGGCCCGCATATGCCGAAGGGCCCGCTCACGGCCGGAGAAAATAGGACACCGAACCCGTGCGTCGTCTTTGCTTTCATCATGACAATTGGAGGAGGTTTTTTTATGCCCGTCAGCAACTTTGAAGATATTGAAAAAAAAATATGGGCGGAAGAGAAACGGTATCTGATGAAGCATATCTCCCTAAGTCTGGTTCGTAGCAAGGCCCTTAAGATCGGCGACTACACCCTTGCTTCGGGAAAGAAAAGCCCCTATTACGTCGACCTTCGTCAATCCATCTCCGACCCCATTGCCATGGACTGGATTGCTAATGCCCTAGCCCGAATCGTGGCCAATGAAATTGGAAGGAGCAAGGTGGATAAAATCATGGGTGTTCCCACGGCAGGGGTCCCTTTCGCTACCCTGGTGAGTCAGAAGCTGGCCATTCCTATGCTCTATTATCGCAAGGAGAGAAAAGAACACGGGGTCCGCAAGAAAGTGGAAGGGGATATGGAAAGAAACGACCGGATCGTTATGATCGACGACCTTATCACCACGGGGCGTAGTGTGATCGAGGCTGCCGTGGCCGCCAGAGAGCAGGGCGGCATCGTCAGCGAACTGGTTGTTCTCCTTGACCGGGAGCAGAAGGGAAAGGATTATCTTCGGTCACAAAACATCGAACCCCATGTGCTCTTTAATATTTCCGAGGCTTTTGACTGGTTAAGGGAGGTGGAGCTTCTCGGTGCCGCCGATTATCAGACGATCATGGCATATATTGAGACGGAAAAAAACAATGCCACCTTGCCGGCCTGATCAAGGCGGGGATGAACATTCCGATCAGCAATGGAAAAGAACCCCGAAGGGGGGCTCATCTGGCTTGGAGGGCATATAGCAGTCGACGTGATGAGCATTGAAGATGTCGAAATACATGAAAAGATGAAGGGTAACCCCATGAACTTTCAAGGAAAGGACATTCTTTCAGCGGAGAATATGACTCAGGAAGAAATCCTGGAGATTCTTCGGCAGAGCGCCGAGATGGAAAACCTTTGCAAGACCCGGCCCGTCTCAGATCTCCTTGCAGACAAGGTTGTGGCCCTGCTTTTCCTTGAACCGTCCACTAGGACGCGCTTGTCATTTGAAACGGCGGTGAAGCGTCTGGGCGCAAAGGCCATCACGGTTTCCGACGCCAAAACATCATCTACGGCCAAAGGGGAAACATTGGCCGACACGGCCAGAACCGTTGAAGGGTACGTGGATTGCATCGTGGTTCGCCAGCCCATGATCGGCGGGGCCAAGGTGATGGCGGATGCCGTCAAAATCCCCGTCATCAACGGCGGTGACGGTGCCGGCCAGCATCCGACCCAGGCCCTCCTGGATCTGTACACCATTCAAAAAGAGCGAGGCACGCTGGAAGGGCTTAAATTGGCCATGGTGGGGGATCTTAAATTCGGAAGGACCGTCCATTCCCTTACCTATGCCCTTGCCCCTTTTAAGCCGAAGGAGTATATTTTTTGCTCCCCGGCGGCTCTTGAGATGCCGGAGCACATCGTTGCCGACATGGTAGAGAAAGGGGTCCCCTGCAAGATTGCAGCCTCAATGGATGAGGCCCTTCAAGCTGACGTCATTTACATGACCCGGATTCAGAAAGAGCGATTCACCGATGCAGCGGAGTATGAAAAGCTCAAGGGAAGTTTCATATTGAACCGCCGACTCGTTGAGAAGGGAAAGAAAGACATTACGGTCATGCACCCTTTGCCTCGGGTGGACGAAATCACCGTGGACGTGGACGATCTTCCCAGTGCGGCCTATTTCAGACAGGCCCACAACGGGGTTTTTGTGCGCATGGCCTTGCTGGCCCTTGTGATGGGACGCGCATGAGGAGCCCCAACCTGATCTGGATAGACCTGGAGATGACAGGTCTTGAGCTTGAGAGGAATGTGATCCTTGAGATCGCCGCTATTGTGACCGACGGCATGCTGGACATAGTGGCCGAAGGTCCGAACATCGCCATCCACCATCCGGAGGAAGTTTTTTCCGGGATGGAGGAATGGAGCGCATCGCAGCACGGAAAATCAGGCCTTCTCGATCGAGCCGGAAGCTCTTCCTATAACTGCGCTCAAGCCGAGAAAGAAGTTCTGAAGTTCCTATCCAGGCACTGCCGCAAAGGCAAATCCCCCCTGTGCGGAAATACAATCTGGCAGGATCGCCGTTTTTTGATTCGGTACATGCCTACCCTTGAAGCGTTTTTTCACTATCGAAACATTGATGTAAGCTCTATAAAGGAATTGGTCAAACGATGGTATCCCACACTTCCTGACTACAAAAAGAAAAAAGCCCACCTTGCCTTAAGCGACATTAAGGAGTCTATTAAGGAGCTCATCTATTACCGCGACACCATATTCATGCCCCGACAGGGTACAAGGTATACCAAGCCCCTTACAGGTAAGCCAGAGTAGCCAATGCCCCGTGAATGACGGCCACGATGAACAGCGCAATTCCTGTTTTTCGGTGAACGCCGAACTTTACCTTGATCCACCGCAAGCCGCTGGCAAGTTGAAACAGCAACAGCAGAAAATTGACGAGCCCCAAAATTAAAATAATCGAAACCCCTCCAATGAGCATTGCGATGCCTTTTCTTGCCTGTTCTTCTTAATTTATTCTTTCAAACGGATGATTTTTCTTGCCGGTCCACGACTTCCGTGCAGATTACAATTGGCCTGAGCCACAATCTCTGTCGGCCCATTGATGGTTACCTTTATTTCCTTGGTGAATTGGTCGTTTTCCGGCCGACTGCCTGCAGAATATTCCCACAAAGCCTTTTCTTTGCCGTTGACGGTCACTTTCACCCAATTCGTATAGTGAACGAAGCTGTTGCCGCTGTGGGTAACATGGATCTTGACCGTGATTTCATCTCCTTTGGACGCCTGATCGGGTGCCTCAAGGATCACAGCGGATTTGTCGGCAAGAGAAACCCCACGACAGAGGATGAGTGCAAAAACCATTGCCGGGATAAATAGACCTGCTTTTGTTACTTTCATCTGTTTCCTCCTGATTCGTCGGCGAGAATCGTAGAATACGAGCTAAGAGCGCATGGCTCAAACGGTTTTTTTGACAGCCGGAGAAGGAGTATTCTCAGAGTACTCTCAGGCGGTTTTTTTCACGGTCCTGGAAATAATGGCTCCTGCCAGTTTCATGCTTAGGAAAAGAAATGCGAGCACGACAAAGACAGCCGCATATCGTATCATCAAGGTACCGATGAGCCAACCCATGCTGTCTTTCGCGAAGATAGCCCTGATCATTCCGTTTTCCGGCACCTTTGAAATGGTAATGGAATGCCAAGGCCTGTTGCTGTTGTCTTCCATGTAGGTGGCCGCGGTCCAATCTCGAACCCGGATATCTTTCTCCTTTTCAAATGCTCTTTTATAGAACTGGATGATCTCATCATGAGAAAGAGGCGATAGGATTTCCAGGCGACTGTCGGTTTTTCCAACAATTTGTGCTTGCGGGACAATGGGAATTCCAAGGAAATCTTCCGCCCATGACGAAGAAGGATTCTCAAATACCCATAGAGAAACAAAAAGCACACAAAAGATCATTCTTCTCATATCCTAATTCCTTTCCAGTCGTTCCCTTCCTCTGTCACTGAAACATGGCGATGAACAGTCCTGCCGATGCCGCGGTACCGATCACGCCGGCCAGATTCGGCCCTATGGCGTGCATGAGCAAATGATTGGTTTTATCGTATTTCAATCCCTGTATTTGAGACACCCTGGCGGCCATGGGAACAGCAGAAACCCCTGCAGAGCCGATAAGGGGGTTAATTTTTTCTTTCAGGAATATGTTCATGGCTTTCACAGTGAGAATGCCGCCCATGGTGGACACGGCGAAACTGAGAAGACCCAACCCGAAGATGAAAAGAGGTTGGTAACTTAGAAAACTGTCCGCATGCATCTTGGCGCCTACTGAAACTCCAAGAAAGATGGTGACCATGTTCATAAGAGCGCCTTGCGCTGTCTCGGTCAGGCGGCCCACCACGCCGCTCTCCTTCATCAGGTTCCCGAGCATGAACATCCCCATCAAGGGCATGACCGAAGGAACGAGAAGGGCAACGATACCCGCCGTCACGAGGGGGAAAAGAATTTTTTCCGTTCTCGAAACGGGCCGCAACTGGCGCATGCGGATTTTTCGCTCTTTCGCCGTGGTCATCAGTTTCATTATGCCGGGCTGAATGAGGGGTACCATGGCCATATAGGAATAGGCTGCAAGCGCATTGGGCCCCAGGAGGTGGGGCGCGAGTTTCTGAGTAAGGTAGATGGTTGTAGGCCCGTCGGCGCCTGCAATAATGCCTACGGAAGCGGCTTCCTTCAGCGTAAAGCCGGCAAGAACCGTACCGATGAAAATGACAAATATTCCAAGTTGGGCCCCTGCCCCGATGATCAACGTTTTGGGATTTGCGATGAGAGGGCCGAAATCCGTCATGGCCCCGAGACCCAGAAACATGATGCAGGGGATCACCTCCCATTCCAGCCCGTAGTGATAAAAGATCTCAATGAGGTGTCTGTGGCCTTCGGGCGAAAGACCCATCAGGGGAACCTGAGGGAAGTTGACGACGAAAATGCCGAACCCTATCGGGAGCAAAAGCAGAGGCTCGTACTTCTTGGCGATGGCAAGATAAATAAAAAGACAGCCTACGGCCCACATGATAAGGAGCTTCCACTGAAAATCCACCAATCCCGTGGTGTAAAGAATTCGGTTGACCATGTCCTGGATTTCGTTGACTGTCATGCTATTTTACTCCGCTTAAAAATAGTTCGTCTCTTCTAACACCCGGCATCCCTTCTCACATTGCTTCATCCTGTCCTTAGTCAGGCTGTATTTTTTTGTCAAGGGAAAAGCAGGCAATTCATGGCCTGATATTAGAAAGCAGGTAACAATTTAGCTATTTGAAAAATCGCAAGCATCAGGCATGGGGGCCGCCGGCTTCAAGATTTCAAACAGCTAAATTGTTAAAAATACGCTTGACATAGCGAAGTCGATTGTATATTGTCGACATATTTTAAAATCCGAATTAAAGCGTTCATCGATTGTGCACCACGGCTCTTAACTTCTTATTGCTCATCGAACGCCATCGGAGACGGAGTTAAGTGAGATCATGATATCCCGTACGCCTCATTAAAATCTTTTAAGGGAACCATTCAAGCTATGACAACCCCTACTCTTTCAAGCAGGCTTAGCTCATTCTTTTCACGCTTATCTTACAGTGATCTTTCCGAATCTCAAATTACCAAGCTGAAACTTTATTTTCTGGACTGGCTCGGATCAGCCATTGCCGGCAGAGGTCAAAAGCCGGTCCGAATCATCCTTGAGCTGATACGTGATATGGGAGGTAATCCTGAATCTACGGTGATTGCCGATCAATCGCGTTCCAGTTGTCTCTGGGCCGCTCTGGTGAACGGCGCCTCTTCACATATGGTTGAAATGGACGATTTGCACCGAGAGTCGATTTTGCATCCCGCAGCGGCTATCATGCCGGCGGTGTTTGCGTTGGCCGAAAGGGAAAAAGCCGACGGTAAGGACTTGTTATCGGCCATCGCTGTCGGATATGAAGCGGCCATACGGATAGCCGTCGTTGTTGGTCCGAGTCATTACCGATTCTGGCACACAACAGGCACCTGCGGCACCTTCGGGGCCGCTGCAGGTGCTGCGAGGCTTCTCGGCCTGAACGAAGAACAAACTGTTTCGGCCTTTGGGTCGGCCGGGACCCAGGCGGGAGGTTTATGGGAGTTCTTGACCAACAATGCTATGAGCAAGCAGCTTCACCCCGGCAAAGCGGCTTTTAACGGCTTGCTCTCAGCGCTGCTGGCTCAGAAAGGGTTTACCGGAGCCGGTAAGATCCTGGAGGGAGAAAAAGGATTTTTCAAAGCCACTTCTCAGGATTTTGACGAATCCCGGTGCTTGAAGGGATTGGGTACGGAATGGATGTTCGAACGAAATTCCATCAAATACCATGCTTCATGCGGCCATACGCACTCTGCTATTGATGCAGTGCTCCAGGCCACCCGAGGTTTAACTTTCGACCCGGCAGACATCGAAGAGGTCTCCGTATTGGTCTACCAAGGCAGCTTGGACCTATTGTCGAATATCGAACCCTCAACTCCTTATCTGGCCAAGTTCAATATGCCGTTTTGTTTGGCTTCGGCTCTCATCTACGGGCATGCCGACCTGGAGGATTTTTCTTTTGAGAGAATAGGGGATTCTAAAATGATCGGGATGATGCAAAAAATCCGCGTCCAAGCTGATCCCAAGTTGAGCGCCATGTATCCACGCAAATGGCCGGCAAGAGTTGAAATTGCCAAACGTTCGGGCGAACGTCTGACAGGCAGCATCGACTATCCGAAGGGAGATCCGGAAAATCCGCTTGGTGAACCTGAGGTAGTTGCTAAGTTCAAAATGCTCACCAAGGGTCTGATCACAGAAACCCGGGCTGATAAACTCTGTGGCCGGGTGCTGTCACTGAATGAAGTGACCGATGTGTCTGCGCTCTTGAACCCATAAGAGCGGAGAAATTTCCCCTTCAAAACTGCAAATGCCGATGAGGAGAGTACCATGAGGTTACTTGAACACGAGTCCAAACGAATACTGGAAAAATACCGGATCTTTCTTCCGAAAGGAACTTTGGTGGGGCATGGCGAGCCTCTTGCCGTGGACGGGCCCGTCATTCTCAAAGCGCAAATCCCCATCGGAGGGCGAGGCAAAACCGGGGGCATCCTGGAAGCCTATACCGCCGGAGAGGCCCGCAAAGGGGTCTCTCAACTGCTGACAAGCACCATCCGCGGCTATACCCCGAAATCCGTGCTCATGGAGGAGAGGGTCACCGTGAAGCAGGAGTTCTTCATGGGGATTACTTACGATACGGTGATTAAGGAGCCGGTGGCTGTTTTCTCTCCAGTAGGCGGTATCGATATAGAGGAGTTGGCCGAAAAAGAGCCGGATCGGGTCCGCAAAGAGCATTTCGAAGTTCGCTCCCGGTTGCCCGTCTACAAGGCCAGAGAGATCATCGCCGAAACAGGACTCTCCGGAAAGCTGCTGCTCGGGTTGTCTTCGGTCCTTTCCGCGATGGCGGAAATATTTTTAGACTATGATGCCACAGTGGTTGAAATAAACCCGCTCGGATTGGTGGAAGACGGTCGCCTTATCGCACTGGATTGCCACATGGAAATTGATGACGATGCCCTATTCCGCCACCCGGAGATTTCTGCTTTGGAAAAAGACGCAAGTCGCGTGGAAGGCGAGCGGCGCATGTCGGACTTTGAACGTGATGCTTCGAAAATCGACAGCTTGGACCATCGCGGCGTGGCAGGGCGGGTGATCGAGTTTGAAGGCAATTTGGGCCTCATCATCGGGGGAGGAGGGGCTTCGCTGACGGCCTTCGACGCCATTCGCTCCCACGGCGGACGCCCGGCCAATTATTGTGAGATCGGCGGCAATCCTTCGGTACTAAAGGTAAAGGAACTCACCCGGCTGATCTTATCCAAACCTGGGGTGGACAGAGTTGCCGTCATCATGAATGTCGTCAGCAACACCCGAGTCGATATGGTTGCCCGCGGAATTATCAAGGGTATTTTAGAATCAGGCAAAAAACCTGCCGAAACGGTTGCCGTTTTCCGGGTACCAGGTGCCTGGGAAGACGAAGGTTTTAAAATTCTGTCTAAATATGGTGTGCCGATCCAGGATCGAACGGTTTCCATAGACGAAGCGGCCCGAATCGCTGCGAAGAGCGCTCATTGATCGATACACGGAGGGAGACGGACCATGGCCATCTTAGCCGATGAACATACGCAAGTGATTGTGCAAGGCATTACAGGAAGAGAGGCTACTTCCTTTACCAAAGACATGATCGACTACGGTACGAAAGTGGTTGCCGGCATCACGCCCGGCAAGGGGGGGCAGTGTGTTCACGGTATTCCCGTATACGACACGGTTCGGCAAGCCCTGCGCGATCATCCGGCCCAAGCAACGGTCATATCCGTGCCGCCTGCCTTGGTCAGGGACGCGGTGATCGAGGCGATAGAAAACGGCATAACCCTGGCCGTGGTGGTATCCGAGCGGGTTCCACGCAGAGATACCATTCAATTCCTCGAGGTGGCAAAAGCCTGGAACGCCCGGGTGATCGGCCCAAATACCCTGGGGCTCATCTCTCCTGGAAAAGTCAGGCTTGGGATGGCCGGAGGACCCGTAGCCGATGTTCTCAAAGCCTATATGCCGGGACCGGTGGGCATCGCTTCACGCAGTGGTGGCATGACCACCGAAATCGCAAACCTCTTGACGACTCGAGGCATCGGGCAGAGCACCTGCATCGGGATCGGCGGAGATCCGGTGGTGGGATCCAATTTCCTTGACTTGATCCCATTATTTGCCCGGGATCCTGAAACCAAGGCCGTTGTCCTTTTCAGTGAACCCGGAGGCGTTGTGGAGGAAAAACTATCCGAACTTGTTATGGACCAACATATATCGATCCCGATCATCGGTTTCATCGCGGGCCGGTTTGTCGACGCTATGCCGGGGATTCGCTTCGGCCATGCCGCCACGATTGTCGAAGGCACTAGAGGCTCTACGAAGAGCAAGATCGAGATGTTTCGGAAGGCCGGAATCCATGTGGCCGAGTCGTTTTCCGAGATCGCCGATATAGCAAAAGAATATTTGTGAGGTTTAAAAATGAAAACGATGAGCCCGTTGCGAACAGCGCTTTTTGTTCCGGCCACCCGACCGGACCGCGTCGACAAAGCCCTCCATGCGGGAGCAGATATTGTAATCATAGACCTCGAGGACGCGGTGGCGGTTGCTCTTAAGGATCAGGCGCGGGAGGTTGCAAAAAGAAAGGTGATCGAACACGCAACCCGAAAGCTGATTGTGCGCGTCAACGCGCTTAACAGCGGCCACAACCGCAAGGATCTGGAATCGGTGATCAGCCCTTCGTTGATCGGTCTCATGCTGCCCAAGGTGGAATCCGCTGAACAGATCCATGAGATCCATGAGCGCTTGCTGGCGTGTGAAAGGCGCTGCGCAAGCCCTCCGGGGGCGTTGGCTTTGATTGTCCTGATTGAATCGGCCATGGGTGTCCAAAACGTTTTCCAAATCATGTCCCAAACCGTAGAACCGGCTCGTATGATTATCGCGGCCTTCGGCGCAGCGGATTACGGCCTGGACATGGGAATCAAGGTCGGTCGGGAGGGAGTGGAGTTGCATTATCCCCGATCCCGACTTGCCCTCGCAAGTCGGGCTGCCGGAAGGGAACCCCCGATCGACACCCCATTTATGATCGATTTAAAAGACATGGATGCACTGCGGGCTGATGCGTGCCGAGCAAAGCAACTTGGCTTTCAGGGCAAGCTTTGTATTCATCCGAGCCAAGTCCAAACATGCAATGAAATTTTTTCACCGGCACCCGAGGAGATTTCCTATGCTCGTCGGGTGGTGGAAGCCTTTGAAAAGAATGAAGCCGAGGGCATTGCGGCCCTGCAATTGGACGGCAAGTTCATCGATTACCCTGTTGTGGAGCATGCCCGTAAGACCCTTCGAGTGGCGGAAGCAATGGCCACCTTGTAACAAAGGCGCCGGAATACGTAAACACAACGTTTATTTACAACTCCTTAGATTCTACGCTTTTTCCGCGACGAAGCGCGGAAAAAGAGGCCCTTACAGGGCAACTGTTTAAGAGACATCGCAGAATTCTGTGGGTAACT
>JAFGDM010000257.1 GCA_016932115.1 Deltaproteobacteria bacterium | reverse complement strand
TAGTTTGTACCCAGTATAGAAACACGCGTAATCGAAGTTATGCCACAACATCAAAGAGTTATGCCTTTTCTCAGTAGGAACTTCAGTCTAGAAAAGAACCACGTGAGGATTTTAGAATCGCATAATTCTGATTTTAAGTCTATCTTTTTTGGGAGAGGTCTCAAGCACTGTTTTGCTTATTTTGACGGTGGTTTTTCCACCCTGCTAAAGATTCCTTCAGGGAATCGCTTCGATATTGTCTGCCAATCTCCGCGGCGTGCGGCAGCGACAGACGACAAAGCCCCGGCGGGACTTTTTCGGGTAGGTTTCAAGAAACAGCTTCAAGTGCGAGACATCAGCCGGGGAGGGCTAGGTTTTGAGCTTCCTCGCCGAACTGCCGGTCGGAAGGAAACGAAAACGACCGGGATAGGTGTCATACAGGTACTGCACTTCGTCAAGAAGATCCTTTTGGATCAGTTCGATCAAAGCCATGAATGAAGAGGCAAACACCGTCATCCTAAAACTTTTTTGAAAATACTAGCTGTCTCAGGTTCAGGGGTTCTCACTGAGCTGCTCAAAGAAATCCCGTCTGCCATGAATAACCGCAAGGACCTCTCTCCCTCTCCCCTTCACTTCATACATCAGTCGATATGAATAGATAAATATCTTCCTGACATTTGTATCTCCGATTTCTGGAACTACCCGGCCGCGCAAGGGGAACGTGTTGAGGGCATCGGTCCCATCAACAATGGTTTGAGTAACCATCTTTGCTTAGTGCCTCGAATCCCTGGAAATGTAGTCATGAATCAGCTTGAGATCGTTCTGAGCCGCCTTGGACCAGATCACTATGACTCCATTTCCTTCTTCAACTCCCGGGTTGTCACAACACTACCTTTTTGAACAGCCTCTTTCCCTTTCCTCACCCTATCGATGACATAGAGCCTGTACATGATGTCGTCTATGTCGGATGAGTCGGACATTCTGGATATGGCCTCCAAGGCTTCTTGCTTCAAGGATTCCATGTTTTCTTCCTCCTCTCTGCAGACAAATCGTCAGCGAAGGTGTCTGTGGAACCCGCAACAGATTGCAGCCGATTTAATATGGGGGCATGGTTCCTGCCTTTTACATGAGATAAAGAGGGATCAGTTTGGAAAAAGTATAGGGAGTGATCTGCTCGCATGACAACAGGAAAGGGACGTCGGTTTTCCGAGTTTTTACGGGATCATCAATATTGCTTTGGTGAACCCTTAAAAGCCCGGCTCTCTGGAGGAGGTGAGACGTTAAGCTCTGCCCTTATTAACCCGGGATTAGGCCTTGGACAGCTCTTTATCCAGCTCGGCAAGAACGCCGAGACCGTTCATGGTCCTGCCAGGAAGGACCGCGTCTTCCCGGCCGACGTGGATGTGGTGGGGAAACCCTGTAAGGCTGGGGAAATGAGGTGCACAATCCCATCGCCTGATTAGTCTCCTGAGATAGTCCCGGATCATCGGGTCTGGATCTCCGCCATCCGGTCGCATTGGTTCTGAAGAAGGCGCAGGTTTTCGATAAGCATGACCCATTCCATGATATCAGCGTCATCTCCGAGCTTGCCCTCTTGATACTCCCGCCAAACCTGGTCGCTCTTTTTCCCAAAGCGGCTCTCGATCGCACCAATCCCTTCCCTGATCTTCTCCACCTGTTTCAAAGGGAAATGGAGGGCCACGCTTTGTCGTGGCCGAAAGAAGCGGACGCGACAGAGCGCGTCCCTCCAATGGTTTCGAACCAACTGCGCCTTGGTGCGGCGGGAACCGGGCATCCGCTGAACCTGTATCGCGTCATCTATCCGGCATAAAAGACAACTGTTGGAAGTGTTGAACCAAATGCCTGTTCCAAGCTTATCTTGACATCTGAGGTTCATTTTCCTATTCTTTGATTGCGCACTCAGGACGGCCGCTCGGGCCAACGGATAGACCGGCCGGACATGGGAAAAAAACAACATAACATCAATATCCCTAAAGACGAAATTGCGGATTTCTGCCGCCGCAACCACATCAGAACGCTTTCACTTTTTGGATCTGCGTTGCGCGATGACTTTGGGTCCAACAGCGACATTGATGTCCTCGTGGAGTTCGAGGAGGGAAAGGCCCCCAGTTTTTTTAAGCTGTTTGACATGGAGGATGAGCTTTCAGCATTGCTGGGGGAAAGAAGGGTTGACATGAGAACACCGGAGGATTTGGGCCGATATTTCAGGCAGCGCGTCCTGTCCGAGGCGCTGGTGCAATATGCGGCGTGACGATATCGCTTGCCTCAAGCACATTATCGCCGCCGCCGGCAAAGCAGTTTCCTTTGTTGAGGGGAAAACGAGGAAAGACCTGGATGCCGATGAGATGCTCGCCCTCTCCCTGGTTCGCCTCCTGGAGATTATCGGAGAAGCCGCAAACGGGGTATCTTCCGCGTTTCAAAATCGTTTTGCACAGATCCCATGGAGAAAGATGAGAGGTTTGCGAAACCGACTCATCCACGGCTATTTCGATGTGAACCTCGACATCCTATGGGTCACCATTCTGAAGGACTTGCCGCCTCTTATGAAAGATTTGGAGGAAGTCATTTCATGCTCAGACACACGCCCGGAAGGTGAAAAAAATTAGGGTGAAACAAGAACTTATCCTAAAACAGCATATCCTTCGTACTTCCCAATTCGCTTTTCCCATGCCTGTCCCCCCAATCCAGAAAGGGAATTTCGCACAGTCGTAACACCGGATACCCGACTTGCTTTCAGACCGGCCGTTGTGAGACTTGCGTTTTCTTGAACTTTGTTGCGGCATTCCATGCCATTCGAGCCCTTGCACGCATATTGATGGGGCCTTCCGATTTCTCCCAGTTGCCGACCGTGGCTGGGCTCACCTCCAGGAGCCTCGCGAATTCGGCTTGCGACATGTTGAACTTTTTTCGCAGTCTCGCCACGGCTTTGCCGGTGACGGCGCGGCTCTTGGGTGCAAGAGGCACGGCCCTTTTTGACCTTGTTTGACTTTTCTTGGAAGCAAGGCCAAGGCCGGTTTCCTTCCTGTCCATCCGATCTCGATCTTGCCCCTTCTTCTTACGGGGTTTATCTGCGGCCTTTGGCGCTTTCTTTCTTTTGCCGGAAAATTCGCTTTTGACCTCCGACGTACGAGCCCGTAGCGCAGGTTTTTTTTCTTTGCCGGCAGAAACAGTTCGCTTCGCAGCGGGTTTCTTGGAGCGCTGGTCTTCCTCCTGCGTCATCTCGATGCCGAAGAGGTTCGAGAGATCGCTTTCTGCAATGCGCATGTGCCCTTCCGCCTGCGAGACGCTTGAAACAGCCGCTAAACCCGCTTCTGCGCTGATCAACTCCTCATGGTCAAGCCCTCGCAGAAGAAAGAGGAGCTCGGGCTTTTCATCGAGCCTTGCCCCTACTCCGTAGAGCGCCGCCGCTACGTGCTTGCACATGACGGCCCAATCGGGACAGGAGCAGTGAAGCGTAATTTCCCCGGGATTGGGGAACAGGCCCTTGTCCCGATCGGTTACGACAGCCATGACGCTCTTGGAGAGTTTGCCCTGAAGCAATTCAAGGAGAGACCCGATCTGACCTGCGCAACGCTTCTTAACGTCGGCCCATTTTTTTGCAGGGAGTTTCTTTATCTCTATATCCACGTTGTACAGCTCGGAACCGCTGACCATGGCTTTGACCGCGCCCTCGGCAATTTCAAGGTGGCAAACCGAACCGTTGCGGACATAGGTGCGGCCGCGCGGGAGTCGATTTGCATAGTCGCTGAATTTCTCGAGATGATCGCACCACGCCTGGCCCCAAAAGGATTGCGCGATCTTTCGTCCAGCGATCTCCACAGGTCGGATGCAAAGGCCTTTCTTTTGAAGTTTTTCCAACTTTTTCAAGGAACGTGCTCGCCGCACTGCTACGGGAACATAGGGTCTCCATCCATATCCATACCAGCCCATCATCTCCTCCTACATTTCGGCCCTGTCTATGTCGAGGGCGACCAGGTCGATCAGCTCCTTGTCACTCATTTCCGTGAGCATGCTTTCGGCTCCGGCTTTGAGGATGCCGTCTGAAAGCTCTTTCTTTTCTTCCATCAGCTCGTCGATTTTCTCTTCCACCGTGCCCCGGCAGATGAATTTGTGCACAAGCACATTTTTTTTCTGTCCGATGCGGAAGGCACGATCCGTGGCCTGGTTCTCAACAGCCGGGTTCCACCAGCGGTCAAAATGAATGACGTGAGACGCCGCGGTGAGGTTCAGTCCCGTGCCGCCCGCCTTGAGGGAAAGAACAAAGAAAGGCGGGCCCTCTTCTCTCTCAAAGGTTTGGATCAAGTTCTTGCGTTTCTTCACCGGAGTTCCGCCGTGAAGCACAAGCCCCTCGCGGCCGAAAATGTCAGTGAGAAAAATCGCAACCGGTTCGGTCATCTCGCGGAACTGTGTGAAGATGAGAACCTTTTCCTGTCGTGAAGAAATTTCCTCGCAGATCGCTCTAAGGCGGTCGTACTTCCCGCTTTCCCTGGGGTCATAACCCCTGTCGCCCAGGAGCTGGCTCGGATGATTGCAGATCTGCTTGAACCTGAGCAGATAGGAAAGGACAAGCCCGCGACGCTTGATGCCTTCGAGCCCTTTTAGCGCGCGGGCCAGGTCCTCGACGGAGCGGGCGTAAAGGGCCGCCTGCTTTTTGGTCAGGCCGCAGAATGTCTTCACTTCGGTTTTGTCCGGTAGATCGGCGATTATGCTTTTGTCGGTCTTGAGCCTGCGGAGGATGTAGGGCTGAACAAGCCTGCGCAGCGGGCCGTATCGATCCTGCTCCCGTCGCTCCAGGGCCTTTGAGAAATCTTTGAACCTGCGCGCGGATCCAAGGAGCCCGGGGCAGAGAAAATCAAAAATGGACCACAAATCGCCCAGCCGGTTTTCAACAGGGGTGCCCGTGAGTGCGATCTTTGCGTCGGCCTTGAGCTTCTTGACTGCCCTTGTCTGGTCGGCGCCCGGGTTCTTGATGGCCTGGGCTTCGTCAAGGATCACAAGGCCCCATTCCATGTCAAGGAGCCATTTCTGTCTCAAGATCATTCCATAGGTCGTGAGGACGATATCCTTTCCTTCAAGGGCGGCGGAAGGGTTTTGGGCCATGAGTGCCAGTTTGGTTTTGTCCGTTTCGGAGGGATGAACAAAACAAGGTTCAAGGGTGGGAGCAAAACGCTTGATCTCATTTCTCCAGTTGCCGAGAAGCGAAGCCGGTAGTACCAGCAGCGAATGGTTCCCGCCGTTGTTTCTCCTCTCCTTGAGGCTCACCAGGAGAGATAGTACCTGAATTGTTTTTCCCAATCCCATGTCATCGGCAAGGCAGGCGCCAAGGCCCAAAGAAGAAAGGAACTGCAGCCAGTTGTGCCCGATCGCCTGGTAAGGGCGGAGGGTGCCGTGAAAATTCTTGTCGCCGTCGGCTGAAGCGAGGGTTTCAGGGTTGCGCAAACCGGCGAGAACCCCGGAAAGCCAATTACCGGCATTGATAAACGCCCATTCTCGATCTTCCTCCCGTGACGGGCCGCCTGATCCCATGTCCGAAGGAGCGCCTGCGAGAAGGCGCATGCCTTCAATGAAGGATATGCCGTTTTTACCGGCTTGGTTCTCGATGCGCTTCCAATGGGCCAGAGCTTCTGAGAGTTTTTCGCCGTCGATTTCAACCCATTTGCCTCTTAAATTCACAAGACCTTCTTCGGACTCCATCAGTCGGTGACATTCCGCTTCCGTCAGCCGCTCCTCGCCGAGGGCTACTTCAACCCTGAAATCGAGCATGGTGTTCATGCCCAGGCGGCTCTGCTTTTTCTCTCCCATGGTGACAACCACACGAGGCCTGGGACGCCTTTGCCACCAATCCGGAAGCCGAACGATTAAGCCGCTTTTCTCAAAGAGAGGAACATCTCTCAGGAATTGATAGGCTTTTTTCGGAGACCAGGCCAGAGGATGAAATACATCTCTGGAATCAACGAGGTTTTTCATGAAGTTACTTTTCTCAGCGGCAGCCTGTACCGGCGAAAGCAGGCTGATGAGAGTTTTTTTGTTTCGTTGCCCGGCGTACTCCTGCAAGGCTTTTCCAAGCGGCTGATATTGTACCCGACCTCCCCTGGAAAGCTTCGGCGCGTAAGTGGCAAGGAAGGCAAAGGGAAATTTTGAGTCCCTTTTGTTCTCCGCCAGATGAAAACAAACCCGCCCGACCTGTTGCCACATGGGGGCGTGTTTTTTCAGCCACCCCGTCAGTCCTGTGCCCGATAAGGAGATCTCCCGGCGCACCCACTCATCCAGATCGATCCAGATGTCTTGGATGGACAGGGCATTCAAATATTCTCCGCCCTGCATGGGTGGCGCGCCGAAAAGCATCCCTTCGATTTCAGACGACCCGGGCGGATCGACAGGATCAACCGGGGCGCCTGCCGATTCCGGCGTGCGGCAGAGGAGGGTCAGATAGCAGGAGGCGAAATCCCGCCAGAATGAAAGAGACGGGGGCAACAAAGTATCAGGGTTTGAGGCGGCGAGGGCAAAAAGGCCGCAGGCCTGGCAGGAGGAGAAAGCGTCCGCCGCCCTTTTCATCCATGTCCCGGGTTTCAGGGTTTCCTCTCCTTGAGACTCTCTGAGGCGGAGACGGCCGCCGGGGGTAAGGGCAAGATCATAACTCAAGGGATGTGCGTCCTCTTATTGCGGGTTGAACTCTAATTCTAGCCAAAAATATTTGAAATTTTGTATCACTTTATCTCTATATGATGCTCTGATGAGGATC
>JAFGDM010000256.1 GCA_016932115.1 Deltaproteobacteria bacterium | reverse complement strand
TTTGGTGTCTCCCGATCGATTCTCCTCTGATTCCACCTCTTGTGCTTTTGGGAAAATGAAGGGAGAAATAATTCTCACCCGGTTTCCATACTTCTTCGATAGATAGTCGCTCAGTTCCTTTTCCAGCTCTTTCTGGTTTGGAAGCTTCTCACCACCCTCAATTTTGATCGTATCATCAAATTCCATGAAAACCTCACGATTCATTAAACGTCTCGGAAATCCTACAACTTTATATATTCACTCGCTCGGCTTATTGCAAGCCCACATGCTTGAGGCCTATTGAGTTGACTCACCAAGCCGATTTGATTTAGACTGATTCTAATTCTATCAAAATCGCAATAAAATACAAGGAGTAATGTATGGTCGCCCGCTTGGAGATCGCACTGAAGGAAACGCTTTTAGATGCTGACGGCGCCGGCATCGCAAGAAAAACCCGCGATTATCTCGGGCTGAATGTGGATTCCGTTCGTGTAATTCGCGTATTGACTTTTGATGCGGCTCTGGATCATGATCAATTGGAGAGAGCACGCGTCGACCTTTTCACCAATCCCGTCACAGAAGAATCTTCCTTCGCATCGATAGCTCCAAATTTTGATTGGCTAATCTGGGTCGGCCTCCGTCCGGGAGTGCGAGATACTGCAGGCAGCACCGCAGCCGAGGCAATCGAGGATCTGTTGAAAATAAGGCTTAGGCCTCACGAAGGCGTTTACACCTCCAAGCTCTATGCCGTTATCGGGAGCATGAGCAGAGCCCAGGCCGAAACCATGGCAAAGGAGATCCTCGCCAATGAAATCATCCAGCAATGGAGGGTTTTCGGCCTGGAAGAATGGGAGCCTGCTGTGGGTATAGGCCATGTGGTCCCCAGGGTGATCCTCAACCACAAGCCTCAGGTAGGCACGATTGCAATCGGAAGCGATGATGAGTTGAAACGAATCTCAAAGAAACGTAACCTTGCCCTCCAGGAAACCGACATCCCCGTCATCAGGCAGTATTTCCTGAGAGAGGATATCCTGGCGGACAGGAGCGCTGAAGGGTTGTCTCTTCCCACCGATGTCGAACTGGAATACATTTCTCAGTCCAGGAGCGATCACTGCAATCACAACACCTTTCGCGGTCTTTTCAAGTACGTCGATCTTTCCACCGGCCGCAGGGAAGTGGTGAACAACCTGTTCAAGACATGCATCGAAGCCCCGACACTGGACATCCAAGATCAAAAGGAATGGGTTGTTTCGGTGCTCTGGGACAATGCAGGGGTCGCTCGATTCGATGACCGCCATTACTACGTCGTCACCGGGGAGACCCACAACAGTCCCTCGAACATGGAAGCCTACGGCGGATCTCTGACAGGGATCGTGGGGATCTACCGGGACCCGATGGGTACCGGCAAAGGCTCAAAGTTGATTCTCGGAACTTATGGATTCTGCGTCGGTCCAAGAGACTACCAGGGTGAACTCAAACCTCGCCTTCATCCTAGGAGGCTCCTTGACGGCGTCATTGAAGGGGTCAAGGACGGCGGGAACAAAAGCGGCATTCCCACACCCTTCGGCCAGCTTCTTTTCCATGAGGGCTACATGGGCAAGTGCCTGGTTTTCGTCACAGCCTTGGGAATCATGCCCGCGACCATCGGGAATGAATCCAGTCACCTCAAGCGCACAAGCCCGGGCGATCTCATCATCATGTCGGGAGGACGGGTTGGAAAAGACGGTATTCACGGTGTCACGGCTTCCTCCGAAGCATACACCGAGCATACACCCGCGGGGCATGTTCAAATAGGAGACCCTTACACTCAGAAAAAGATGCATGACTTTCTGCTCGAAGCAAGGGACGAAAATCTCATTGCTTTTATAACCGATAACGGCGGAGGCGGCCTTTCTTCTTCCATAGGTGAATCCGCGCGCTTCAGCAACGGCGCCAGGGTCGATCTTGACAAGGTGCCGCTGAAGTACGAGGGTCTGGATCAGTGGGAAATCTGGATCTCCGAATCCCAGGAGAGGATGACCGTGGCCGTCAAACCTGAAAACCTTAAACGCTTCATGGTCCTGTCGGCAAAACATGCCGTGGAAAGCACCGTCATCGGCGAATATAATGATTCAGGTTATCTTAAGCTTGACTATCAAGGAAAAACCTGCGCTCTCATAAAAATGGATTTTCTCCAGTCTGGTTTTCCCCAGTGGGAGTTTGAGGCGGAATGGCTGCCTCCACATGCAAGAGGGCTTCATGAGCCCGTGCTTCGCGAACCAACGAAACATGGCCTGCTCCTCAAAACCATGCTTTCCCGCCCCAACCTTTGCTGCAGAAATTGGGTTGCGCGCCAGTACGACCATGAAGTGCAGGGCGGAAGCGTCATCAAACCCCTTGTGGGAAAAGGCCGAGACATACCGAGCGATGCTGTCGTGCTGCGGCCCATTCTCGAGTCCGTCAGGGGCCTTGCAGTAAGCCAGGCCCTGAACCCTTTCTATTCTGAAATCGATACCTACCACATGACCGCGGTCACCATTGACGAAGCGATCAGGAGAGTGCTCTGTGTCGGTGGAGACCCGGACCACCTGGGCGGGGTGGACAACTTCTGCTGGCCCACCATCCTCCATCATCCTGATGAGAACCCCGACGGCAAATACAAAGCGGCACAGCTCGTGAGAGCAAACTGGGCTTTGAAGGACTACTGTCTTGCCTACCGCATTCCTCTTCTCTCCGGAAAGGACAGTATGTACGTCGACGGCCTTCTGGAAGGTCCTTTCGGGGAACGCCGAAAAGTGTCGGGGTTGCCCACCCTGCTTTTCACTGTGTCGAGCGTGGTCCGTGATATCCGCACATGCGTCACTATGGATGCCAAGTTTGCGGGCGATCTGGTTTACGTCCTCGGGGAGACAAAAAACGAACTTGGGGGAGGCGAATACTACCAGCTCATGGGAAAATTGGGCCTTCACGTGCCGAAGGTGGATCCCGATGTCACGTGGCCTCTTTATAGAACCTTTCACGAAGCGATCATGAAAGGATTGATCGCTTCGGCCCACACCGTTTCCAGGGGAGGACTCGGGGTCCACCTCGCCCTTGTCGCCATGGCAGGCCCACTGGGAATGGAAATCGACCTGGAAGCAGTTCCTGCTGCAGATGATCTTCCTCATTCGGCAATCCTTTATTCGGAATCTGCAGGTCGCTTCATCGTCACAGTGGACCCTGAAAAAAAACAAGCCTTTGAAGAGCATTTCTCAGGCATGAAGATCGGGTGTATCGGAAGGACCACGGAGTCGCCCCTTTTTAGGGTAAAAGGTCGCGACGGTGATTGGATCATGGAAGAAAACGTCCACGAGTTGAAGGAATGGTGGAAAAAACCTTTCGGACATCTCGTTTAGTATGGAGTAAGCAGTACGGAATAAGCAGTAGGGGAGCATTCGTGTGGTGTATCTGTTGATCACTGCCTACTGCCTAGTCCTTACTGCCTACTTTTTCTCTGGAGGTTTTGCATGAGGCACGTAAAAGCGCTTGTTCTTACCGGGTTCGGATTGAACTGCGACTACGAGACCGATTACTCCCTTAAGCTGGCCGGAGCGGAATCCCACCGCATTCACATTAACGAGATCATCTGCGGAGATGGATGGGGGTCCGGGGTCAAGCTGGAGGACTACCATATCCTGGTTTTCGGCGGTGGCTTCAGTTGGGCGGATGATCACGGTGCCGGTGTGCTTCTCGGCTCAAAAATTGGGTTCAACCTCAGAGAGGAGCTGGACCGGTTCATCGGCTCCGGCAAGCTGGTCATCGGCATCTGCAACGGCTTTCAGGCGATCGTCAACCTGGGTCTGCTGCCCGGCTTCAACCGCAATTACCGGGAACGCCGGATCGCCCTGCTTCCGAATGCGTCAGGGAACTTCATCAATGCGTGGGTGCGGCTGAAGATCAACCCCGATTCCCCCTGCGTTTTCACAAGAGGCATAGGGGAGATCGAGCTTCCGGTCCGCCACGGGGAGGGCAACCTCTACGCCGCAGACCATGATGTCCAGAGCCTCTTTGACAACGGGCAAGTGGTGGCTCAGTATGCCGATACCTCAGGAAACCCTGCAAACGGCCAATGGCCGGCCAACCCGAATGGATCGCTCCGGGATGTTGCGGCCGTCTGCGACCCCTCAGGGCGCATCTTCGGCCTGATGCCCCACCCAGAGGCTTTCAACCACGCAACCAACCACCCGGACTGGACCCGGCAGAGGGAAGCCCTTCGCCGCCAGGGCAGACTTCTCGAGCGAACCGAGGGAGACGGCGTACGCATTTTTCGGAATGCGGTGGACTATGTTAGGAGCACCCTGCTCAGTCTCCACCATTCAACTTCCTGAAGCGAATAACCAAAAGACAAAAACAGCGCTATCTTGTAATGAAAGCGTATGGGAATCAGCGACCTTTAAAGCAAGTTCACCTGAGCCCATCAGCCAAACAGGCCGGTCACGCCTTCATCCCACTGTGTCATCATGCGCTCGCCAATTTCTCGAAACTCGGGGTGCTCAGCTATGTATCTGGGGATCATCTTTCCTGTTTCGGTGACTGCCTCGGCAATGCGATTGAATACGCCGGCAATTGATGCTACAGGCAAGGAGAGATGAGTCACGGCGAACCGTTCCAGTACCTTCCGCGGCCACCATTTTTTCGTTCCCACCAGGGAGAGCGCCGGCACGTCTTTTCTGATATAGGCGGTTGTGGTCACCACGTCGTACACAGGCGCGAGGGCGACGGTGTCGCCGTAAAGGGGGACGTTGTTTCTTATTGTACTTGACAAGTCTGCTCGAATTCTATATTGATCTTCTATGCCCAAACAGACGAAACTGG
>JAFGDM010000255.1 GCA_016932115.1 Deltaproteobacteria bacterium | reverse complement strand
GCTAAATCTGGAACTTAAGTTCACCTGACGGACAGGCATAAACTCTTATATCAATTGACGGTTAAAACCTGCGCGAAAATCGGTGATCAAGAGTTACTGTCTCGCCCACAAGGCGAGTCTGATCGGGCCCGGCATTCGCTACAGGCCTCGAGTTTTCCCAGTTTATAATGACCCTGTCGGGCTCACTTCTCAGGAATCCATCATGGACAGTGAGTTCCGCAACATAGGTACCCCGCCGATCCAAGATGAAGGTCGGGTTCATGATTGTCGGAACAGATAGGACGGCATTGCTTCCCTCGGGCACATAGATGAGCATCCAGGAGTATGTGAGCCTGTCGCCGTCCACATCGGAAGACCTGCTCCCGTCAAGTGTTACGGTTTGCCCAATGTAGGCGGTTTGGTCGGGGCCTGCATTAGCTACAGGTCTGGAGTTTTCCCAGTTGATGATGATAGTATAAGGATCACTACTCAAATAGCCGTCACTCACGATGAGTTGCGCCACATAGGTTCCGGCCACATCCATTACAAAGGTAGGTCTCACCGCCGTCGCATCGGAAAGAGACGCATTGCTTCCCTCGGGCGCTGTAAGCGACCATGAGTAGGTCAGGGCGTTTCCGTCCATATCTGAAGACCCGCTCCCGTCAAGTGTTACGGTTTCCCCAATGTAGGCGGTCTGGTCGGGGCCTGCATCAGCCACAGGAGCGTTGTTCAACCGTTGAAGGGCGATAATCCCGGCGTTTGTCGTCATCCCCGCAACAATACCCAAGCCGCCGGCCCTGCCCCGAAAAATGGTCGTACCGTATTCGTCATTCGCATCCACGACCAAAACCCTGTTGCTTCCCGGGGGCACCCCATCAACCACTCCTTCATGAGCCTCGCATTCAAAAGGCCCCCCTTCAACCAGCAGCCTCCCGTTTTCGTCCAAAATCCGGGCAACAATTGTGGCAATGCCTTCTTCTTCACAGGACACTCCGGCCTGCTGGGTTCCCTTCATAAGCAAAGTCTCCAGAAAGAGAGCTTCACTCTCCGTTTCCTCCAAAACAAGTTCAAATGACAACGATCCGCTTCCCGACGATTCGCCATCGCTGCCTCCGCCACCTCCGCAACTTAAAAGGAAAGGAGCACAGGCAAGCACAGTGAAGGCAACCAAAATCAATCTTACCAATGGCCTAGCCCTGTTTTCGCTCATTTTTCAGCCCTCCGCGAATCTTATGAAGGTTTCTCAAACCCGTTCTTTTCCCTACCAGCCGAATGAAACACTTCCCGTATCCGGTCCCGCCGGAGTCGCTTCTCCAGGGTCCCCTGCAGTACTCTCCGCGATTGCTACGGCCTGCTCGGCCATGGCACCCTCTACCGATGCCTCAACCGAAACCGCCAATCCTTCCGTGCTCATATCACCCAATGCCCCCAATCCCGGCGAACTGTCGCTCGGGCACGCCTCCCCATATCGCCTGGCAAGTTCAAAGGAAGGATCTTCCTCAACCGCCAGTCCAAAAAAGTCGCGCGCTTCTTTCCACTCACCCCTGTCCAACGCTTCAAGACCCTGCCCGAAATACAGCACCGCTTTCAAATTTTGAGTGTGGTATTGCGAAAACTTCGCTTCTTCTTCAGAGGTAAACGGCACCTTCAGGACTTTTAACACATTGTAAACCACTTCCTTCTCAAGAACATAAAACTGCTTCACCTCCCCGGCTACCGAAAAGGCGCCAACTACATCCTGTTTGGAAGTCGATGCAACACTGGTCTTGACAGCCAAACTCCCCGGTTCCATCGACCCCACAATGAGATTTTCAGCTCCTAAGAGCCGACCGGCCCTCGGCACACTCTCCCGCTCCACAATGCCGGTTTCCCCCAGCTTCATCTCCGTCAACAAAAACTGAACCCTCATTCGCTCCACAACCTGAAGCGCTCCGACTTGCGATAAATCCGTGGTGATCATAGCAGCCATGGCTTTCTGAAAATGCTGAAACCGATTGTCCGGACTCACATCCTTGAAATAGAAAACAGCCACTGTTCCTTCTCGCGGAGGAAGACTCTTCAGCTTTTCCTCCTCAGAAAGAGCCTGACGAGCCAGATGCATGCTCTCCACAATTTCAACCAAAGTCATCTGCTTCTTTATCTCCTCCTCCACCAAAGGCTCAGCACTGTTTCGATAGGTCTTCCAGGTTTCAATCGTCTTTCTGCGCTCTCCTTTTTCCAGATAGGCCTGGCCTAAATAATAAGTCGAAAACGGATCATCGGGCTGCGCCTCCAACACTCGCGTGAATTCCGCAACGGCTTTGTCCGCATCCTTGGCCTTCAGGTACGCAAAACCAAGACGCTGCCTACACTGCCAATTGTCAGGGTTCCGGGCCAGTTCCTCCTGGAAATCCCGGATTGCAGCCTCGTAGTTTTCCCACTCAAGGTGCATCTTGCCCTTCATGTAGGAGGAACACCCGACCAAAAGCATCAAACTGAAAACACAAGCCATCATGACTATAACGGACTTCTGAGTCATAAGATCCCTCCTTTTGCCTCACTGTGTAGGGTGGTTAATGGATCACCCGGCTTCTCAAAGCGGCCGGTAAGCCGGCCCAAATTTGTTTAGGTTATGTATCGCATGGTTGAAGGACAACCTGGAATTTGTGAAGGCCCTGCATCAACAGAAACAGCAGCCTCGTCTAAAGCGTAGGATGCAACCCGATTAGTCACATCCCCCGTCAGTTTCTTTCAAGTGCTCCGGATGAGCTCGTTTCCGAATTTCCCAAAAAAACGTGATAAGCCTTTACAGCCCCGGCAGAGCGTCCAGCATCATGTTGTCCGGAGATCCGTTCAACTGAAACCCGACAATCCTTCGATCTGATGAATAACCGATGTAAGTGGCAGCGCTGATGTCCCACGGGAACAAACGCGAAGGCAGACCCACCACTTTTTCGTAAGGACCTAAATGAAGCGTCTCTTCAGAGATGATGTCCCCACTGTCACCGTATGCAGTCATCATCACTGCAGCCGATGCATTCTCCACATTAACAAAAGCAATCCCCGTCCAGACATCCGTTTTGGCAAAGACTCCCTCCGTTCCCCCGATGCCAGCGCAATTGTATCCCCCCATTTGATTTCCGTCATTTGTACCGAACAATTGAAACCCTGTCACAGGAAGTGTAGAGTCAAGCTTGAACCAAGCCGTTCCGGCAGGAAAATTCAAATCCCTTGCTGTACCGATAAACTTTTTTTCCCCGGCAAGGGTAATAGTCGTAGGGGTCAATGATGCGCCGTCATCTGTGAAGGGGGTAATGTTCAGGTTACAGGATGCGAGAGATGGGTTATATGCGACGATTCCCGTCCACCACACCGAATCACTTGCGATATGGGGGTAGTAGATGGCCGTCGTGGTCTTGTCATCCAAGAGGATGCCGCTTAGATAAGTATTTTTGCTGTTCTCGGTGCTGCCAAATAGCTCAAGACCCGCTATACCGCTTGCGTTCCTTATTACGGCGGATTGTATATCCGGCTGCATTGATCCGGCAAATAAATCTCTCACTGTAAACGCTCGATGTTCATAAGCGGCAATCCCAATCGTTGATGTGACGCCGTTGTCGAATTGTATGGTTAAGGTTTTAGATGAAGAAGTGGTGTTCAGAAGACTGATTCCAGTCCACCAGTTTGCATCAGATGCAATGTGTGGGATGTAAATATCGCTTGAAGAAACATATGCAGCAGCCGGTAGGGCAACACGATATCTCCCTTCGACATAAAACTTCGTGTATCCGATAACATTTGTTGAATTGCTCCAAAAAATCAGGTATCCAATATCAGATGAGTTTGGGAAGAAATCGCCAACAGTGATCTCCCATCGGGCATTGGGTAGCAAGGAAATGGATGTCGCAAGAAGTTCCCGACCTGAATTGCTATACGCACTAAGCGCCCCGCTGAGGGTGTCAGAATCGCTGCTATTGATAATACAAATGTCGGTCTCCCATGTGCCATTGCTCGCAATATGGGGAAAAATCAGCGAGTTTTCAAATGACCCGGATGGTCCGCCGCAAACACAACGCACGTAATTCGCACCGCCCTTATGGGCGTAGTACGCGAGGCCGTAGCCGAAATCCACGTCCCAGGCGCTGTACTCAAGGTTGGCGTAGGTACTGCCGGACCAGTAATGGGAACTCTGAGCGCTGAACACCGGATCTATGGCAGGATCGTAGCGGCCGTCATCAACAATAGACTGAAGCTCGCGGATGTTAGGCAGACGCCAGTCAGTCTTTCCCGCCAGTTCAAGATCCTCACAATATGAGAGAGCTTCTTGCCAGTTCCGCTCCCGGCCGTCATCCGCCTGCTGCCACACGAGACCAGTGGACGTGTTCGTTACAGAACCATCGCCATTATCTTCAAAAGATCCATTTAGAAGTGGTCCGCCGCGAACACAACGCACATAATTCGTATAGCTCTTATACTCGCCGTAGTACGCGTCGCCGTAGTAGAAACTCACGTACCAAGCGAAGTCCGCATCGTCGGCTTCGGTACTGTCGGACCAGTACAAGGAACTCTGAGCGCTGAACACCGGGTTGATTGCGGGGTCGTATCTTCCGTAATCAACGATGGAGACAAGTTCCATGCGGCTGGGCAGGCGCCAGTCCGAATGACCGCCGAGATCAAGGTCTTCGCAATAGGCAACCGCCTGGTACCAATCCCTGCTCACCCCGTCATCCGCCTGCTGCCACATGAGTCCTGTGTTGAGGTTTGTTACCATGAGGCCGTCGGGGCTGAGCTGGTAGGTGGGCTGAAGCCCTTCATAGTTGCCGTCCTGGCCGTAAAAAGCTTCTCCCGGCTGCGGGCAGGGGATTTGAACGCTATTGTCGTAGCATTTTATCTGGCCGGTGTCGGGAAGAATGTAGGTTTGCGCTTGGGCTGAATTAATGAGAATTGGAGAAAGAGAGGCGGAGAGGAACAAGCAGGAAATCAAATGGATAATTTTTTTTCGTATCATGCAGCGGCCTCCTTTTCTTACGAAAGCAATTTCTTAACTCGTTCTTTTTAAAGAATAGACTCCTCAGCGACCCTTGACAGGCCTTCAGAAGCGATACAATAACTTTTTGACACGGTTCTCCAATAGCATCGTCCCCAAAGAGTTGAGCACCGGGAGTGGGACCGGTTATCGCTGCCGTCCAATTAACGTTGAAATAATTTCAACTGGTAAGTCAAACTATCCGGTTCATCCGGCAAATGCCGGGGTAACGATCAAATGAAGGTTTGAAAGAATCATCGCCATAGCGGTATATCCTCTCTTTGGATTATC
>JAFGDM010000254.1 GCA_016932115.1 Deltaproteobacteria bacterium | reverse complement strand
TTTTTAGGCGAATTTCGGAGTGATGAAAAGCTATGCTCCTTGTTTCGGTTTAGTCTTATGCGGTTCCAACCGGTGATGAACTTGTTATGTGGGCAAAAAAATCTAACAAAATGAGGTTCACGTAAAAAGTGTCAGATAACAAAGAAGTAAAAAGTCAACTACCACCGCCTGAGGCGGTGGCTTGATATGTTGAGCCCTGAAAGGGGCGCTGTGGGTTTCGGTTAATACTTTAGACACAGCTGGCTGTTTTCAATTTCCTTCTCCTTCGCTTCCAGGTGCTTCACGTACATGCGGATTTTAGCACTCGGCAGCGATATTTCAGGCATACAACAATATGGTACTTGCATTCATAGATTGTATGACTTAACTTTTTAAAGTGACTTATCTGTACCTCCTTGATCTTGATGTGCACCTTTCAGGGAGGTACATTTTAAAAAAATTCATAGCAATTAATCTACCGGTGGAACCCATTGATTGGACCACTGCCTGAGGCAGTGGTTTTCGAAAGTGCAATAAATTTGAAAACTCGATTTGTCATTGTGAATCTCCTTATTTGTCATGATGCCAATTCTCATCCACGCTATTGTGCTGCCGGCGGAAGACGGCACCCAGCTTTGCGGCTACCGGGCATGGCCAGTTTCGAAGTACACATGCATTATCACATTCAGCGCATAGAGGTACGTAATCGACGACTTTGAGTCGTACTGATAGGTTATATTCCCCTCCAGCGCGCAGCGCGGCGACCATGCCACAGAGGCGCCTCCGATTATCCGGACGCGATTCACGATCTCGTAACGTGAGTTATAGTACGGTTCGACACTCACATAGGGGACGAGCGAGGTGCGTCCTGCTTCGAACTCCTTATCCACCATCAGGCGGTATCGCCACCGGTATGAGAACACTGGATTATCGCCTAGCCAGCGAAGATCGGCACGCAACCGATGCGACACGAGGACGCGGCCTTTGAAAGGGGTTCTTACGTGCAATTCGAAAAAAGCAGTATCTTCATTGTATACCTGACCATGGTCGCCAAGGCTCCGACCGGCGAGATATCCACCGCGCACCTGCTTGGCTTTCATCTGTTGTGCCCGGTTTTCGTCCAGCAATCTTCTTAGATGCGGACGATGTGTCTTTCCCCACGCATAGTCCACCTGCAAGATCAGGTTTCCCTCTCGATAATTGGTCTCGAAGTTCTTTGATGTAGGAAGAAACATCGAAAAACGCCACGTGGGTGAAAGCCGCAACCAGAGATCGACCTCGGGCCAGAATTCACGGGTCGGCTCGTTTGCCAGGGCGAAATCCATCGACACTAGTGAGCTCATGAGAATCAACCAAAATCGTCGCAAGTAAGTTATGTTTTTCAACTTGATCAAAGGGTGCCCTGTTTTTTACTGCTTCTCAAATGGAAAGATAATCTTCCAGTCCTGTTTCATGTCCACAACCGTCCAACCTCTGGCCTTCGCTTCGTCCAGACCTTTGTCGAGGCGGCCGATGCTGGATTCGCGGTCATAGGCCCATTCGCGTTCGGCGTCGGTGTGGTGAGCGTAGAGGCAAAGGTGCGCGCCGCTGCCGGCATCGGTCCACTGCAGCATCTGTAGGTCACCGTCGGAATTGCCGAATGCAGCGATGGGTCTGCGGCCGATGTAGGTGTGAATGCCGACGGGCTTGCCTTCCTTGTCATCGATGAAATTGACCTCTGGCAGGCGGACAAGCACCGGCTCACCGTCACGCAGTTCGAATTTCGTCTTGATGCTGCTGCCGATGACCTGTTCGGGCGGGATGCTATAGACCTCTTCTGTCCATGGACGCATGAATTCGACACCACCACCCGAAACGATGAAGGTCTTGAACTCGTTTTCTCTGAGATAGGAGAGCAGTTCGAGCATGGGCTGATAGACCATATTGGTCAGCAACTGCCCCTTTGTTGGATGTTTGGCGGTCGCAATCCACTCCTTCACGATCTGCTCAAATTCTGCCGTGGTCATGCCGACGTGCGTGGTCATCATGACCGCACTAAAGGCTTTCTCGCCGTCGGCCAGGGCGCCTTTCAAGTCGCCCTTGAGCAGCGATGCGAACGGCTCTTTGTCTTGCCACTCAGGGTGTTGTGGTGCGAGCGCTTTCACCCGGTCAAGTGCGAACAGGAATTGAAAGTACAACGGCTGCTCGGCCCACAGCGTACCATCGTTGTCAAACACCGCGATACGCTCCGCCGGTGGCACATAGTGAGAGTTGGCTTCGTCAGTCACTTCTGCGACAAAATTCATGATCGCCTGTTTTGCCGCGCCCTCATTCCAGGAGGGCATGGGGCTTTCGAGCGAAGCCGAGGGATTGTCAGCAGTTTTTTGCTGCTGCGGTTCACAGCCAAAGATGAGAAAGGCACATATCGCCAGGCAGTTAATCACACTTTTTAAACTCAATGATCTCATCCGAAACATCTCATTTCCTCCTGCTCAAAGATAGTCATGTAATATTTATGATCCTGTGATCTCGATTATGGTAGATGGCATTTTTTGACGTTGCATTTGTATCTCTCAATTCGTCATCCAAAGGCCCCTGCGTAAGCGACGCTTGTCCCGCGAGCGGACGCGTTCATCAGCGTGGTGGGCGTCATCCTCGTTGATTTCACTATTGACTCGAGCTGCACCCTCTCGCGCAGGATGGGTGCAGCTCATCAACATCATTCAGCCTTTCAGTCCATGCCAGGCCGGCTGCGCCCAGATAGACTTGCAAAGTCAGCTCATTTACCCGCTCCCGCGCCCTCCTCTAGCCGCTGCAATACCTGATCGATATTGAAACTGGCCGACTTTTGCCGCTGCGGGAACTCTTGAAAGGTCTGCAGAAACATTCCGACGACCGTCTGCATCGGCACCATGGCCCACATCTTGTCCCCCATCCAGCGGAGGGCCATAGGGGACTCACTGAAAAAGACATGGTGCTCGAACGGATCCATGCGCAGGTTGATCACTTTTGGGAAGTTTTGGGGCTTTGCAGCGCCGCCCTCGAACCAGTTGTCACAGATAGCAAAGTGGACCTTCCAGTCTCGAACGCGCACGGCGTCAAGGCTCCCGCTATCGTCGAAGTAGAAGATCTCGTTCCGCTTGCTAGAGCCCTTACCGGCGAGCAGCTCGCGCTGATCGTAGCCATCAAGGTGGACTTTGAAAGTCTTACTGTTGGCAGTGTGTCCTTTCATGAGTTTTTCTTTGATGTCGGGCTCGCCGACCGCCGCCAGGAGCGTCACCGCCCAATCCTCGTGTGACATGATCTCGTTGATGATAGTGCCAGGCTTAACCACTCCAGGCCAGCGGACAACGCATGGCACTCGCATGCCACCTTCCCATGTACTTCCCTTCTCTCCCTGGAACGGCGTAGCGCCACCGTCTGGCCATGTATACTTTTCAGCGCCATTGTCGGTGGAAAAGATCACGATCGTGTTGTCGGCGATGCCGAGGTCGTCGAGCTTCTTGAGCAGGATGCCGACGTGGTCGTCGAGTTCCTGCATCCCATCGGCATAGAGGCCATAGCCCGTCTTGTTCTGATACTTGGGTGAGAGCCGAGTCCAGACATGCATCCGCGTCGAGTTGTGCCAGATGAAGAACGGCTTGTTGTCTTTGACCGCTCGTTCCATGAACTCGAGCGTGGCGTTGAGAAACTCTTCATCCACAGTCTCCATGCGCTTGCGCGTTATGGGACCGGTGTCCTCGATCGTCTGTTTTCCGACCTTGCCAAAGCGCGGATCGACCGTGGGATCATCGCGATTCGTTGCCTTTGTCTTCAATGCGCCTCGCGGGCCAAAGCGCTGCTTGAACTCCGGCCACTTGGGATATTGTGGATCCTCCACCTCTTCTTCGGCGTTGAGGTGATAGAGGTTGCCGAAGAATTCGTCGAATCCATGCACCGTGGGGAGATATTCGTTGCGGTCACCGAGGTGGTTCTTGCCGAACTGGCCGGTGACATAGCCGTGATTCTTGAGAAGATCGGCGATGGTGGGATCCTCAGACTGTAGTCCGAGCTCCGCGCCCGGCATACCGACCTTCAGCAGTCCGGTGCGGAACGGATGCTGCCCGGTGATGAAGGCGGCCCTGCCGGCCGTACAGCTCTGCTGCCCGTAATAGTCGGTGAACATCGCCCCTTCCGCTGCAATGTGGTCGATGTTGGGAGTACGGGCGGCCATCATTCCCAAATTATAGGCGCTGATATTAGCCCAGCCAATATCGTCACCCCAGATGACCAGGATATTGGGCTTTTCCTGTGCGGCTGCCAGCTGTGTGAATGCGGCCAGCAACATAACCGCCATGAGTAAATAAAAAACTTTGATGAACCGTTGCATGCCAATACCTCCATTGTTATGTGAAATTCTAATGGGTTAATAATTATGTCGTGTTCATTTTCCCTGCGTTGCTAAGAACGGAAATATGATAAAAAACTCCAGTCGCTGCCCTTCCAGGGTGCTGCGTGTACCTAACTCCCAATAGTAGCGAGCTTTGAGCAAAGAAATCAGCTTGCCCTTGATCACGACCGGGAGATTTACTTCTGGCCCCATGCCATAAACCCGGTGCTTGACCTTGAGGAGATCTTCAGTGGGCAGGTTTGAGAAAGGAGAATTTAAACTGATCTTATCATTGCTCATTTTCCAATTGGCATAATAAACCACTCCAACTACCAGAGCACCCATATAGAACGAGCGCCCCACCCCACCTTCAAGGGTAAGTGTATTACCTACATTAATTCCGGAGTCTTGCTTTTTTCCGTTCATCTCAAAATAACCGCTTGTGGCGAAATGCCAGCGTTTTTGGGCATCAAAAAAAAGAGTGGTTCCGGCGCCGAATTCGTGGGTCCACATGCCCATGCCGTTGTTGTTCTTTGCTCCTGCTTTATAACGGCCAATAGGAAAATATACGCCGTAGCTGGCGATAAAATCCACTTGCTTAAGATGCCAGCCCAGGTTGACGGGCTGCAGGTAGGAATCTGCCAATCCGAAACCAGTTTCAAAATTAAAAGAGGCAAACTCAACCTGGACGTTTCCAATTGGTATGTTGGCCAATAGGCCATAATTTGCGCCAAGAATTTTGTAGTTGCTCACCCAGCAGAAAAACAAGCCAAAACCATTGATGCTGACATCGCGCTTTTGTCCACTTGGATTTGGCAGCTCATTGCCATCGCCGTCCATAAACTTATCAGCACTGTAATGAGTATAAAGAGGAGCAAGGATAAATCCTTTGCGATTCTGGCTTCCCGATAGTAATCCGCAAGTGCCAGATATATGGTGTCCCATTATCTGTGCGTGGACAGGCTCGGTCATCCCCAAAATGGTAGCAATCCCACATACTGTGAATAAAAAATGCTTCATCGGAAATTCTCCTTTTGATGCCAGCACGAAATTAAATGGATCATGATCCTTTATCGTGAAATTCTTACAGTCTCGATGACTTCAAGTGCCTCTATTTTGGTAACAGTAAGAAAATTTATGTCCGGCTTTTGTGCAGATAGCTCAATTATCTCGAGTAACTGCCGATAATTTGGAGAAGAGATATGTTTCTCCATATCTTCCCGCGTTTGCCATTCTTCCCAATAGATAATCGCATTTCGTCTATTCACATCCCGAGTAATATAGCTGCGAATGCAGCCAGAGGATATTTCCGCCAGATTTTTAAACCTGCACAGCGCTTCTAAAATATCCTTCCTGGCCTTATTGGGTAAAACGACTTTAATCCTCGTCATCATCATCGCATCGAGCATTGGCTAAAAGTATGCCATGGATGACAAACGACTTGAATATCTGTGCTAAGTATATATAAACTTGTATCTTAGAAGATTAAAAACAGTGGTATATCATGCAGGAGTCGACAACAAAAAAGGTCATTATATTGACTTGCGGTCAAAATGTTGACTTTGAAAGAGTGAATCTAAAATTGATTTTCTCTTTCTCCTCGTAGAGGAATATTCATTTTTTTCATCTTGAAATAGAGAGTGGAGGAGTTTACTCCCAGAATTTCCGCCGCGCCATGGCGGCCTTTAATTCGCCAGTTGGTCTGCTGCAGCACTTTGAGGATATATTGTCTTTCAATCTCTTCCAGGGTTTGCAGGAGGGAATCGCTCAAATCCCATTCTTTCGGCAACGGAAGAGTCAGCGTGCTGCTTCTGGCGTTAATCATGGCGCATTCGACGACATTGCGCAGCTCCCTGACGTTGCCTGGCCAGGAATAATGCTGCAAGACTCCCAGGCTTTTGCCGGATACAGTGTGAATGGTTTTACCCATCTTTTTGCCAAATTCATCGACAAACACCTTCACCAGTATCGGAATATCTTCCCGGCGCTCGCGCAAGGGTGGCATCCAAATGGGGAACACGCGCAAACGGTAATAGAGGTCTTTGCGGAAATTGCCTCGGCGGACTTCTTCGGCCAGGTCGCGGTTGGTGGAGGCAATCACTCGCACGTTCACTTTAATCTCTTTCGGACTGCCCAGCCGTTCAAACTCTCCTTCTTGCAGTACCCGTAGCAATTTGATCTGCAATTCCAGAGCAAGTTCGCCGATCTCATCCAGAAAAATGGTAGAACCGTCGGCTATTTCAAAGCGACCGATTTGTTTGGACAGGGCGCCGGTATAGGCACCAGACTCCCGGCCGAACAGTTCGCTTTCGATCAGCGCCGCAGGCAGGGTGGCGCAATTGACTGTCACCATAATCTTGTTCTTACGGGCGCTGAGTTTATGAATCATCAGGGCGATCAATTCCTTGCCAACGCCGGTCTCTCCCTCGATGAGCACCGTCGAATCCGTTGGCGCCACCTTCTTCACTTGCGCCAAAACGTGCCGAATGGCAGGGCTCTGGCCGACAATTTCGCCCGGGCTGTAGACCGTGGTGATAGTTTCGCGCAGGTAAAGATTTTCCGCTTCTGCCTGCTCACTCAACTGGTGAATTTCCTCTAACTTTTGCTGGAGTTCTTCTTCGCGTTTCTTGCGATCTATCGCGTTGAGCAGAATTTCACCGATCAGCCGCAGGCGGCCCACCAGTTCCGGGGGCCAGATTTTTTCCTCTATTAGTGCACCCGCCGACAGAACATATTGAATTGAACCACCGATCGATAACGGCACGATAACGACTGATTTTAGATTGAGTCTAGCAATACTATCCCGATCAATCCTTGCTTCCGGGGGAAGTTCATCCAGTGATGAGATGCATAGTATCTCTCCTCTCAAAATTTTAGGCCTCGCCCAGGGAAAGGATGGTTTTTCCAATATTCCTTTTTTAGGCGATGGCGGCATTCCCGGTCTGGCGTATATATGCGTGATAACCAGTTCCTCTTGGGCTTCCGTAAATTGCAGTAAAGAGCTTCTATCAACACCCAGGAATTCAACCACCTGCGCTAGAGCCTTATCTATCCAGAGATCTACTTCAGAAGCGGGCAGGTTGACGAACTTGGCAGAAAGCTCGGAGACGAATTCTTCAAAGCGTAGCCGTTCTTCCAGGCTGGTTATTCTCGTGTGTGCTTTGCTTTCAAAAGATGGTCTCGTCGGAGATTCATATGTCTTTTTATCACCGATTTTGTTTCACCTCATATTATGGGATTTTCATTATGTTATATATTCAATTTAATACATTTCCGAAAAAAATCAAGAGACTGTAAATAAATATAGTGAATTGCGGTCTCGAAAAGAAAGTTTCGCTTGGCAACTCTTTTGCAATATGAATGAGGTGAACGATGCGGAAATTATCTGTACAGTCGACACGTGGCGCGGTGGTGAGCATGTCATTGGTGAGTTTATAGGCGAGCCATTCAGCTTGTTCGTGATCTTCGCTGTAGGAGAGGGCGTAGAAGGTGTGTTTGACGACTTTTGTATTTGCTGGCGGGAGTGAAAAAGTCGATTTCGGGGAGATCATCGTTGATGATCGCCGGGTCGATGATTTGGTCTTTTTAGGAGAAGTGGATGGTGATTGGTTCCATGGAAATGCCCCAAAAAGTGAAATGGATTTTAAAGCATAAATAACGTGATTTACCGTGAGAGATATAAGTCAACTACCACCGCCTGAGGCGGTGGCTTGATATGGCAAGCCCTGAAAGGGGCGCTGTGGGTTTACGTTAGTATTTTAGGTTCAGTTGATTGCTTTCGATCTCTCTTTTCTTCTCCTCCTGGTACTTCACGTACTTGCGGATCATCTCTTCATCCAAACCAACTTTGCTCACACAATACCCACGACTCCAAAAATGACGACCCCAATAGCGCTTGCCGAGCTTCTCGTATCTGTGAAACAGATTGATGCTCGTCTTGCCTTTCAGGAATCCCATGATACTTGACACTGCATATTTCGGCGGAATCGATAGTATCATATGAACATGCTCTGGTTGAATATTCATCTCCAAGATTTCTACCAGATATTTCTGACTCGCTAATCGATAAAGTTGTTGCCGTACATATTCGCCTATTTCATCCTTTAGCACGCGGTAGCGATATTTCGGACATACAACAACATGGTACTTGCATTCATAGATCGTATGACTTAACTTCC
>JAFGDM010000253.1 GCA_016932115.1 Deltaproteobacteria bacterium | reverse complement strand
TTTGAATCCAGTAGACTGTGATGAAATGCAAAGAATCCGCCATGAATTGGGGGGCCGATTCTGCCATCGCTGCGAGTACTGTATGCCGTGCGAGCAAGGGGTTCAAATACCAGGAGTCTTGATGGTAAAATCCCAAGTGCGACGCTTCAGCCCCAAACAGCTCATCCTTATTGCTAAGGAGGCGGTCGCCTCGGTTGAGCGTTGCGTAGAGTGCGGTCAGTGTGTGGAGAAATGCCCCTACTCCGTACCGGTGCCGGACATGCTCAAGGAAAATGCGGAGATATTCAGGAATTTCCTGGCGGCCCATCATCTTGAGGGTTAAACCTTTTTGGAGGGGGGAAGAGGACCAAACGGGTGAAAATGAAAGCTCGAACCATCTTAGACCGACTCGTCACGGTATTTGTTGAAACACGGCACCTACCGGATATTTTTGATCCATTGGATAGGAACATTGACGGTGGTGCCGAACCGAGCATAGACGGCACTCTCCCTGCTCTGAGAAAAAGAAGAAATAATAAACGGATCCAAGTCTTGTCGGTTGACAAAGCGGAGTCCGAGTGTTAATTAATTCTATCAATATTAAACCAAAAGGAGACGGTCCATGTCTGACATTATGCAAGTCACCGATGAGAACTTTGATACTGAAATCATGAAGTCCAACCTTCCCGCCTTGGTTGATTTCTGGGCGGAATGGTGCGGACCTTGTAGAATGGTCGGCCCGGTGGTGGAAGAGCTATCCAAAGCTTATGAAGGCAAGGTTAAGGTTGCTAAAATGGATGTTGACAAGAACCGCCAGACACCGGCAAAATTCGGCATTCGCAATATTCCCACACTAATTTTCTTCAAAGGCGGGGAAGTGGCACAGACAATCATCGGAGCTCAGCCCAAAACCTACATCGAGGGCGAACTCAAGAAGCTTTTATGAAATGACGAACATGTATGATGTAATCATCCTGGGCGGAGGTCCTGCAGGGCTGACCGCCGGTCTTTATAACGCCAGAGCGCGGCTCAAGGTAGTACTGTACGAACGTCTTGCACCGGGCGGTCAGGTTCTCACCACGGACTGGGTTGAAAACTACCCCGGTTTTCCGGAGGGTGTATCCGGTTTTGAGCTGATGGATCGCATGAAGAATCAGGCCGAAAAATTCGGCCTTGAGATTCGAAATGATGAAATCGTTCGGCTCGATCTCTCCGAATCGAGAAAAATCATTTTTGCCGGCGATGATCAGATTGAAACAAGGGCTGTGATTATTGCATGCGGCGCTACTTGGAAGAGACTGGGGATTGAAGGAGAAGAGCGTCTGATAGGAAAGGGGATCTCTTTTTGCGCGACCTGTGACGGGCCTTTTTACAGGGATCAGGAGGTGGCGGTCATAGGCGGAGGGGATACGGCTGTGGAAGAGGCCATTTTCTTGACCCGATTTGTCGGCAAGGTCTATCTCGTTCACAGAAGGGACAAACTGAGGGCCACGAAAGTGATTCAGGAAAGGGCCATGGCCGAGGAAAAAATTGATTTTGTCTGGGACACGATCCCGATGAGGGTTCTTGGTGAAGCCGGCGTGGAAGGAATCGAACTTAGGAATTTGAAAACAGGGGTAATATCCAGGAAAGCAGTGAAGGGAGTTTTCGTATTTATCGGCACCGCCCCGAACACAAATCTGGTGAAGGAGCAACTCAAACTGGATCAGAGCGGCTTTATTGTGACAGACGAGCGAATGCAAACCTCCGTGCCGGGTGTTTTTGCTGCAGGGGATGTCCGATCCAAACTCTTCCGTCAGATTTCAACGGCTGTCGGGGAAGGGGCAACAGCCTCCTATGCGGCTGAAAAATATCTGGAGGGACAGCTTGCAGCTCATCAATAACTCAATCCCTCAAAGCAATGAAATTTGAATTACAAAGACATGAGACATAAGAAGAATCATTTGTTGATAGGGTTCCTCTTGGGGTTCCTGTTTGTTTTTCTTTCAAACGGTTGTTCCACTATCGATCGGTTTCTCGGCAAAGGCGTGGACGAGACAGATCCTGCGGAGCTGATGACACAGGGCATCGAAAGACTGGAATCAGGACATTATTCCGATGCTGTGCAAGCCTTTGAGAAGATTAGGGATCGATACCCTTATAGCAAATTTGCCGTTACTGCGGAGCTGAAGCTGGCCGACGCTCTTTACCGAACGGCAGAGTACGAACAGGCCTTTGAAGCTTACGATCAGTTCGAAAGGCTTCACCCGAGGCACAAGGAGATACCCTATGTCATTTATCAGAAGGGGATGTGCTATTTTGATCAAATCACGACAACGGACAGGGACCAACATCAAACACAGAAAGCCAGAAATGAATTTGAACGACTGATTGCCCGGTTCCCGAGAGATGATTATGCCAACATGGCTCGGAAGAACCTGAGGACATGCTACATATCTTTAGCGGAATACGAGATCTATGTGGGCCATTACTATTTTAAACGAGGCTATTACAGAGCCGCCCTGGCGAGATACACCTACGTGATCGAAAATTACCAAGATATGGGACAGTACCACGTCGCTTTGACCTATATCAGCAAGTGCAAAGAGCGCCTTGCAGCGGAAGAAAGGGATAAGGACGGGGCAAAGAGCGGTAAACCTAAGTCATGGTGGAAGTTCGGCACCTAGAGGATTTCACGACTCCACCACCTTCGAAGCTTCCTTGAGAGCGCGAGAGAGTTCTTCGGGCTTGTTTCCTCCTCCCTGGGCCATATCCGAACGGCCTCCCCCCTTACCGCCGACCATCTTAGACAGGCGGCTGATTATTTCTCCGGCCTTGAAACGATGTTCAAGATCCTCGGTGACCATGCAAAGAAGCATGACCTTGTCGCCCTTTTTAGCTCCTAAAATAATAAGGCCGGATCGGAGTTTTTCCTTGATACGATCCGCAAACTCGCGAAGCTCTTTAGGGGACTCGGCTTCCACCTCCCTGGCCAATATGCGGACTCCCTTTGCTTCCACAATTCCGGCGAGCAAATCAGCGGACTGAGTTGAGAGGAGCTTCGCCTTGAGAGAGTCGATCTCTCTTTCCTTCTGCTTCTGCTCCTTCAGAAGCCTTTCGACTCTGTCTCCAAGCTGATCCGGAGAGGTTTTGAGGAGAAGAGCCATGTTTCTGAGTTCATCCTCCCTGATTTGGGCATATTCAACAGCGGCCTCTCCTGTGAGGGCCTCGATTCGGCGAATGTTGGCACCCACGGCGGCCTCACTCTGGATCTTGAAGAAGCCGATATCTCCGGTTCTGTTTGCATGAGTGCCGCCGCATAGTTCCATGCTTACTCCATCCCCTACCTGAACCAGCCTCACCTGGTCGCCGTATCTCTCTTCGAAAATGGCCATGGCACCTGTTCTTATGGCTTCCTCGCGAGGGAGAGAGCGGGTGGAGAGCTCGAGGTTTCGGCGAATTTGCTTGTTGACAAGGCGTTCCACGTCCTTGAGCGTTTCCTGGTCGACCTGGGAGAAGTGGCTGAAGTCAAAGCGTAATCTTCGAGGTGAAACCAAGGATCCGGCCTGCTTCACATGGGGGCCGAGGATTTCTCGCAAAGCTGCGTGAAGCAGATGGGTCGCGGTGTGGTTGATCGCCGTTGCCTGTCGGTCCTCTTTGTTGACGTGCGCCTCAACCTGATCTCCTTTGCTGATGCCGCCTTGCTCCACGATGCCCTGGTGAACCAAGAGTTTATCCCCGAACTTAAGAGTGTTTGTCACGTTCATACGCATGCCGTCGCCCGTCAGCCAGCCTCTGTCACCCACCTGGCCGCCCGCCTCGCCGTAAAAGGGAGTTCGGTCAAGAACGACCTCAACCCGGTCACCGGCATAAGCGGAGGCGACCTCTTTGCTTTCCATGAGAAGGGCGGTAACAGTTGCCGTCTGCACCAGGGTTTCGTAGCCGACAAACTCGCAGGACAAGCCCCTGTTGGCTAATGAGCGATATACATCGGGTATCTCTTCTTCGCCGCTTCCCTTCCATGACTCCTGCGACAGATTTTTCTGCCTGGTCATGGCGCGGTCAAAACCCTCCAGGTCCACCGTGAACTTTTCTTCGCGCGCCACATCCTTTACAATATCCGGTGAAAGGCCGTAGGTATCGTATAATTTGAAGATCGTTGCGCCCGGAATGGCGGTTTCCTTTTTTTCATTCAGCTCCTCGATCGTGTCCTGGAGGATACGCATGGCATGGTAGAGTGTTGCGGCGAATCGCTTTTCCTCGTTTAGAGTAACGCTCTCAATATAGCCCCTCGAATTCACGAGGTCCGGGTAGTCTGCACCCATGGTATCGATAACCAGAGAAACGACCCTAAAGAGGAAAGGGTCTTTCATACCCAGAACCATCCCAAACCTGAGTGCCCTGCGGATGATTCGCCTCAGTACATAGCCCCGGCCCTCATTGGAAGGGAGAATGCCGTCGCAGATCAGGAAAGCGGCGGACCGCGCATGATCGGCGATAACCCTGAAGGAGACATCTTGTTTTTTATCGCGGCCGTACTCTCTTTCTGCGACGTCCTCGGTGAAAGCGATGATCTCTCTGAAGAGGTCGGTATCGTAATTGGAGGTGACGCCCTGCACTACGGCTGCGATTCTCTCAAGACCCATGCCTGTATCGATATTGGGGCTTGCAAGGGGGGTCAGCTTTCCTGATGGGTCCCGGTCGAACTGCGTAAAAACAAGGTTCCAAATTTCCAGGTAACGATCGCATTCGCATCCCGGGCCGCATTCCGGTTTTCCGCAGCCGATGCCCTCGCCCTGGTCGATAATGATCTCGGAGCAGGGCCCGCACGGCCCCGTATCGCCCATCACCCAAAAGTTATCCTTTTCTCCCAGGCGGACAATTCTTTCGGCGGGTAAACCGATCTGCTCTTCCCATATAGCAAAAGCCTCGTCGTCGTTCTTATAGACCGATGCCCAGAGTTTATCGGCAGGGAGGCCGTATTCTTTTGTCAGCAATTCCCAAGCCCAGTGAACGGCCTCTACCTTGAAGTAGTCCCCAAAGGAAAAATTGCCGAGCATCTCGAAGAAGGTGTGGTGTCGCCCTGTGTACCCCACGTTTTCCAGGTCGTTGTGCTTGCCTCCTGCGCGCACGCATTTCTGGGATGTGACCGCCCTTGTGTAGGCTCGTTTTTCGGTGCCGAGGTAAAGCCCTTTGAATTGTACCATTCCCGCGTTGGTAAAAAGAAGGCTTGGGTCATCCCTGGGAATCAAGGAGGAACTGGGGACGACTGCATGGCCCCGCTCCTTGAAGAAGTCAATAAACTTAGCTCTAATCTCTCTGAAATTCATGGTCCAAACTTTCCCGATTTTCTCGCTTATCAGTCTTTTGCTTTCCCCGTTTCCGCCTTTTCCTTAATTCTTTTGAGGCCGGTCTTTTCCTTGACGAGCTCAGCGATGCGGTCTCGAATGTCGATGTTTTCGGCCATGAACTTCTTGACGTTCTCTCTTCCCTGACCGAGCCGCTCACCTCCGAAGGAATACCATGCACCACTTTTCTCGACGAGACTCATGGACACGGCAAGGTCGAGGATATCCCCCTCTTTGGAAATCCCGCTGCCGTAAATGATGTCGAACTCAGCCTCCTTGAAGGGAGGAGCAATTTTGTTTTTCACGACCTTTACTCTAGTTCGATTCCCGATCACCTGGTCTCCTTCTTTGATGGCCGCAATCCGGCGGATATCCAGACGTTGGGAAGCGTAAAACTTCAGGGCGTTTCCTCCTGTTGTGGTCTCGGGGCTGCCGAACATGATTCCGATTTTCATTCTGATCTGATTGATGAAAATCACGCAGGTCATGGATTTGCTGATGGTTGCCGTAAGTTTTCTGAGAGCTTGGGACATGAGCCTTGCCTGAAGACCCATGTGCTGGTCACCCATCTCGCCTTCGAGCTCGGCCCTTGGCACGAGAGCTGCGACGGAATCAATCACTAGTACATCAATTGCACCGCTCCGAACAAGGATCTCCGCAATATCCAGGGCTTGCTCGCCGCTGTCCGGCTGGGAAACGAGGAGGTTGTCAACATCTACTCCCAGCCTTCTTGCGTAGCCTAGGTCCAGGGCATGCTCGGCATCAATGAAGGCCACCATTCCTCCTAAAGCTTGCGCTTCGGCTGAGATGTGGAGGGCGAGTGTCGTTTTGCCGGAAGACTCAGGTCCATAAATCTCAACAACCCTTCCTCTAGGAACGCCGCCGACCCCAAGAGCCGCATCCAACGCAAGGGACCCGGTGGAGATGGACGGGATCTCCAGGATCTTTTCCTCTCCCATCTTCATGATGGAACCGCGACCGAACTGTCTCTCAATCTGCGAGATGGCCTGTTCAACCGCTCTTCCCTTATCGGTTTGCTCTGCCATGATCATCTCCCCCCCCCAAGGTTAAGTGACTAAAGTACGGTAAAATGCCTAGAGCTCTATATTGCTCTCTCTCCTCTGGGTAAGCTTTACAGGCTACTGATGACCGGTCAGAGCCCACGACTCTATCTTTGTGTAAACAGCACCGGCTGGTCTCAGATCGCTCCTGAAAAGAATCAATTCATTAAGAGAACAGAGAGCACTTGTCAATCCCCTGTGTTTTGAAAGCAACTCTTCGAGTTCAGCCGTTTTCTTTCCGAGCTTCTTGAAGCGACCGAGGGTCAAGTGAGGATGGAAGCCCCTTTTCTCGACCTGGATGCCGAAAGGTAGGAGCCTTTGTTCAAGATCATCCCGAAATCGAGACATTCTTTCCAGGTCGGTATCCACGCCCAACCAAAGCACCCTCGGATTGCGGCTGCTCGGGAAGCTCCCCATGCTTTGCAGGGCCGTGGGAAAGGGCCCGTAATGGAGGCACACTTCCCCGATTGCATCAATGACGAGGGGGAGGTCAGCCTCCCGGATTTCCCCCATGAAGACCATGGTAAGGTGGATGCTCTCGGGCCTCACCCATTTGGCATTCAAGGATGAGC
This sequence comes from Deltaproteobacteria bacterium, assembly GCA_016932115.1. Lineage (GTDB taxonomy): Bacteria > Desulfobacterota > DSM-4660 > Desulfatiglandales > HGW-15 > JAFGDM01. The sequence goes on along the minus strand of JAFGDM010000253.1, from coordinate 7,168 downwards.
GGCTTACCTCACTGTAAAGATTGAGCAGTACTTGCCTGATTTGAGGCGGCAAATCAAAAGCCAGAAAGGAACGAATCCCCACGAAGGTGCCTCCTTACCCAGTCTAGAGCCATCATAGCACTGTTCAGTTTAACGTGATCCCTGGCGCCCCAGAAGCGATATCTCTTTGAGAAGCTAAAACTGCGGTGGACCATGCCGATGCAAACCGTGCCTACAGGTTTATCCGGACTTCCCCCTTCGGGCCCGGCAATTCCTGAAACGGCAAGGGACAAATCCGTCTTGAACTTTTTTTGTGCACCTGCAGCCATTTCAGTCACCGTTTGCTCGCTGACGGCACCATGTTGATCAAGCGTTCGGCGGGAGACGCCGAGCAGGTCCATCTTTACCTGGTTGCTGTAAGCGATCACACCGCCCACGAAGTATTCCGAGCTGCCGGGCACATTGGAAATGAGATTGCCGATCAGGCCCCCTGTGCATGATTCAGCCAAGCTAAGGGTAAGTTGCTTTTCTCTGAGCACGGTTCCCACCACACCTTCCATGGTTTGCTCTCCTGCAGCAAAAATATAAGCGCCTACGCGAGTTCGTATTTCCTTTTCCATGAGATCAAGTTCTTGGAGCATAGCAGGCTCGTCGTCACCCCTGAGGCTGAGAGTGATATGATTTTCCGGGAACCGCGGGTAGTAACCGAGGATGATATTTCCGGCTATTGAAGAGAGATCCTTAAGGGCCTCCGCTATCATGGGCTCAGTCAGACCATAAAGCTTTAAAACCTGATAACGAAGAAGGGGAACGGATTTGCAATGAAGCAAAAGGTCGGGAAGCACGCACGTGTCCATGAGAAAACGCATTTGCTCCGGCACGCCGGGAAGAAAATAAAGGCGCACATGATCTTCAACAAGGGAGAAACCACAGACGTTTGCTTGGGGGTCCAGGAGTTTCGAATTTTTTGGCATCCAGGCCATTTTCTCAAGAGAGGCGTTCATATCCATCCCTCGGTTCTTCATGTAGACCCTGATCTGTTCCAGCATGTCGCGATCCAGACAGAGCGGTCGGTCGAGCGCCTCGGCCGCGATCTTATTGGTAAGATCATCATCTGTAGAGCCCAAACCCCCGGTGATGATGACGAAGTCCGAACTGCCGACGGCATCTTTGAGGGCCGCGGCTATCGCCTCCGCCTCGTCGCCCACTGTGGTCACGCGTGTAACCTTGAGACCGGAAGTAGTCAATCTGCCGGCGGCATACCATGAATTGAGATCGAGGGTTCTGCCGGATATCAGCTCATTTCCTATTGTTATGATTTCGCCTTGCATGTTTTGTTTCTTGGAGGTCATTGACTTCCGACCTCACGAACCGTTCTACCTAAAGGAAAAAGATCAAGAGCCTTAGGCTCAAGTTTGCGTAAACACCGGCAAGGAGATCATCGGCTACGATCCCGAGGCCTCCCCTCAAGTTTTCCAACTTTTTTATTGGAAAAGGTTTCAGCACATCGAACAGACGAAAAAGAAGGAAGCCGAGGCAGACATTTCCCAAATTCAGGGGCACAAGAAAAAGAGTGAGGAGAAAGCCTGCGACCTCGTCGATGACCACAACTGACGGATCATCTTTTTGCAAAATCCTGCTGCTCAAATCTGCCGTCCAAACTGATACGGCGATGAAAACAAGGTCAAAAAGCGCCGCTTCCGGCGTTTCCAAACACCCTGTGAAAAGCACAAGGGGCATACCTGCAAGGGTGCCGGCGGTTCCGGGAGCAAAAGGTACCAGACCCACACCGAACCAGGAAGCGAGAATCAGGGCTGCTTTCCCCCTAATCCCCGCGTCTTTAAAAGCCGTCCTCAATTTAGACTACCAAAGTAGAGGAGAGACATCAAGGGACCTGTAAAATATATAAAATGATTTCCAAGATTTTTCAGGCATCTTCTCCGCCCCCGGCCAGTATCCGGGAATAGATCTCCCTGATGGGGATATGTTCTTTCTGCGCAATCTTCCTACAGGTCTCGTACTCCGGAAGGAGTCGGAAGGAGCCGTCGGGCCGCCGGACTTTTTTTACCCCCACTTTCCCCCAAGGACTGTCTATCTCTGCGAATGACCTTTTCAGGAGGTCCCTCTGGCAGTATCGGAAGCGCACGCCTAGGGTGGTGCTTTCTTGAAAGAGAATTTCCGTTAGGAGATTCTTGTTGTGCGGCTTTCCGATCACTTGGATCAGCACAGCGGGCCGATTTTTCTTCATTTGGACCGGACAGAAAAGAACATCGAGAGCGCCTTCTTCAAAGAGCCTCTCCATAAGATAACCGAGCCACTCAGGGTTGGCATCGTCTATGTTCGCTTCCAGGACAACAACTGTCTCCGTTTCTATCCCCTGCTCCTCGCTGCCGAGAAGTATCCTTAGAAGGTTTGGCCGGTCCGACAGCCTGAGGGTGCCGACGCCGTAGCCCACAGTTTCAACGACCATCGGCGGCATGGGTCCAAAAGCGGAGGTGAGCTCTTTAAGCAGGACCGCGCCTGTTGGGGTGACCAGTTCGCCTTTGATGCCGGCGTCGTAAACGGGTATGCCTTTTAGCAGAGCAATCGTTGCAGGAGCGGGTAGGGGAATGCGGCCGTGTCGGGTTTCAGTAAACCCGGTTCCCAGAGGCAGAGGGGAGGCGTACAGGGAATCAACACCAAAAGACTCTAGGGAGAAGACCGCCCCTATGATGTCTATGATTGAGTCCACAGCGCCCACCTCATGAAAGTGCACTGTTTCAGGAGAAGAGTTATGGACCCGTCCTTCTTCGACGGCGAGGGACTCAAAGATACGGGTGCTTTGCTCTTTTACGCGAGCGCTCAAACCGGACCTTTGGATGATATCCCTGATATCTGAAAAGGTCCTTGCCGGAGGCCTGTCTTTTTCGGTATCGACGACAAAACGGGTGCCGAACAGATGGTTTCGCTCTTCCTTGAATGCCCGCAGGGCGTAACCTTCGATAGGAACGGTCTGTAGAGCCTTCCTCAGCTCATCAAGTGAAAGGCCTGCATCCAGGAATGCACCCACGATCATGTCACCGCTCGCGCCTGCAAAACAGTCCAGATAAGCTGTTTTCATTTCAGATCCTGTTTCAACATTGACATTTTTCACTTGTTCCCCATGCTTTTTATCAACCGGCCCCGGGGAAGTCAATCTTTAGAAGGCACTGCAAAGGGGCGGTCAAGACGGAAATCAGGAACAAAGGGGGACCTCCCTGCATCCGCGCTGGGGACCTCCTCGGGGATCTGAACGAATAGATGCTCAAAACCCAGGTCAAGGGCATGCATGTATACGAGATCGAACTCATCTTTCCCGAGACGGCGGTTGAGCCTTTCGTCGTCGTGGCGAATGACAGGGCAGTATTGTGACATGATGCTCAACGGCAAAGAAGAGCCAAATTCCAGGAAGAGGGTCGTCAAGGCGTCCAAAGAATTTTTCACATATCCGGGGAGGATGAGGTGGCGCACGAGGACGCCGGATGTTGCCGGAGAGGTATCATTTTCAAGGGAATTGAGAAATCCCTTGCAGTCGACCATTTCCCTGATTGCAGAAAGCGCCACATCCGGGTAATCTCTACACCCGGATAGCGTGGCCGCAAGATCTTTATCCGAGTACTTGAAATCAGGCAGATAGATATCTGTAAAGGCATGGGCGAGCTTGAGGGAAGGGACTGACTGATACCCGGAGAGATTAAGGAGCATGGGGAGACTATGACCTCTTGTTCGAAGTTTGGAGATCAGATCGAAGACATGTGGAAAAAAGTGATCCGGGGTTACGAAATTGACGTTGTGGACCCCTTTTTTGACGATCATGGATTCCACGCTTTCCAAAAGATCCTCCATATTCACGGCGACACCCAAACCGTTTTGCGAAATCTGGCGGTTCTGACAGAAGGAGCATCGCAGGGAACATCCCGTGAAAAAAATGGTCCCTGAGCCGCGGGTTCCTGTGATCGGCGGTTCCTCGCCGAAATGCGGCCCCACATAGGCGACTCTCAGTTGTGCGCTCTCCTTGCAAAAACCTTTATTGCTCCCTGAAGCACGGTCCACGGCACAGGCTCGCGGGCAGAGAACACATTCTCTGAAAAGGTCCATGAAATCCTTGTTACTGGTCATTGCACGTCACCGACTAGGGTCATCATATATCATGAAATTGAAATTGCATGATAGAACAAGATGATAACTGTTGAGCTGAGAAAGGATATTTCATATAATCCGGCAGCTATATTCGACCCGGAGGGGCGCCATGACCCGATACAAGATTCATCCAATCGTAATGGGCACAAAGGTTTTCGACAAATCCATGATGACCTACCAGTATGGTTATGGAGAGACCTATACGATCCCTATTTACTGCTGGTATCTGGAAGGTGGGGACCAAAAGATCTTAATCGATACGGGCGAAATGAAGCCGATTCAATCCGAAGAAAGAGAAAAAAACATTGGGGGTAAAATTTACACTTTCGAGCAAGGATTATCCCGATGGGGGCTTAAGCCGGAGGACATTGATGTGGTTATACACACCCATCTTCACAATGACCACTGTGAAAACGACTATAAATGCGTGAATGCAGTCTTTTATGTCCATGAGAAGGAAATGGAAAGAATCCACAATCCTCATCCCCTGGATTATCGCTATCTGGAAGACTATATCCTGGACATTGAAGAAAACGGCCAAATCAGGAGCATCGCCGGGGACGCCGAGATCCTGGCCGGCATTAATGTTGTCCACACGCCCGCTCATACGGAGGGCGGCCTCACCGTTCTTGTTGAAACGGAAAATGGAAAGGCGGCTATTACCGGGTTTTGCGTGATCCAGGAAAACCTCTTCCCACCAAAACAAATCACTGCTATGGAAATGGAGGTGATTCCACCGGGAACGCACGTAAACGCCTACGAAGCCTATGACATTCTTGTGAGAGTGAAAAGCATGGCCCGGATCCTTCTGCCCCTGCACGAACCCGGGTTTGCGGCTCTAAAAACCATTCCGTAAGTTTTGGGACAGCTTGATTCAGGTCGGATTTCTGAATGTGTTGGACATCCCTATCGCTTTGATTTACAAGGACGTTTGTTCAGCAAACGGGAGATTGCTGAAGAGTGAATGATTAAACCGATTGCGTTGCACGCTCTCACCATTCCATTGTGTGAAGGAGAAGAATAACATGGCATTTTCCATCAGTCCTGAAGGTGAAAAATTCAAACTTCCTGAGGAGCAAGATTACAAGAGAGAGTATGGGAAGCTTCAGAAACTGGCCAAAAAACACAAAGCTGAAGGCCGAGAAGTTGTAGTGGTCATGGGCCTCGGGTTTGTGGGAGCCGTCATGGCAGGAGTTGTCGCGGATTCCGTCGATAAGAAGAGCGGCAAGCCGAGCAAATTCGTCATCGGCATGCAAAGGCCCAGTACCCGCAGTTTCTGGAAGATCCCTCTTTTCAATCGGGGCGTTTCCCCTGTGAAGGCGGAGGACCCTGAAGTGGCTCCCCTGATCGCACGGTGTGTGACAAAAAAGAAATCTCTGGTGGCAACCTACACCTATGACGCCCTTAAACTTGCCGATGTCCTCGTGGTGGACGTGCAGTGCGATTTTCTAAAAGAAGAGCTTGGCAATTTGCTAAGCGGACATGCGGATATCAGCGCCCTTGAGGAAAGCTTCAAGATCATTGGTGAGAAGATTGACCCCGATTGCTTGATCCTTATCGAGACGACCGTGCCCCCTGGAACCACGGAATATGTGGCCTACCCCCTTATTAAGAAAGCCTTCAGGAAAAGAGGCTTGGAGCAGGAGCCCTTACTGGCGCACAGTTTTGAAAGAGTGATGCCGGGGAGGGATTACGTCAAATCGGTTAGGGACTTCTGGCGGGTTTGCAGCGGAATCAACGAAGAAAGCAAAAATAGGGTGGTGAGGTTCCTTTCAGAGGTTCTGAATGTGGAAAAATATCCGCTTACGGTACTGGATAGACCTTTGGAAAGCGAAACCTGTAAAATTGTGGAGAATAGTTACCGGGCCACCATCCTCGCTTTTCTTGATGAGTGGAGCTTATTTGCCGAGACCAACGGGGTGGACCTGATTAAAGTGATTGACGCCATAAAGGTTCGTCCCACTCACAACAACATTATTTTTCCAGGGCCGGGCATTGGAGGCTACTGCCTTCCCAAAGACGGAGGCCTGGGTCTTTGGTCCTACAAACACCTTCTCGGCTTTGAAAGCGATATTTTTAAGATTACCCCCCAGGCGATCAATATCAACGACACAAGGGGACTCAGGGCGGCCCAGCTTGTCAGGGATGCCCTCAGGAACATGGGCCGCATTGTTGCCGCCTCCCAGGTTACGGTTCTCGGAGCGTCCTACCGCGAGGACGTGGGAGACACGCGCTACAGCGGCTCCGAGATCATCGTGCGCAAGCTTACGGAAATGGGCGCTGAGGTTAAGGCCCATGACCCTTACGTTCAGCACTGGTGGGAATTGGAAAAACAGGACGCTTATCCCGCTGCGGGAACGAGCTGGGCCAGGTTCTTTCGCAATCAGGAGCACCTAAACGGGTTCCAAATGGTCTCCGACTTGGCAACGGCTTTGAAAGGGGCCGACGTGGTTGTCTTTGCAGTGCGTCACAAACCCTACCTCGGAATAGATCCCGACGAACTTGTAGGCATGACGGGAGGGCCTGTGGCGGTGATCGACTGCTTCGGAATTCTGGATGATCGCAAGATCGAAAGATATTTTGAGTTGGGGTGTGAAGTCAAGGGCCTGGGGCGAGGGCACATCCAGAGGATCAAGGAAAAGGTGAGGAAGGGAAAAAGCAAAGGGCGGAGATCGGAGACATCCAAGCCGCCGGACGCTGAGGCGACTGGTTTGATCTGAGCGGGAATCCAAACATGAAGTTTTTAGAGGATGACGGAGAGCAGAAACGGGCGTTGGGTTTTTTCGCCAAGGGCTTGACAAAACGGGGTTTCCTAAATAGTGTCCGATTATTCGTATAAAGTCAAAGGAGAGGGGGTGGTTTGCTCAGCGAAGGGAAAGGGAATGGTTTCAAAATAAGATATGAGATCATGGTCTTTGATCAACCTTGATGACTTCGTAAAAATTCGTCAATCGGGACGGCACAGTAAAAAGCTCCGGATGCAAGGCGCGCGAATCTTGAGGAATGAGGCGTACATAGAAGTACGCCGCAG
>JAFGDM010000036.1 GCA_016932115.1 Deltaproteobacteria bacterium | reverse complement strand
GTTCAGGATGAACCGTTTCGACGAGTTCGCTGTTGAAGAAGCTCTGCTTATCAAAGAAAGCCTGTCCGGAACCCTGGTGGACGCACTCTCCGTAGGCCCCGAGCGTGTGAGCTTCAATGTGCAGCGGGCCATGGGGATGGGGGCGGACCACGGGATTCACATTTTAGATAGAGAAGGCGCCTACATGAGCCCTTTCACCGTCGCATCCCTGATTGCAGTGTTTGCCCGGGCCAGGAAATACGACCTGATCATGACCGGTGTCATGGCCGAAGATACCATGGCCTCTCAAACCGGCCAGCTCATCGCCGCGCTCCTGGATCTTCCCTGCGCAACGTCGGTTATCAAGGAGCAGATCCGGCTTGAGCGGGCGGAGATCATGGCAGAAAGAGAAATTGAGGGGGGACGCAGAGAGAGCCTACAACTCAAAATGCCCGCAGTGCTCACCATCCAATCCGGGATCAACTTTCCCAGATACCCGTCCTTTTCCAAGGTGATGCGAGCACGGACCTATCCTCAGGAGCTCATCAGGGCCGAGGATCTCGGAATCCCGGAGCCGAGGGACTCCTGTCTTGGGGTGCGGATCCCCAAGACCGCCTCCCAAGGGGTTTTCATCGAGGGGTCCCCTCGAGAGAAGGCGCGCCGGCTTATCAAGATCCTGCATGAGAAGTCCCTTCTTTACTGAGTGGCTATGGAAAAGCGTAACATCTACATGATTGCTGAGATAAGAAAGGGTTTGATCACGCAGGAAACCTATGAGCTCTTGAGTTTTGCAGGTGTCATCGGAAAAAGGGGGAAAACGGTTTTTCTCCTGCTCGGGAATAACATAGAGGGACAGGCAAGGGAGATCTCACAAAAGTCCGGGTGTGATACTATTGTTTTGTTCGGCCGCTACCTGGAGCATTACAACCCCCTGAGTTACAGTCACGCAATCGAGGAGATCCTGCAGCAGGAGGCTGCGGCCTGGGTGTGTTTGCCTCACACATCCATGGGATATGACCTGGCACCGAGGCTTGCCGTAATGCTCAAGGCGGCGTGCATTACGGGGGTAGAATCTGCCTGTGATGGTTCACTGAGCCGGCCTATTCATTCCGGAAGATTCATAGAAGAGATTGTGCCGAAAACTCCTCGTGTGGTGGTAACTGTTCTTCCAGGGGCATTTCACCCGTGTGAAGAAACGTCCGGCCCTGCCGGCAGTGTGACAATGAAGCGTGCGGCTTTCAGCGACGTTTCGTCACTGACCCTTGGGATTTCAGAACCAGTTCAGCGGGACAGTGCCCTGAGGGATGCGGAGGTCATCGTATCTGCGGGAAGAGGCATCGGTAAAAAGGGGAACATCTCCCTCATAAAACGGCTTGCAGCTATCTTTCCGGGGTCAGCCATAGGGGCGTCGCGCTCGGCTTGCGACCTGGGGTGGTTTGAACGTAGGCAGCAGATCGGGACTACCGGGCAAACCGTGTCTCCAAGGCTTTACATCGCTTGCGGAATCTCCGGGGCCTTCCAGCATCTCTCAGGCATGAGAGGTGCGCAGACCATTGTAGCGATTAATCGCGATCCCCGTGCCCCCATCTTTCAAGTGGCCCATTATGGCATAGTCGAGGACCTGGAAACCTTCATTCCGCTTTTGATCGGTGAGTGGAAAGAGAAGAAATACTTTTGATAATTCTCGCGCGAGCTCCATACTTGATGCTTCCGACATTTTTCAAACTCTAAATAGTAGAGAGGATCTAAGTTTTTTTGTTGACATATAAAATGGCATCCGATAATTAAAATCCATATCATCCGGTATTTCTCCGTCGTTTCTCGCCTGTATCAGTGGAGCCAAAATGAAGATGAGCGAACTCTCGAGGCGAACTCATGTCCCAAAAGAGACGACCCATTATTATGTTCGCGAAGAGTTCATTGCAAAATTCAGAAAAAATGGGGAAAACGCATCCGAGCCTGATGAAAGCTTTGTCGAACCCCTTCTTGTGATCAAAGAGATCGAGGATCGTTTTTTTCTCCCCCCTTCCACTGTAAACAAAAAAATTCTACAGCAACGGAATAAGTTCCTGGAATTGAAATCTCTGTTGGAACTGCGGATGCGCTATTTCAAATTCCTGGACCGGTTTCTTCAAAAACAAGTGATGGGTTTGGAGAGTTTGGCGAAGCGTACAAGGAAAGCCAAGTTAAAAGAGAACCTTCCAGTCTGATTTTATGGTCCCTTTGAATTTATACATTTTTATCTTTTGATGGTTTGGGTAATCGCCCTGTGTTCTATGGGTGATACGGGCATAAGGCTTTTGTCGGCATTCAATCAAACCTCAAACTACTGAAAGGAGGCAAAATCTATGAGAAAATTTAAGACCGGATGGATGATGACGGCGGCCCTCTGCCTTGTTCTGGTCACAGCACTTCCTGTTTGGGCGGCCGATGTGATCAAAATCGGTGTCATCGGCCCCATGAATTTCATGCAGGGCAAGGCGCATTGGAATGGAGCCACAATGGCCGCGGAGGAGATTAATGCCAGGGGAGGCGTCAAGGTCGGCAAAAAGAAAATGAAGATCGAGCTGGTCAAGGCCGACTCCAACGAAATTACCAACGTTACGGACGCGGCCAATGCCATGGAGCGCTTGATGACTCAGAGCAAGGTGGATTTCGTGGTCGGCGGGTTCAGGACAGAGGCGGTCATGGCCATGCAGGACATTGCCATGGATTACAAGAAGATCTTTATCGGCTGCGGTGCGGCGACTGATGAGCTTTGTCTAAGGGTGGGCAAGGACTACAATAAGTACAAATACTGGTTCCGGCAAACACCCATCAAGTCCACGTTCCTGGGAAGAACGAGCTTCATCCACCTGGCCACCGTAGGAGCCATACTTAAAAAATCCTTAAATTTGCCCCAGATCAAGATCGCCGTGGTCGGAGAAAAGGCGATGTGGACTGAGGGGATGATCAAGGCCGCGGAAGCGACGATTCCCAAGATGGGCATGGAGATGGCAGGCGTTTGGCAGCCCTCTCCGGTGGCTACGGATGTTGCGGCTGAGCTCTCCGCTATCCAGCGTTCAGGGGCTCACATTGTTTTCACGATTTTTTCTGCAGCCGTCGGCATTACCTTTGCGAGACAGGCCGGAGAGCTCAAGATCCCGGCTGTGCAGGTGGGCATCAATGTGGAGGCCCAAAAAGACGGTTTCATGCAGGCCACACAGGGAATGGGCAACTATGTGATGACCTTAAACACTTATGCCCGGGGCGTGGAGTTCAACGAACTGACAAAGCCCTTCGTGGATACTTACATTAAAAGATTCGGTGAGACACCTACCTACAATGCAGGCACTTACGACGCTATCAAGTACAACCTTGCGCCGGCTATCGAAAAAACCGGAACTCTCGATGCCGACAAGCTAGTGGCTTATATTGAAAATTCGAAATACATGGCCTCCGCCGGAACCGTAGCATACTTGAAGGATGCAGAAGGGCGTCCCCTTCATGAAATCGCATGGGGTCCAGGGTACGTGACCAGCGTCGGAGTCCAATGGCAGGAAGGTGAACTGAAAGGCGTCTGGCCAAATCAATGGAAGGCAACCCCGGAAGCGCCTGAACTCACCTACAAGGGCATCGTCCCGTACAAGATACCGCCCTGGGTTATCGAGGCATACAAGAAGTAACCTTTTCTTCATCAACCGAGCATCTTGACTCCAAGAACCCCCCCCCTTGATGGGGGAGGGCAAGGGTCGGGGTG
>JAFGDM010000252.1 GCA_016932115.1 Deltaproteobacteria bacterium | reverse complement strand
GGCATAAAAGACCAATATAGAATTCGAGCAGACTTGTCAAGTACAATAAGAAACAACGTCCCCCTTCATAAGATCTTTGGAGTGAAAGATAGCGTACTGCAAGAACTGACGATGAAGCCAATGTAAGACTTTACCATTTTTCGTATAAATCAACTGAAGGTTGGCGGGATTCCTTTGTGGCCAAGATGGAATGGAAAGGTTCGATAAAAGGCAAGTCAGGTCTGTAGTATTTCTGATCTAGCTTACTCTGCATTCTATAACGGCGAAGATATAGACAAACTGAAAGTCACAGCGCCTCTATCTCAGGGGTCCATTTTATGATTCGCACATTTTCTGTTGACACAAAACTCCCAAACCGCTTAACATATAGCCACCCTAGAAGCGAGCCTCCATCATCCCATCCACCTTAACAAGGAGCCTGCTATGAACAAAAAATTGGCATACGCAGCGGCAGTCTTGTTTTTATCTTTTCTAGCATCTGTTCTAGGTTGCGCACCCACAACCCATCACGATAAAAACTACATTATCGGCAGAGAGAAATCAACGAACATAGGGGACCCAATGATTTCCTCTAAAGAGATGACACTAATGTCTGGAGGCTGCCTTACACCTAACGTCCATCGGTACACACCTGACTCCTTCCAAGAAGACCTTATCTACACCGGCAGGTCAGGGAGTACTATTCATATGTCTTATCGTGAGTACAAACAGGATTTTGCACGCCCAGCATTCTTTCAGGAATTACGCTATGACCTTAGTGAATCCCAGGTTATTGTCTTCAAGCGTTTCACCATAACGGTCTTAGAGGCGACAAATCAATTTATAAGATTCAGAGTCGATTCCGATTACTCACGTTCTAATTAACCATCTGCAGTTCAGGCTGATCTCGATCTTTTTTCTTCTTCCTGAAGGTTAGTCACGGGCAGGGTTCACACCTTTTCGGCCCTAGGTTACCTAGCCCGTGCGCTGGTTAAAACTCATCTTCCTCTTCCTCTCGGCTTTGCGGCCTCAGTTCGTTACATCCGCACTCCCCACAGGTCTTACAGATAAACCACCCGCATCGGCTACAATGGCTTTATCCCCGCCGTTCATCGAAGTTGACCCATTATGTAAAGCTTTACATAATGGGTCAAATCTCATGAGCGTCGAAGGGCAGACCTCAATGGAGTAGTATTCACAGCTCACTGGGCTATCCAGAAAAGGCTTCTACAGGCGGCTATCTCATGCTCGGCCTGTAGTCGAGGCACTATTAGGATCAACTATTTTTTGAACTCTATTTACAACAGCATCACGCATTGGCTATATATATTGTCTTTCAAGTGCGCCTGAGTGACACAAAAAGCGAAAAAAATGCATTTTGCTGTGATTTTTTTTAGGCGCGCTTGAAAAGCATCCTCAAACAGGACCACAACTTGGACAATGCACCGCGAACCAATGACAGAATCAAAACAGCAGGCGAAGGATCAGATAGCTGTGTTGTCATAGTCCTTGGAGGAAATTGGTGAGCACTTTAAAGGGGGGGCATCTTGACCCCCCCCGAATTAGCCATCCCGACCCGATTATCTGCCTGGATTATCGACCAGTACGCGGCTGGGATGCGCTACCTTGAGCACTTGAACCCGTTGAGATTGTTCCCTTTCCCGTTGTTCCATGATTTTTGTCTCCTGAAGCAAAGGCTACTCCTGATGTTAATGCGAGCAACAAGACCGTAATTAAAAGCTTTTTCATTTCATCATCTCCCTTTCCCAAATTTGAGTCCCTTGTTTTGAGCCACTATACAACAACTCTGCATCTGCCCAAAGTAATTTTCTATAACCGGTATACGGATTCCCGAGGACTTTAGTCACAAATAGAGTCATCTAATGCATGGCTCCTCCCGGTGAAGGGCAAAGCGACGGAAAGTTAACCCTGCCCTTGCATCCTGCATGTTTTGTTACTTGCCTTTCGATAATGGGCTGGGTGTGGTAGCACCATTGTTGCTCGTGGCCGTCCCAGTCTGATTTACATTGCCTTTCTTGGACTGAGTAGGGGTGCTGGTCATTATTCTGGTTTGAGTCTTGCTTTTGGTTTGTGCCATAGCCGGTACGGACAGGGCAAGACTGGCTATCATCGCTGCAACCACTACAACGCCGATTCTTTTCTTCATCTTACAGCCTCCTTGAAATGATTGATTTAAATTTGTTAATAGAATCACCGCCTGCTTACAGCATTAATGATGCCAGAACGTTGACTGTCCTGATTCCAGCATACATTCAAAGGGATAGGCGGATGAGTTCATAAGAAGAACTGAAAGAGGAAGATACTTTAGTGAATTCAGCGTCCACTTTATCTCACACGGTATGGGCTATAATAAAGATCGGCCCTGGAAGAGATTTTTGCAGGGTGTGCAGACAAGAAAGGCAATCCAGATGGGCACAATCTTGGTCACAATGATTGAATTCTGGATTGCCCGGCTACGTTAACATACTTAAATATATGATTTTATTGGTGGTGCGGAAGGCGGGACTTGAACCCGCACGGGTTTTGCCCACCACCCCCTCAAGATGGCGTGTCTACCAAATTCCACCACTTCCGCACGATCTATGCACTCTGCTTCCCACGCAGCCTTTCCCCCCACTTTCAAGAGGGATGATGGAAAATCGCACAAACCTCTAATCCTTTGCAGCCTCAGCGGGAGCAGGCGCTCCTGAAGGGGTTGCTTCAGGTGAAGCGCTTTCTGTCTGCTGGGTTAAAGGTGCCTCGATGGGGGGTGATACGCCCCTCATGACCGAAGTAGATACACCTCTACCAAAAAGAAGCGCCAGGGTCAGAGACGTAAGCATAAAGATCACTGCGGCAGCTACCGTTATCTTCTGCAGAAAAGAACTCGCGCCGGCGCTTCCGAAAACGGTCTGGCTTGATCCTCCGAAAGCAGCCCCCATGTTCGCCCCTTTGCCCTTCTGGAGTAACACAATCATGATCAGAGCGATGCAGACCGCAAGATGAATAAACACAACAATCAGTCTCATATAAATTTACCCGCTTCAAGCTACAAAATAGCAAATGTTAACAAAAAAACTCAGGAATGCAACTAAAATTCATAGCTTCATAAGAAGTCGTCACAAATAAAACCGCAGGATAGGGAGAAAAGAACTTGCCTTCAAACTGGCCCCGCCCACGAGGGCACCGTCCACATCCGGCATGGACATGAGTTCTTTGACATTGTCCGGTTTAACGCTCCCGCCGTAGAGAATCCTGACTTTCTCGGCTGTATTCCCGTCGAACTGCGCCGCAAGCCATTGCCGGATTTGATTATGGACTTCCTGGGCCTGTTCCGGCGTGGCTGTCTTGCCTGTTCCAATGGCCCACACCGGTTCATAGGCTACAATGACCACCGGAGGCAGCACCTTTTGACGTCTGAAGCTCCTCAGGGATCCCTGGAGTTGCGCCGCGATGACCTCACTTGTCCGTTCCTGCTCCCTTTCTTCCAAGCTCTCGCCGATGCAAACAATGGGAGTAAGCCCGAAGTTGCAAGCGGAATTCGCTTTTCGATCAATCATTCCATCCGTTTCTCCGAAAAGACTCCTTCTCTCCGAGTGCCCGAGGATTACATGGGTGCAGCCTACTTCAAGAAGCATAGTAGGGGATACCTCGCCCGTGTAGGCTCCTTGAGATTCCCAGTGCATATTTTGAGCGGCCAAGAAAATCGGTTTATTGCCGATGGCTTCTCTCACCGTAGCAATAGATGTAAAGGGAGGGGCGACCAAAACATCCACGCGCTCCGGGTCAGGCGCTTCTTCGGCAATAGCTGTGACAAGGGCCACCGATTCCTCGCGATTGAGGTTCATTTTCCAGTTTCCGGCCATGAAGGGTTTCCTTTGATTCAAAAACGGCCTCCGACATTACTGCAGTTAAGAACGGGCAGACTGCCTGAAAAACCCAGACGCATGACGAGCGCATCCTCCCCTGTGTCATCGTAGTATTTAAATCGAATTCCCGCTTGTTCAAATCCCAACTCTTGGTAGAGTTTGACAGCGCCTTCATTCGAAACCCTTACTTCAAGCCAGATGGACTCAAGTGCTTTTGAAACGGCTTCTTTGATCATGTGACCAAGCAAGAAACGGCCCACGCCCTTTCGTCTCTCTTTCGGGTGGACGGCAAGATCCAGAAGATGGATCTCGAAGTCCAGAACCCAATAACAAATAAACCCTAAAAGGCTTCCGTCAATCGAGGCGGCCCAGATTGTGGACAAAGGATTCTTAACCTCCCGAATAAAACCTGCTCTAGACCAGGGGCTCGAAAATGATAGGGTCTCGATTTCGACAATTCTTTCCAGGTGGTCTTCATAGTTCTCGGCCGTGATCCTGAGTAGGGAGATCATGCCGATTCCAACAACTTGCTCGCCAAGGAAATCCCCGCCTTTGCAGCTTCCAAGGCTTTTTCCGCAAGAACGTTGAGTTTATCTCTCGTGCGGTTCTGAATGATGGAGATGATCATGGGAAGATTCACACCCGTGAGAACCTCGATTTTGCCCTCCTTCAAAAAAGAAAGACTCAGATTGGAAGGGGTGCCTCCAAACATATCCGTGAGAATAATGACCCCGTCGCCGGTATCAATAGCATTGACTTTTGCCTTAATGGCATGGATCAACTTTTCAGTTCCCGTGGTTTCAGTAATCGCCATGGCATCGGAGCAGTCGATCTTGCCCACGATGAATTCCGCTGCGTTCAGCAACTCCCTTCCTAAATTGCAATGTGACACAATTAATAAGCCTATCATCAGAACTCCTCATCGTTCTGGATGATCTTACGGTAAATTTCGTTCCTTCCGGTCGCTTCCAGCAGATCTTTCCTGAAAGCGCTGTTTTTCAGGATCTTGGCGATTCGGGCAAGAGCCTGTAGATGGAGGCTGGTGGAATTCTCAGGTGCCAGAAGAAGAAAGAAAAGGTGGGTCGGCTCTCCATCCATGGATTCAAAATCAAGCCCTTTTGCGCTCCTCCCGAATGCGATGCGGGGTTGGCTGATTCCGGAAATCTTTCCATGGGGTATGGCCACCCCATTGCCTATCCCGGTGCTTCCAAGACGCTCTCTTTCAACAAGAACATGGATTAAGGCATTCCTGTCAAGGTGCGGCTCATGCTGAACCACAGGCTCGACCAGCTCTTCAAGCACTCCCTTTTTATCCTTGGCCTTTAGATCGGGAAGAACCGTGTCTTCTTGAAAAATCTCAGATAGTTTCATTGCATATAGAGTCTGAATTCAAAAATTTAAGGATCAACCTGCCGGCTCAATGAGTCCTATATCGCCGTCTTTGCGTTTATAGATGACGTTGGTCTCCCGGGTCCGCGCATTCCTGAAGACTAGAAAATCTTGTCTGGACGCATTAAGTTGCATGGCCGCTTCCTCTGGATCCATGGGTTTTGCCGCAAGCTTTTCAACACGGATCGTCGGTTCGTCGAAAGTATTTTCCAGCGTCTCCGCCAAGGCCTCGCCGGCAAGGGCTTCCTCGCCTTTAATGCTGTCCGTTCTTCGGTTTTTAACCTTGGCCCTGAGCTTTTTAACTTGAATCTCAATCTTATCCATTACCTGGTCGATTGCGGAATACATATCCTCTGTTTCTTCTACCGCTTTTATCCTAGCGCCGTCAACATTCAGAGTTACATCGGCAATATGCCGGAACTTTTCCACTTCGAGAACAACATGGGCTTCCAAAGGGGTGTCCAAATATTTCTTAAGCTTGGAGAGTTTTTCCTCCGCATATGCTCTGAGACTTTCGGTGGTTTCCATGCGGCGGAATGTGACAGTAATCATCATAGCGATCACCTCCAAAAAAGTTAGAGCTTGTAGCAGAAAGAGAAGGAAAAGTCAAATCGGTAAAAATCAGTC
>JAFGDM010000251.1 GCA_016932115.1 Deltaproteobacteria bacterium | reverse complement strand
TTGAACAGTGTATGCTTTCTTAGCCATATTCCCTCTTTTCTAACCTTAAGTTTCTGATAAAGTTCATCTTCTCAATTATTTGGACTCGCTTGAATTTCCCCACCTGTTTTGAATTTTGGCCAAGGCACTTTCGTTTATATTGGTCTGTGTTTTTCTTTAACATTCCAATGGGTTGCCATATCAACAACACACCTCAAGTCCTTAATTATTCACACTACGCGCAATAATAAAAAATTGAATCTTTCTCTGTCAAACACATTGGCAGTTACAAACCACAAAAGCACAAACCACACATCCCCATGCGTGCAATCGGCATTATTGATTTTCATCTTAAAGAGACTCGAAATTTTTCAGAACGAAAATGAAATTTTTCTCGAATCGCTTCGAGATTTTTGTTGATACAGGGTGAGTGTGTTTATTGAAGGCCCTATCCCACTCAGGGCATCAAGGGCAAAAATACCACGGAATTGCCCAAACTCCCACCGGGCATGTTGCCCGGCCTCCTGTATCCGGGCAACCTCCCACTATTGGCAGAATGTAATGCCCGAAAATAAATAGTCGAAACTGATTCAAATTTTACAAAAAAGGTTAAAAAAGATATAATTCTTGACAGATAAAGCCGATTTGGTATCATTCCATTCGGCTTTTCTATTTGTTTACAGAGGGTTAGGCGAGGCACAATACGCCCGGGCAACCACTCTCATATCCAAGGAGGGATAAGACGGGCGACAATTAAGGTGCACAGATAAGGACATTTGATGGCAGAAAAACTCCACGATAAAGAGCTGGTCAGTTTCAAAGAGATGATGATGGCGTTGTCATCCACAAGCAGGAAGGACAGATTCAGACCGAACACACCTTGGGAAAAGATCCTCACCCCCCGGAGGGATAAGCGCATGCGGACTGCATCTAAGCTCCTCGAACGCCCCACTCCGTGTATCTCGATCAACGCTCTCGTCGACTACATGGTGGGTAGACCATCAGGCCAGCCTCGAGTCCTGAAGGCACAGAAACGCCCGAAGTCGTTCGTCAACGCCACCTGTGCGCGGTCTGAGGACGCCATCGCTCGACATGTGGCGACCTGCGGCCAATACAGAGAGATTCTCTTTGCCGCGGAGAAGACGTTCTCCACCGTCCACCTGAACGGTGGTGGTGGGTTTGACGGGAGGTTGAGAGAGGGAAGGGACTGGGGTTTTGTACTATGCCCAAAGAGGATCATCAGGTAAGATAGGCTGTGTTGAAGGGAATAATTGAGAATCGTTCGTTTTTGAGCCGGGTTATGGTTTGCCCGAAGGGGGTAAGGAGGACATGACTTCGGACAGGAAGATGATACGGGCCACGAGATCCATACTGGAAAGAGTGGACTGGCCATCCGTGAACGCTGTCGTGGCAATGCAGCAGAAGGCTCGAAATCAGTACAGCCCGGTCATCTCCCTTTATCGTTGGTGGGCCAGGCGTCCACACGCATTGATCGGTGCTCTTCTGGATGCGAGCTCGGATTCGTTTGGTGCCGAAGGGATGTATGTGTCAGACCCGTTCAGCGGCGGGGGAACGGTTGCGTTCGAGGCGGCTGCACGGGGGCTTTCGGTCTATGCTCAGGACCTGTATCCCTGGCCGACTTTTTGTCTCGCGACGGGATTGTCGAAGCCAGCGGTGGAGGAAATGGAGACTGCCAGCGTCGCCCTGCTCAAAGACCTCGATGCACTGCGCAGTTCGTTTCGTCGCAGGGATGGTAGAGAGCTGACCCATGTGCTGCGGGTTCGAAGGGGGAAATGCCAGAGTTGCAGTCATGATGTATTCCTCTTCCCAAATGTAATGTTTTCCGTGGCATCTCGGGGTGTGACGGAGGCGCAGGCATTCTATGGGTGCAGCGCTTGCGGAAACGTTGAGAGAGGGGATCTGAGCCGGAAAACCTTCTCATGCAGTGCGTGTGGCTGGAAGGCGCCAACAAGGGAGAGGAAGAGAATCGTCGTATGCCCTCACTGCTCGAGTGCGGGTGGCCAGAAGTCCTATTACGGTGAGGACGATGAGTGGAGGCCAGTTCTCGTGCAGGAACCGATCGAGAAACGAGGGCAATTGCGGGCGGTTCTTCGTGAGGTGGAGGCGCATGATCCAGTAGATTTCGTTTCTGCAAGCGATGCCATGCCGGAGTTCCGCGTCCCCATCCCGGACGGGGTGGAAACAAGGCGCTTGCTGCAAGCAGGGTTTCGGTTCTGGGGGGATCTTTATACCTCTCGTCAAGCCGCAGTGATTATACATGCCTTGTCAACGATTATGGCGATGAACGTCTCGGAAGGTTGCCGGGATCGAATGGCCTTGGCAGTGATGGGTGCGGGAGAGATGCCGGCGTTCCTGAGTCGTTGGGACAGGTTCTACGCGAAGGCCTATGAGGGAGTGGCCAATCACCGGTATGCCCACACGACCCTGGCCGCAGAGACTAACCTTTTGGCGCCTCTCGGACGAGGGACATTGCTTAGCCGGCTGAAGAGTGCTTTGAAAGCCCTGAACTGGGCACAGGAGAAGGTTCCTGAGGGTGCAGTAGCGGTACACCTTGTGAATAGGAAGAGGCGTGGAAAAGCAAGACAAGGTGTTCGGATCGCTACGGGGGACAGCCGGTCGCAAGGTTTGAGAAGCGGCTCAATTGACGTCGTCCTGACAGATCCACCCTATTTCGATGACGTTCAATATGGAGAGCTAGCGCGTCTTTTCCACTTCTGGCTTTCCCAATACCGAGACATTGGAGAGGTGGATGAATCCAGGGAAGCGGTTCCGAACTCGCAGAGAGGCAACGGTGCGGGTTTTTACGAGAGCGCGATCGGCGACTGTCTCAAGGAAAGTGGCCGGACACTTAAAGACTCGGGGTGCTTGGTCCTGACTTTTCATAACCGCTCGCTGCGTGCTTGGAAATCATTAGCAAGGGCACTAATTTCGGGAGGTTTCATTGTTGAGGCGCTGGTTGTTGCGAGAGCCGAAAGTAGCTCTGACCTGACCAAGAGGGATGGTCGGGGGTTATTACACGATCTGGTCTTGGAATGTGTCAAGCGGCGCGCAGCAAAAAGCTCCATGGCAAGGATCGTTTACGCAGGCGATTCGGAAGAGGAGAAAAACATTCTCGCTGTCGGCATGGCGCTGGACCATGCAGTTCGCAATCTCACGCCAGAAAGCATGGATGATAACTATCTCGAGAATCTCTCGAAATTGGGTGCCAGGAGGACTTGTATTCAATGTGGGAGGAAGCCTTAAGGAAGCATGCTGAGAGCCCAGGAACCGTTGGTCACGGCTTGCTGATCCGATCTGTCCTTCCGAAGAGTATCCCTCCCCATGAGCGTGCCAGCGCGTTCATGGCCGCCCGCGTTGTACCCTTCTCTCGGAGATTTCCCCGACGCATCATTTTCATGACACCATTCCCCGGTGAAAATCTCGCTTGGGTGCTGTTATCGGGGATCTTGATCTCAGATTTTCTTCATTCAAGCGGGGCGGTTCAAGTCGCGCGAGAAGCAATGGGTCCCGTACTTCGTGGCGACCTTCTTCTTGTGACCAACGCGGTTGGTGCGTCGATCGAAAAACTTCGAAGAATTCAGCTTGGCAAAGGAGCGAATTCCATTCGCCTGGATCAACTCTGGCCGGTAGAGAGCTTCTCACGATACCAGTCTCAACGCAGCACAAAACCGAGAGTTTTAGTCGCGAACGTTGGTTGGGTCACGCACGGAATCGAAGGCAGGAAGATCGGGGCGGTCATCGTGGACGGGATGCACCCTCGTACCTGGATGCACACACCGTCCGTTCTCGAAGGAATGAAGAGCGTTCCAATTCAGGTCATCGTGGCACCCCCTCTTGGGGAACGAGACCTCGCGGTTCTGGGGTATCCCAAAGACGCGAGTGCTTGGCTGTGGGACCCAGCAGCGCAAGAGATTGTGGCTGAATTCATTATCGAGAAGGACGTCGCGTGCCGGGATGTAACGGAACGATTGTTATGGGTGTGCGACGATCCGGTTGTCGACAAGTGCATGGCAGAAGTCCACGAACTTTTGGGGTTGAGTCAAAGGGAATCCCAGAAGGAGTTCCCTCCCCTCTGGTCGGCTTGGGCAATCTATCACCGACTGCGTCAACTAGCGGTCCCCCTTTCGCAGTTGGAGGATTCGGCAGCTTACGTCTGGGGGGCAATTCCGATAAGGAAGCGATTGGTGCGATTGAAGGAGAGCTGGCCGCAAGAAGTCGCCATAGAGGCTCGCTGGAAGGCAATTTTGGATGGTCTGGAAAAGGCCTACCAACTCCTTCAGGAAAGACAAGAGCCACAGAAGTTCTGGGGAGTTGCTGAGAGGGTGCAGGCAAACCTAGATGGGGGGCATGTCTTGCGCGTGGTGGTCCCATCGGAACGGGAGGTTGCGCTCCTGAGTATGCAGTTGGGTTACATCGTGGACAGTTGGTTTGATGCCCTGCATGAGGATCGCGTCGAAGTTGTATCCGGAAAGGGCGAAGCCAGATGCCTGGCACGGGAAGAGGGAAAAAGGACCCTGCTGCTGGGCTTTCGGGCGGGGATGTTGAGGCACTTGGATCTCTACCCCTGTCACACGACAGAGGTTTTGGCGTACCCGTACGAGTTGGATGTGGACGAAGCAGTCCAAGGTCACATGTACCGGTTTGCGGAAACCCTTCAACAAGACAGTTTTCGTTGTGGAGTACTGGAATCCATTGGGTTCCAAGCCTTCAGTGGCGGTGAGTGCCGAATTTCACCGAGACCGAAAGTGACGATAGCCGGCGAGGTGAAGAACCGGGTGAGCAAGGTTCGAAAGCCGCTGGTTGATCCGACCTATCTCGATCTGAAGCGTCTTTCAGACTCCGGCATACCGCAGGACTGGGGAGAGGACATTGAGGACGAGAGAGAGGCAAGAGACGGACAGCACCAGGATGGAGGCAAGCGTATCGAAGTGGTGTTCTATGATGGCGCATGCGTAGGGTATTGGGATTGGCAACGTGTTGATGTCTACCACCCAGGCACCGAGCAGATCGAACGGCATGAGGTTTCGAAATTGCTGGCCGGGATGCGGGTCGTGGGAATGGTGGACGGCGTGTACGAGCGGCTTTACGATCGGGTCTTGGAATCTCTGCATGCAAAAGAGAGTCCGTACTACACGGCAACTCTGGCTCTCTGGGAGATAGCCAAGGTGGACGCCCTCCGAAGACATGGTGGGAACAAGACGGAGCTTTTCCGTGAATTGGTATCGAAAGGCTTGCAGGTGGATTACGGAGCTGTGGTGCAGTGGTATCGGGGAGGAGAGCTCGAGAACCTTGCGCCACAGAAATATGAAGACATGAAACTCATCGCGGAGCAGAGTGGGAAGTATCCAAACGACAAGCTCATTCGGTCGACATGGTCAGTGATCAGACGGGAACGAGTACGCAGAAGGAAAGCCGGAAAAGCATTACACGCTCTATTGCGGGCAATAGTGCAGGGAGATGGATACGAGAAGGCTATCCGAGCCGCTCGTGAACTGGGAAATGAAATCGGGGAGATGTTCGCTGCAGTTGAAGTGCGCGAGGTCGTGAGTACCCGCGAAATAGCTTAGAGGATAGACAATGAGTGACGCAACTGGAAGCATATCTGAGGTGGGATCTCCCGGGACGGCGAAGTCTGCAGCGACAGAGTACCGGGATGAGAAGGGCATCGTCGACTATTTCATCCGACTCCTGGAAGAGAGGCTCGCGGGTAGACAGAAGAGGCGAATTATAGCGAAGCCTCCTGTAGATGTTTGCCAACTTGGTGTCTTGGGGCCATGGCGGCAGGAGGTGGATGAGTTGGAGGAAGAGTGCGACGGTGAGGTGGATGACACTGGAGGGAAGGCATCTGGAACTACTGTTTCGATGGGTGGTCTTGAGAAAAGGTCGGGAGGTGAAGCAGCGGGACAGAGCCGAAAAGAGGAAGAAGAGAATCGAGGCCCTGTTGAGGGGACGGAGGATCGAGATTACACACGCCGGCCGCCTTCTTCGCTTGGCTTTGAGATCCTAGTGGAGCCTGAAAATGGCGATGTGGAACTCGAGGTAGGAACCCAGTTTGCGGTATACACCAAACATCTTCCGACACTAGAAGAACAGAAGACGTCCCTTGGCGGAGGGGGCATTGAGGGGGACGTAGAGGGCGCTAAGGGTGCTGAGATGTCGCTCGCTGAGGTATCGCAGCGAAGGGATGTGGTGGTTCCGGGGCTTAGATTTCGGATTGGGGGGCGCGGACCCTGGCGATTGCGTGATGAGGGAGCCATTCAGCAGGAGTTAGATCGAGTTCTGGACGAAGCGATGGCGAGTGCAGATATTCGCCCGGAATTCGAACGCATCCCCAAAGTTCCTGTGGCCGAGCTGCAATCCGAGACGACCTTTCAGGGGTGGTTACAGAACAGCATGAGGAGGCCCAGGGCAGTCCGCCCATTACTGAATGCGTCGGTGGAAGTACGCGTGAGACCGCAGGTCGACGGGCTGTATCGGGTGAGTGTTTACCTTCGGAACAATACCGCCAGAGGGACCCGTACGGAAGACAATTACAACATTCTGGCGGATGCACGACTGACCGGGCGGATTGCCCAAGGGGCCTTGCGGCCTGTGGAAATCTTGCCGGTGCCCGAAGACTACCAGTATGACCGCAATGTCTGGGGTGTGGGACACAACACGAGCGTGGAGGTCAGTGAGGACCGAAGGACAATCGAAACGAGATCTTTGGCGCGGTTTGAACAGCCACGTTTGACCGCACAAAGCGATCCGCCAGCTCGATTTGAAGATCTGCAGCAGGCCCCTTTCGAAGTGCTGGAGGCAATCTGGAAGGCAATGGAGACGTATGCCACTCAGTGGGAGAAGGTCATCGAGACCAATGAGCTAAGGCTGGACGTCGATGCTCTTGCCGAATGCCGGAGAGACTTGGAAGGTTTCCGTTCGGAAGCGAATCGGTATGCGGCAGGCGTTGCTGCATTGGCTGCCGACAAACGTTTGTTGAGAGCATTCTGCGGTATGAACAGAGTCATGGGGCGTCTCGCGAAAGGGTATGACCGATGGAGGTTGTTTCAGATTATATTTCTTGTGACGCAGCTTCCGTCTCTTGTTCTGCGTGAGGGGATTACTGGGGGAGAGTGGCCGCCAGGGATGACTCATTCCTGGACGGAGGACCTTGAATGGGGTGACGTGCTCTGGTTCCCGACAGGTGGCGGTAAGACGGAAGCATACTTGGGCCTGGTTTGTTGTGCCATGTTGTACGACCGGTTGCGAGGAAAAAGCCTCGGCATGACAGCTTGGCTTCGGTTCCCGCTGCGCATGCTCAGTGTGCAGCAGTTGCAACGAGCAATGGGGATGATCTGGGAGGCTGAGGAAGAGCGAAAAGCGCTTCTAGGAGAAACGGTAGGAGACTCGGACCCGTTACGGTTGGGGTACTTCGTTGGGGGGACGACGACGCCGAACCGGCTAGACGACGATTTCTTTAGGAAACACACGGATGATGCGTCATGTGAGATCTTCCGGGTCGTTCCAGACTGCCCCGCGTGTGGAGGCGAGGGAACGATTCAGGTGATTCGAGATCCGGAAGCTCATCGATTGAGGCACATCTGCAGCGCGTGTTCGACCCAGTTACCTCTGATGGTGAGCGATGAGGAGGTGTATCGGTATCTTCCTGCCATGTTGGTGGGAACCATCGACAAGATGGCAACGGTGGGCCTCCAGCCGCTGTTCGGGATTCTTTGGGCAGGACCGAGGTGGAAGTGCCCGAAACACGGCTATGGTTTCGGAAAGTTCTGTCAAGTTTGGGGCTG
The DNA here is from genome assembly GCA_016932115.1 of Deltaproteobacteria bacterium. Classification (GTDB taxonomy): domain Bacteria; phylum Desulfobacterota; class DSM-4660; order Desulfatiglandales; family HGW-15; genus JAFGDM01. The sequence goes on along the minus strand of JAFGDM010000251.1, from coordinate 9,988 downwards.
TGACGTGAAAGAGAAGGCGCGTAGACCTGTAGTTGCTTACGACGCAGCTCCCACTTTTCATATTCAAGACGAGTTGCACCTTCTCCAGGAGGAACTGGGAGCATTTGCTGGGCACTACGAAACGCTGACGAGGCACTGCGAGCGGGTAGTTGGTTCGTATCCTCCCAAGATTGTGGCAGCGACAGCCACGATAGAAGGTTTTGAGCATCAGGTGCGTCACCTCTATGGGACGAAGGGTGCTCGACGGTTTCCCGGGAGAGGGTTCAAGAGGCACGAGTCCTTTTACGCAGCTCTCGAAAGGGATCCGGACGATCCGACGAAGTCCAAAGTCGCCCGCGTCTTTGTCTCATTTCGACCCCCATCTGGAAGTCCGTCAGAGGCCGCGGGGCGGTGCACCAAAATCCTGCACGAGGCAATTTGTTCGATGCTCAGGGACCCGTACGGGGGGTTGGCGGCCATTCCGACTTTGCCACCTGGCGACCTCGATGGGCTAGGCGACCTGCTTTTTTTCTACACCGCAACGCTTACCTATGTCGGAAGTCTTGCTGGCGGGACGCGAGTCAAGGACATGCTGCAAGGTGTGGCTCATTCTGTGTACCAGGGGATGCGGGACCTGAATGTGGAGTATCTTTCATCGAGATCGAATTCCGGTGAAGTGTCGCAGGTGATTCACAGGATGGACCAGCCGCCGTTGTGGGAAGATCCACAGCATTTGGATTCGATTGTGGCCACCAACATGATTAGCCATGGTGTGGACCTTGAAAGAATTAACTGGATGGTGATGGATAAGTTCCCGGCAGAGACTGCGGAATACATCCAAGCGTCTAGCCGAAGTGGGCGGAAGAAGGTAGGTTTGGTTGCTGTGATTTTGCCGAGTTACAACCTGCGTGCGGTGAGCATCTACCACCGATTCAGGGAGTATCACCAGCATCTGGACCGCATGGTATCTCCCGTTCCGGTCAATCGGTTTGCCAAGTACGCAGTGCACAGAACGATTGCTGGTGTAGTTAGCGGACTGCTGTTCGGGTGCATTGGGCCGGAAGACAACACGACCAATTACAAGAAGCGTCGTCCCTCGCTGGATTGGTTGGAATCTCACCGGTTGGAAATCGAGGAGCTGCTGCGTTCAGCCTACTCAATTGGGAAAGGTGTGTACGAGCGAGACTTGGAGGTTGCTCTTTCTGAGGCCATGAAAGAGCAGTTCGAATCTTTGCTGGCAGCAATGAAAGCAAGCCAAGAGGATAGATTCACCGATGCAATGCGTCCGAAGCCGATGACGAGTCTGCGGGATGTCGACAAAGGTATCCCGTTCTTCCCGGAGTCGAGGGATGCGTATTTATTGGAGTGGTTCAGGCGGGGAGGAGGTTGATTATCATGGCGGGTCGACGTTTCACCAGAGGACAAACGCAGCTTTTATACAGGTACCTCCCGGACGCTGTTTTCCAGCACGATGATTATGGGCTTTGCATTGTGGATCAGGTCACCATGGATATTGCGGAAACGGTCAACAAGTCCGCGATGTTTGACACTTTGTGTTATGCCTTGAGCCAATGGGAGCGAGAGTCTTTTCGGGAAAAGTTCCCGGATCCACGCGATGAGAAGAAGAGGAAGCTGTATCGGATTGGACAGCCAAAGGAGGTTCTTTTCACGCCCTTTCCCCGTGTCATGGAGTGCCGCAAGTGCGGGCATGTGGTCGATTTCGACAGGCTGAATCGAAGGGGATTGCGGCCTGGTGTTTGCCCGCGCCCGGAATGTGGAGGGCAATTGATGCAGCTCCAGTATGTGGAAGCCCACAACTGCGGGCGAATGCAACAGATGTATGTCCCACCACCGTCAGCCGGGTGTCCACAACACAAGACACAATACTTGCGGTTCTTCGATCCAGGAAGGACCCAGTCAGCCCGCTGGGTTTGTGGAGTGTGTGGGCGCGAACTACAAAAGGCACGAATGACCCCTTGCCAGTGTGAATACACGCGGGCCCTGCAAGAGTTGGGTCGATCCCCCTACGAGAGGTTCATGCGCTTGTACCCGGCGAGCGAGCCAGGACTTTATATACCGCATGTTGTTGCCTTCATCAACTTTCAGGAAGAGCAAGAGCATCTTTTGATGGAGGCGAGGGAGGCACTGCCGCTCCTGTTGGCGAGGGTCTGGGGAGTTCTGGACCAGCGCGTGCTTGAGGTTGTTGAGGAAAGGGCCCGCTGGGGCGGAGGAGGAGACGGCATCCCAGTGGACATGAAGGAGATGTACGAAGCATTGGCCGAGTCGGATCCTGACCATCCACTGGTAAAAAAATACAAGGAGAAGATGGCGAACCCGCCAGGGCAAAGCGTCATTGACACGGTAAAGGGTCTAGTCGGAGATGTGTTGGCCACGGGCGATGCTCCGGCGCGGAAGTTGGTGGAGCACGTTGCACTTCGTGACGACCTAAGCTTGACGCAAGTCCAGACAGTAGCGGAGCGTATGCGTGAACTCGGTGAGGTAGGACAGGCGGAAGAATTTATGAGAGATGCGAGACGAGGATTTGAACGTCTTGGTCTGAAAGACGTCTCTGTGGTGAACGATTTTCCCGTAGCCCTGTCTGCTTTGGGCTATACAAGGGTTACGAAGAACCCTGCTCGCAGTGTCTTTAATCCCTTCCGGCCAGACGAGGAAGGAAAAATTCCTCTGTTTGTGATACCGACGGAAACCGAAGGATTGTGGTTCGAGTTGGATGCCGAGCGCGTGGCAACTTGGCTGTGCCGAAATGGGATTGTCAGGGGGACTCCGCCGTCCGGGAAGGCTGAATCCTGGGGCTGGTTACACCGGGTTGTTTTGAGGGAAATCCTGTACTCACCGGTGCCGGAGTCTAGCGGCGCCTCTGCGGTGTTCATGCTGGTTCACACCATGAGCCACGTCTTCCTCCAGCGCATCGAGTGGAGCGGGTTTGCTTCGTCAAGCATCGGGGAATACTTAATGGCCGGAACGCTGTCCTTCGTCCTGTATGCGAACCGGTTTGCGCAGTCGAAGATCGGGGGGCTGACCACACTTTATGAGCAGAGATTGCCGCTATGGCTAGACGATGCCCTGCAGTCTGGCCGTTCGTGTATCTACGATCCTCTGTGTGCAGAGGATGGGGGAAGCTGTGCAGGATGTCTTCATCGGGAGCACAACTGCCCGGTGTTTAACCGTGAGATGTCTCGAGCAATTCTGTACGGCGGGATTCTCCCCGAAGAAGGGATCAACGCAAAAAGAGAGATCAAAAAGGGCTACTGGGATTTGTAAGAGGCCGCGGATGGATGGTTTGAGGCGACTGCAAGAGAAATTGGACCAAGGATCCCTTGCGCGACTGGGGGCTGCCCTGTGGGCCAAGATAGGTAGCACCATTTCTCCTGTTGATCTGTCCTGGTCAGTGAGCCTTCTGGGTAGCGGTGGCGGGAAGCTACTGTGGTCAACCCTAGTGGAACAGGGTGTCGTGGATAGGGAGGGGAAGGTTTCAGGGGTAATTCTGGCGCGGATGCTCGAGAGACTCTGCGGCAAACCTGAGGAGGAGACTTCTGATATCAGGGTCGTCTGGACGTTGCCGAAGCAGCATCCGGATGCGGACCTTCTGGGGTCCAGCTATCGGGAAGCCATCCTCCAGACTATTGATGCATGTAAACGCGAATTAATCCTTAGCTCGCCGTTTCTGGAGGAGTCTGGTGTTAATTGGTTTACAGAAGCTGTTGTTCGAGCATTGTCTAGGAATGTGCAGATTACAGTCATAACGCATCGGGCGGATGACATTGGTTCGTTACAAAGTAAGGCCCTAGAGAACTTACGGAGGGAAGCGCAGGACCGCGGGAAGAAGCTTACAGTCTACTCCGTTTGTGAAGAATTGAACTTCATGGTGCACGCGAAAATCGCCGTGTCGGACGCAAACACGTTTGTTGTTGGATCAGCCAATGTGACAGGACAGGGTTTGGGCGGGCATTTGGAGTGCGGAGTGTGCGCCTCTGGCGCACAAGCAATTGTCATAAAGAGTGTTCTCGCACGAGCGATTGGGTCTGGTATGGCTGCCCTTGTGTATTCGACAAGTTAATTATGGTTTGGGCTGATCATGCTTCCATCGTTCGCTCCATCTCCAAAGTGTTTGAAGTCATTAGGTGTGATTTCACTATAGCCACCCTCTCGCCCCATCCAATGGACTGTACCCGCTCCCTTCCCGTCACCACATCAAAATCCCCAATTTTCATCCCACCATGGTCGTATCCTTTTCCTGACCTCTGAGTGTTTATTTTGAACCCGGACTTTGTGTAACGCTCTCATATCTCGACCATTATTATACCCCCCCTTATCACCATCTGGATTCACTGAACCATAATCACCACACCTTTTATTACCTCGGAACGCTCCGAGGACAAGACGAGTCTGTCCAAAATCCATCGACCGAAAGGAGGATCAAAAAATGAAGACCTACTATTCCAAGAAACTGAAAAGAAATGTGACTATCCCCGATTACGACGACCATACCGGTGAGATACTTGAGGACCGATATGTTGAATCTCTGAAGGCGGCAATCTCCAAACTGGAGACCCTGCGCAAGGAAATACCGGAACACGGGGACGGAAAGATTACCTGGCCGATAGTCGGCGATCTTCAATACATCAACGAGTTGCTGGATGAGATAATCGAGTTTATGGGGATATAGGGCTGGCATGTTCAACTACAAGAGAATTCACGGAAAGGAGGTGAAAACCTATGGCATATACGCCGGAATTATCACAAATTGGTAGTGCCACATTGAGAAGGTTGGCATGGTTCAGGGGGAAACCTATGACCGAGACGCTGGAAGCGCTCATGGAGGCCACTGCAAAGACGATGGCGGAGATCAGACCTGGCGAGGTATGTAATCGATGTCGGGATAAGAGTATGTGTGAGGAATGTTCATTCAGAAGAGATAGACGCCAGGACAAACAGAAAAACAACGCAAAGGGAGCCACTCTATAAACAGACAAGTGGCCATTTGACTTTTGGACAACGTTGTACAAAAATATTCGAAGATATTGAGGAGGATGAAATCACCGAATAGGATTATCGATTGGCAATCAAAATGGTGGATATCTTTTAGTATTGTTGACATTTACAAATCGAGCAGGAATCCAAGCATTGGACTGTACGCAAACTTCCGGGTTCACCCCGTTGTTCAGCCTTTTCACTAATTCAACTCCTTCACTCATTGTTGAATTATTTTTTCTACAAGTTTAACTTCGATGTTAAAACTCTCTGATATTTCTTTAGGTTTCCACCCTGTTTGATGAAGTGCTATAATCCCTTCTTGAGTCTTCTGTGGGATAGTTGAAATATTCGCCTTTGAAATAACCTCTTTCATCAGGTTTGCGTCTATGTCAAAATCAGGATCATCTGGGATTTTCTCCTTGTTTATGTCTAAACGCGTACGGCAGATGTTTTCAGCCTCAGCCCGATGTTTTCCAGCTCCTTTCCGCTTACCTTCATTTTCCAAAAATTCAGCTAAACGCAGTTTCGATTTTACCCATCGTGCAGTCGCATAATCAATATCTTCTTTTTTTCCTGGAATTCTTTTGTTTTTCCATACTCCTTCATAAAATTCCAGGGCATCAATGATCTTATATGCACTTTCAATAGCAGCACCTGCAACACGCATAGGAACTATATTTTTCCACGGGGTATCGACAAATAATTTCTTAAGAAGTCCAGCTACGGCATTTTTATTTTCAATCGTTGTTTGACGAAACTTTTTGGATTGTGCTATTTCGCATGCCAGCACTCCAGTAAAAATATCCATGCTCGCCTTAGAAAGTTTTTTGTCGTTGACTAAATCAACAATTTCTTTCCATTTCCCGTTCTTGGCATACTCGCTAATTAAGAGTTGTCCAATTGTCTCCTGGTGCGACTTCAAGGAATTCTTTTTAATTTCCTTATATGTCTCTCTGAGACATTCTTCATTGGGATAATTCTCAAAGAATATTAAAGTGTAATCAAAATTTCTCAACTTAATGAAACTTTTCGACACAATAGCCACATTTTTTTCATCAAGACCCACCTTTTGATTATCTTTCCAATCATAAATAATTTGTTTATAGTTTTCTATCTTTTCCATCCACTTCAGGTTGAATGGATATGGTGATACATTTGCTTTTGCTACGCAGTAATTCTGTTTATTATCCGGTTTAGCAGAGCTGCTTTCCCAAAGCGAAACTGCATGTTCATATTCTTTAGCCAAATAGGCAAGTTCCGCATACCTCCATTGGTCTGAAGGAGATAGGTGCTTCCTGTCAATTTCTCTAATCAATGTATATAACTTAGTAAAGTCAGCTCCTTTAGATAGCTCAAGAATTGAATCCAAACATTCATCAAGGATTTTCTTCCATTGGGGGTCCCATGTAATTTTATAACTATCAGTTACGCTAAGCTGCTCAAGCAAAAAATGCAAAAAATGCTCGCTTTCCGCTTCACTATGATTACCTAAATGGAAACTTGCCGCACGCTGCTCAGCAGTATTGGCAAAATTAATATTAATATCTATTGTAGAAAAATCCCCCGCTACCCAATAACATTCCAGGGCTTTTTCTGTTCGTCGTATTTCAAGATATAATTCTCCAGCTTTAGAGAATTGCTTTTCCATTTCGTATCTCTCTGCCTTGCAGAGTTTTGCATTAGCGGGTTGTTTACACCGAGTATAGTTCGCTTCAGCCAGTCGCAGTTTGTAAGGATCCTTCTCAGTTAGGCCAGACTCATGAAACTCTTCAGCTAACGATAATGGATCATCTCTGTCTTGAGTCCAGTTATCTTCAACTCCCTTTTGAACATAATTTATAACAGAAGGGCTCCAGCCGAGTTTGGTTCCATTTGGATACAATTTCAATAGATTTTCAAATGACTTTATAGCATTATGATCCCATAATGCCGTAATTCCCTCATCATCATCGACAATGATTAGTCGCACTTTTGCTCGGCTGGCACCGACATAAAGCCGGTTCAAGAAATATTTTAAGGGTAAAGATGTGTCCATATTGTCAGAGTGACTTATTGTAGTTGAGAGTGGTTCAAAAAGATTAGGGTACTGTCTGATGCAAGCATTTCCAAATTTGTAAAGTACGACTCTTGAAAATTCCAAACCTTTTGCTCGCATTGGGCTGAGAAAGTTACGAATATCAAGTTCAGATGTTGCCAAACTTCTCAAGAATTCGTCTTGTTTAACATAGTCTTCTTCTTCACCTTCTTGACAAGGCAGAATGATTACGAGTTCTGCTTGATCACGCAGTTTTTTCTCACACACTGGTTCTTTTACATTAAACAGCACCGGCATACTTCCTTCTGAATCAAACCAAGTTCTCTGAGGCATAAGGCCCTTTTGATCAAATAAAATCCCCCTCAATAGCTGGAACAGATTACATAGCCCAACAATAAATTTGCTTGAGCGGTAGTTATACGATAACTCCTGGTAGTTGAATTCCAACTTCCCAATAGACAACTTGTCTAATCCTGAAACAATTTTTTCATGAAAATTAGCCTGAAGCGACTCCCATTCAAATCCTGTGGGGTTCAAAGTCTGGAAAGGATCCCCGGCAAAGGCAAAAGGAACACGCTTAAGCTCATGGGGTGATATAGTGCGTTGAGAATAAAGCGACAAACGGAGGATCAAATCTAATTCCAATTTACTGAAGTCTTGCGCCTCATCACAGAAAACAGCTGGATACCTGCTCAGATCTAGCTCAGGTTCATTTAAGACCGCAAACACCAAATCCTGATCATCCCAAAAGCCATCTTTTTCACAATACGGCTTGTACCACCTTTCCCAAACATGCTCATACACTCTTTCAAAAGTTTCGACCTGTACCGTACGTTGATTATTAGGTAACTCAAGATATGCTTCTACTGAAAAATCACTTTCTGCATCGTATCGCATTCCCTTGATATATGATCGAAGTATATGCCAGGCTACCTCAGAACTTAATTTCCTGACTTCACTCTGAGGGTTTCCCTTGCGTTGATTATCCCAGCGATTTCGAAACTTCGGAAAATCAATGTTTTTCACCAGAGGAAAGTTTTTCTTCGTTTCAGACGGCAGAAGATTAAGAAGGAATTCATGAAAAACTCCATAGCACTTATCGTGAATTTGTAAAGCAATGTCCGAATTCAAATCAATGCCACTAATAGCTATTTCGGAATTACACCGCAGAATATCGTCGATATTTTTCCTTGCCGAGTCAAGAAGTCTTTCGCTGTATGTTAAGTATAATGGAGGATACTGAAACCTTGATTCTTCCTCCTGCCTGGCATACATACATAGATATGATGCAAACAGATATTGAAGTATTGTCGATTTCCCACTCCCTGGCCTGCCATTAATAAAAAGAGGAAACAGCCTATCACCAGTTCTGCTTATCACAGCCTCTAGTATTTTGGATTCCTCTGGCGAAAGAGCGATATTACCGACATCATTTTTCTGAATTGATTTCCACATTTGCTCATCAGCCAAAATATATGAAGGATATGACCTACGACAATGCTTCAATATACTTTCTTCTGAGCACACATCCTGTTCAATTATGTCATTATATTTTGATTTTAACGAATTGATGGAAACTGAATCTTTTTTTAAAAGAGGAGATATAAGAAAAATACTATTGTGTTGGGGAAGAAATTTATACAAAATCGAGATCTTCGATTTTTCATTATCATGTATATCACTATTACCTTTTTCTGAACTGTCTAATAGATTATACAATAAATCATAAAGTCTTGTGCTCTCTTCAAGGACTTTTTGATTTTTCATTGATTCAACCCAATCAAGACTTTCATAAACCATAGTGTCTGAATTCCGATCCTGCTCAAGAGTGGCGTAAAGATATTGTCGCTCAGTTTCGTTTGGCTCTGGATGCGGTTCGGGTAATGATTGCCTACGAGATTTAATAAAAGCTTCAAGGTCTTCCTCACCAGGAAGGAATTTCCCACAAACCTGATCAGGGTTCTTTATGAATTTTTCATATTCGCCGCTTCCTCCTCTAGGAAAACAGGCAAGAAAGGCTATGACAATAAGGCCTTTATCCTCAATGGAATGCTGCGAACAGATAAGCCGATAGTGCCTACCAAGATCTTTCTTTATAAATGGAGTGGGAAGAAAAAAGTCCCATGCTTGAACAGATTGATCTTTCTCAACTTTCGTGGACAAATTTACAATTTCATTCCAAAGGCTATATTTCTTAGCAGTTTGCTTACAGTGTTCTTTCACAAATGAAAGATATCTCATAATATATCCTTTCTTGAGCTTTAAAAAATAGAAAACAGCTTAAATCTAATTTCGCACATTATGTTCTCTTGGTGATGTACGCATCCATTATTTCATGTTTAGTCGAATACTGTTTATACGGATCCGGACAAATCGCGAAATCCTGATTTTCTGTCCGTCTAAAACTCCTTTGTTTCACGGAATGAGATTTAACATTTTTTGAATTATCAGGCCTGAAATTTTCTATACAAATTTTAAAGATTTAGAAAGGTAGTCAATACTTCATGTTGTCTGTTTGCCTGTTCTCTTTTTTCTGGTTTGGTTTTGATCCTTTTCAGAATTCGATGTTTTTTCAGATTCCCGATTGTTTTGGCCCCCAGCAATCCACTCATCAATCACATCCTTATCAAACCTCCACACATGTCCAATCCGAATAGCCGGAATCCGGCCTTCAGAAGCATACTTGCATATGGTTATTGGGTGGAGTTTTAGATAGGCGGATATTTCTTTGGTAGTCATGATTTCTGCCACAGCGAGATCCTCAGAGGGAATGAGATTATCTGTTATCGTTCCTGGACGTTGGCGCAGATTTTCTATAAATACTCCCCAAATTCATCGAAATCAACCCAAAATAATCAAAATGAACGAAAATTCCATCGAATCAAGGGGAAGAATTGTCACCGGTAATCTGAAACTGTATTGAATATGGCCTTTTGAAAATGTTATTTTATCCTTTTAGATCTTCTTCCAAAAATTTCA
>JAFGDM010000250.1 GCA_016932115.1 Deltaproteobacteria bacterium | reverse complement strand
TCACAGCCAGAATGCCGAGGATAGCGATAACCACCATAAGTTCTATGAGGGTGAATCCTGCATGCTTGCGCATTTAGCCCCCTCCGCTTGTGGAAGTCTCGTACTGAATTCCTTTGGGAGAGATAATGAGGTTCATCTCTCCAGGCTTCGGGTCGGCTAAAGAGAGGCGATAGCCGAGGCCGGGGTCAGTTGCATAAGCCAGTGCGTCCAAAAGCGGCAGTTCCTCTTTTCTCAACGAGAGGTATTTTGGAATAAGCTCGGAAAGCTGCAAGGGATATCGTTTTTCTTCATAGTGGGCATAGCGTTTGATAGCCCCGTCCACCATGAAAAGAAGGATCCTGGGCTGACCGGCAAGATCTGCTGTGCCTGCAGGCGCTTTCTGGCCTCCAAATAGGATGACCCCCCACATGACCAAGATCATAACAGAAGAAATCACCACAAAGTAGTGGAAGGGGGTCCATTTCTTTCTTCCCTTATCTTTTTCCTGCTTTTCAGCCAGCCTGTCTTTCTTGCCTTTTATGCTCGTTCCGACTGCCGACACGGAAACCAGCATAGCGCACTGAAAGCAATAGAATTCCCCCGGCTTTGTCTCTTCTGCACAATCAGCGCAAAGGGGAATGTCGCAACCGGCACAAAAATGCTCTGCCCTACGATCGGGATGATTCTTGCAGTACATTCAGAGGCCTCTCACTAACTTTAGGCCAAAATACAAAATCCAAACTTAGCAGGTCAAGCAAAAAGCCGGAATGCGTGGCCGGGTCAGTCTAATTCCTTACAGTTCAGGCTTCAGGTCTGTTCTGCAGTATGGGCAAACCACCCATTCGGCATGGACGATCCGCTTGCAACTCCTGCATATCGGAACAAGGGGCTTGTTACAATACGGGCAGTCCTTGAAATCAAGGCTCACCCCTTTGCCGCAATGAGGGCATATAGTCGTCAGTTCCTCTTTTTGCTGAACAGCCTTTAACACCTCCTCTATGCTCGTGATGCCCATTTCAATCTTTCTCATGCCGCTGATGCCCAGGGTCGTCATCCCCAGAGCCATGGCTGCCTCACGAAGTTGATCGGCTGTCGCTCCGTTCTGGGTAAGTTCTCTCAATTTACGGCTCATGACCATCACTTCCTCAACAACTGTTCGGCCCTTAAAGCCGCTATTTCCACACTTGGAGCACCCTACCCCACGGTAGAATTTGAAGGGAAGAGTTTTTCTGTCCAGGCCCAACCGGCTGAGCAAGTCGGGATCGGGGATATACTCCTCTTTGCAATCCTGGCAAATGACCCTCACCAGACGCTGCGCAACGATGCAAATAATAGAAGAGGCGATCATGTACGGGGCCATGCCGATGTCGATAAGGCGGGTAATCGCAGAAGGGGCATCATTGGTATGGAGCGTGGAGAGCACCAAATGTCCTGTAAGGGAGGCTTGAAGTGCAATTTCCGCCGTGTTCACATCCCTGATTTCGCCGATCATGATCACGTTCGGGTCCTGTCTGAGAATAGAGCGCAAAACATAGGGAAAGGTGAGGCCCACCTTTTCATTAATCTGGACCTGATTGATCCCTACAAGCTCAAATTCCACGGGATCTTCCACCGTGACGATGTTGACCTCATCGGACCTGATCGCCTGCATGCAGGCGTACAGACTGGACGTTTTCCCGCTCCCCGTAGGCCCCGTGAAAAGCACCATCCCTTGAGGCTGTGCGATACAGTTCTGAATCGTTGCCAAGCTCTTGGTGCTGAACCCCAGTTCTTTCAGGGTAAGAAAGGAATCCTGCTTGTTCAGGATGCGGATGACGGCTTTTTCGCCGTAATAAGTCGGAAGCGTGGAAACTCTTAGATCAACGGAACCCGTCTTGGCCCTCACTTTGATTCTTCCGTCTTGTGGGAGCCTTTTCTCTGCAATATCCATACCCCCCAGGACCTTGATGCGTGAGATGATGATAGGCTGAGTCCACTTGGGGAGCTTAACGGAATCCTGAAGCACTCCGTCAATACGGTTTCTGACCCTCACCCTGTTTTCCTGGGCTTCAATATGAACGTCGCTGGCCCGCTTTTTGATGGCATTTTTGATGATAAGATCCACCATTTTAACAAAAGGACTATCCCTGATATCTTCCGTATGATCTTCTTCTTCCTCCCGAATTTCCCTTTCAGGAAGGAATTCCATCATATCTTCCCCTACAATCTCATCGGTGATGTCACTAATGGATTGATCGGGATGATAGTGTCTCTGAAGCAGATCAAGAATCTGGCTCGTGGTTGAAATTGCAGGCTGTATGCCGTACCCGGTGATGAACTGAAGGTCTTTCATCATGTTGAGATCAAGCGGATCGGCCATGGCCACATTAAGGATATTATTCTTGAGGGAAACCGGAGTGCAGAGGAATTTCCTGGATATTTCTTCCGGAATCACCTCCAGCACTTCACCGGGAATCTCCAGGTGCTTGAGATCTACGTATGGAATTTTGAGCTGCATGGCAAGGGCAAAGGCCATTTCTTCTTCGGAGAGGGCATTCATCTCAATAAGGATTTGCCCGAGTCGCTTGCTGGTGTCTTTCTGGCTTTCCAGCGCTTCCGCCAGTTTTTCTTGACTCAGTAAACCCGCCTCCACGAGTAGTTCACCAAGCCTTTGCCTGAGAATCCCTTCTTTCCTTATATGGATTTTGTTCATAGTGTTCAGGGTGGCTTTTTTGTCTTGCATCCGATTTCTCTCGCAGCACCTTGTATGGAATATGATTCAAAAGTGTAGTACGACTTCGTCGGTTTTTCAAGTGATATAGCATAACCCGTAAATTTCGCTGGATAAATAGGAGTTTTTCTTTGACATTGAGGCCATGATTCTATATATTTTAGTATAATTTTCGTTAAATAGAATACTTTTTAAGTCTTTGTTTATCCTTTGCCGACTGAGTGTGCCTCATCTTTAAGATAAGAGCATGGAAAAGGCTTCTTCAAAAAAGATTGATCTTATTGTTCGTTGTCTCATTGCTGTTTTTTTTGTTTACTCTTCCTTTCGGGCTTTTCCTGTGTTCGAAAG
>JAFGDM010000249.1 GCA_016932115.1 Deltaproteobacteria bacterium | reverse complement strand
GGATACCGGCTTTGCGATATTCTTTAAGAACGCTCCAGCCTTTTATTCTCCGAAAATAATCCATAAATGTAATCAATATTCTACCCTATCACCTTGGACAGGCTCATTAATGAGCGATGACCGCTCCAAGCATACTTGTACAGTTCATTCAAGCTCTAGCCACAAGTCCGGCTCTTAATGAATTCGAATGGATATAGCAGACCAACTCTTTTAAGTAGATATCTTCTTGACACAAAATGGATTTATACCGGTTTTGAAAAAGCTGACCATGCCGCCTGTACTTTTTGTTAAACCATCCCGCATATCCGCTCAGCAATCGGTTCATGAGCAAGGCAATCGGAACACAACCAGTTCTTAGCAATAAATGCACATGATTGGACATCAAAACCCATGCAAAACAATCTGTTTTCGTCTCCGGAATTAATGCTGAAAGTCGTTTTAAAAAATTATCCCGGTCAAAATCAGACCGAAATATTTTCCGCCTTTCAATCCCTCGGATAATTACATGATGCAATGCACCGCTCGCCTCTATTCTCGCTTTTCGTGGCATATTGAACTAATATCATAAACTTGTTTCAAAGAAAAGCATAAAATCATAGACGTCCCTATTTTCTACTATGTAAGATGTGACACCTTTGCCTATGCTATCCCCGCGGCTGCCTCATCCACAAACCACTGGAGATCTCCGTCGACAGGGATGACCAGTTCCGCCGGCAGTTTGGGCCTATGGAGACCTGTTTTGAAAACTTCAGAAAAAATGGCCCTTTTCCCGGGCCCGGCGGCGACAAAAATAATATGACGGGCGTTATTAATCACCGGCAAGGTCAGGGTGACTCGCATGTGCGGCGGTTTAGGGGCGTACAAAACCGGGACCACCCAGCGCTGCCTCTCGTTCAAGAGGGAGGCATCCGGAAAAAGAGACGCCGTATGCCCGTCTTCGCCGATCCCCAGCAGCACCAGATCGAGTCTCGGAAGCTTGCCGGGTTCGGGCCGTAAGACTTCCCGTAGTATCGACTCGTATGCACTGGCCGCTTCAACAGCCCCTAGCTGATCATCCAAGGCGTGGATCTGGTCGCGGGGTATGTTTATGTGCCTGAAAAGCAGCCGGTCGGCAGTCCCATAGTTACTTTCAGGACTGGCCTGTGGGACACATCGCTCATCAGCCCAGAAAATATGCCAGGCAGACCATTCCACTTCGTCACGCAAGGAGCTCTCCACCAGTCTTGGACCGAGAATTTCCATCAACGATCCGCCCGAAAGCGCAACAGTGAAGGCGCGCCGCCTTTCAGTCGCCTGTGCAGCCACGCGCAAAACATGGCCGGCTGCAGCAACCGACAACTCCTCACGTGTACGACAGATATTGATTTTGGCCGGCACATTCATGGTTGAGTCTTATTAGTCCGGTCGCAGCCATTGCCTACAAGCTGCTTGAACTCGTTTAGCCGCCGAAGGTGACGATCAGCGTTGGAGAATTCCGTTTTAAAGAAGGCTGACACCGGTTCTTTCGCCACTTCGGTCCCCACAACCCGCGCACCGAGGCGGAGAACATTCATGTCGTCGCACTCGACGCCCCGGTGAGCGGAGTACGTGTCGTGCCACAACCACGACAGGTTGCCCGAGCGACGAGGAATGAACGGCATCGGCCAGGGCTGTGCCGTGTGTGTCCAGACTGCCTGCGGGCGATTCGTCATATTCGATGGGGTGATAGAACAGAAACCCGGGCAAAGGCATCCCCCTTCTCCTGATCCAGCCCACAGCTTTCAGTTAGGGCCTTCTTCATACTCTCCCGAAACTCATCATCCCCTATCTTGGTACGACCACACCCAACGATCAGGAACGGGCCGGGAAGCCCGTCGTTCGGATAGAGATTAAAAAGTGAGGCCATCAATTTCCTGCGGGTCAAATCCCCGAAAACGCCGTTATTTCTTTTCCGATGTCATCACGGCATGGCCGCCGAATTCTCGCCTCAGCGCCGCCAGCACCCTATCTGAAAAAGAGTCCTTTTCCCTCGACCGAAATCGGTTCATCAAAGACAGGGTGATGACAGGAGCTGAAACCCCGGTCTCTATGGCCTGGTTGGCGGTCCAGCGACCTTCCCCAGAGTCTTCGACATAGCCGCGGATATCGGTAAGCTTTGCGTCTTTTGAGAACGCAGCCTCAGCGAGCTCCAGCAGCCACGACCTCACCACGCTCCCCTGGTTCCAAAGATGCGAGACCTCGGCATAATTCAATGTCGCCCCATAGGGGGAGGCCTCCAGGATCTGAAACCCTTCGCCGTAGGCTTGCATCATGCCGTACTCGATGCCGTTGTGCACCATTTTAACGAAGTGCCCCGCTCCGATGGGGCCGCAGTAAAGATACCCTTCCTTCGGCGCGAGGGCTTTGAAAACGGGTTCAAGGGATCGGTAAGTCTCCTCCGATCCACCGATCATCATGCAATATCCTACCTTGAGGCCCCAAATGCCGCCGCTGACTCCCACATCCAAAAAACGAACCTCTTTTTCCGCCAGCAATTCCGCACGCCGGATGTCATCCTTGAAATAGGTGTTGCCTCCGTCGATGACGATATCTCCGGGAGAGAGAATTTCCCTGAGCCGGACAACATGATCATCCACGGCAGGCCCGGCAGGGAGCATCATCCAGGCTACCCTCGGCGCGTCCAGTTTCTCCGCGAGCTCGGAGAGTGAATAGGCGGCGGCTGCGCCTTCCCCGGCTATCTCTTCCGATTTCCGGGGCGTCCTGTTGTAAGCCACCACCTCATGGCCGCCCTGCAAGAGGCGCCTGGCCATGTTCATGCCCATTCGTCCCAATCCGATCATTCCGATTTTCACGGCAATTCTCCTTTTCTTTGGCTTCTATTCTCAGACCAATTCGAACTTTACACCCATTCTTTAAAAATCACGATTATTCCGGGTTCTCCCTATGCATAGCGGAAAGTGACAGACGGAAACAGAAAGTCCGGTTTCGTTGGTGAATCGTTGCAGTTCCGTTTTCCACAGCCTTACTCCTGCGCCATTGCTGCCTCCACTGCCTGCGGTAACAAGCAAACTCTTGGCCCTAGGATAGACTTGACACCCCATTGTGTGCCACCACCGGGTCTTCGGATTCGTCCACCCTCGGGGACAGCCTCAGTTCCCTTATGCGCTATTAGTTCGCCTCCACCGGCAACAATAGTATCCCTGGACGATTCGGTTGCAGGTGCAACAAGGGCGAGGCCACCATAGCCCAGAAGCTTGGCTTCTATGGCCGCAAAAATCCTTCGTTGCCTTTCATTGAGAAAAGGCTTCAAAAGCTCAAAGCGTTCTTCAATGTGTCCAGTGTTCATGTACGCTATATAACATGAAAACAAAAATGATTAAGTTATTTTAACCGTATTATGATAGCGGGATTTCTAATGGGAAGACCGCTTCAAAAAGCCTTGAGTAGATTTTAAAGATAGATTAATCTTGGCAAAACTTGCGCGGGTTTTCGAGGAGAAATACCAGATGAATAAACAAAAACTGCTTAAAGAAAAAAGAGTGTTGATTGTGGATGACGAACCCGACATTCTTGATGTTTTAACAGAGCTTCTAAGCCCCTGTATGATTGATCGCGCCTCAACTTTCGAGAAAGCAAAAGAGCTTCTTAAAACAGAGGATTATCATGTGGTAATCCTTGATATTATGGGCGTTAAAGGATTTGAACTTCTCCGCATCGCAAAAGAAAAAGACATTCCTGCTCTAATGCTCACCGCCCATGCTCTAAACAAAGAGAGCTTGAAGAAATCTGCCGAAGAGGGAGCTTCCTACTATGTTCCTAAAGAGGAAATAGACAAGATAGACGTCTTTGTTGCGGACGTTTTGGAGGCCGAAGAAAACAACAAGAATCCGTGGGTTAAGTGGTATGAAAGGCTCTGCGGGTTTTTTGATGATAACATGAAGTTTAGTGGACCGAACTGGAGAGAACAGCATAAGGAATTCTGGGATAAAAAACTCAAGAATCTCGGATGCGCGCCTGATGAAAGATCTGAAGCCGAGAAAAATGGTGCCCTATAAAATAAGCTCGCGATTCTTTCCGGCAAGCGCTCCAAATCTTAAATTCAAGGGTTAAAAACACTACTGCCGTGTCAAATTTGGGCAATGAATAAAGAAGGCGGGAGGTCGTCCGTAGAATAGCCGCAGAAGGTCAATCCTGAAATTTTTCGCACAACTTCGTCCCCTGCCTTTGCCACCATGTATTTTCACGTTCCTCCCCGTATTATTTTCGCTTTGCAGTCTCAAAAGAAACCATCCTGCTTGATGTCGGCGCTTTTTTCGAAAGGCCAAAATGTCACGGTTCTTGAAGGTAGCGCTGCAATACGAAGCTGCGCACCTCTCTTGCGAAAAAAATTCTTGACAAACTCCTTTTCAACGTTTTACATATTTTATTAACCGACCATTTGGTAAGGAATTGGGCGAGATTTCTTAGTAAAATGGCTCATTCTTGTGTAAACCAACTCCCATTGAGAACTTCGGGAGGATGCTTTATGGTTCTATCCCTTTGTAAAGGAGTACCCTCAGCGCATTCGGAGTCCCAAGCAGCGGAGACTTCTTCAAGAGGCGGCGCTGCATGAAACAGGGGGAGCAAACAAAGAACAAGATCATCCGGGCCGCGCTTGAGCTTTTTGTGCGGCAGGGGTATCACGGAACATCGATTTATCACATCACCCAAAAGGTGGGGATTACCAAGGCCGCCCTCTATGCTCACTTCGAGAGCAAAAACGAACTGCTTTTAAGAATTATCGACGAATACGAATATCGCTATATTGATCGTCTGATTCGCGTTGTCTCCGAATACGATGGGGATCCAATCGGGAAACTACACCGAGCCATCAGTTTCAGCGCAGAATTTGCAGTCAAAAATCTGGACCTTTGCCTTTTCCTGGACTACCTCACTGCCGAACTGAATGCAAACGTGGGTTTCCTGGCGGCCCGCAAGAAAGTGCATGACAAATATCTCCAATTTCTCAGAGAGATCTTCATTAAAGGAATACGGCAAGGGCTCATCAACAAAGAATACGATCCTGATGTGACGGCGTTGACGTTCATGGCGATCCATCAGGGCGTATTATGTCAGTGGAATCTCAATCGCGACCGGTTGGACGGCAAAAAGTACGTAAGAAACTATCGCAGGCTTTTTATGAACGGCTTGAGAGCACCATGATCGACGGCACACCGGCCTCGGGAACTTCACTTTGGAAAGGAATTTCAGATGGATTTTCAATTTACCAAAGAACAGACAGACATCAGGCAGGCGGCAAGGGACTTTGCGGAAAAAGAAATCAGAGAGATTGGGCATGACTACGATCAAAAGGAAGAATTCCCCAAAGATCTTTGGAAAAAAGCGTGCGATCTAGGGTTTGTAGGGGTCTACATAGATGAAGCCTACGAAGGACCCGGCCTGGGCTACCTGGAAGCGGCCGTCATAATGGAGGAGTTTTGGCGTGTTGATCCGGGATGCGGATGTGTTCTCCTAACCGCCTTCGGGAGCGAGCTGATCCAGAACTACGGCACGGAGGAACAGAAAAAGAAATATATCCCTCCCATTCCTAAAGGAAAAGCCATTATGGGATCGGCCATTACGGAACCTGATGCGGGCAGTGACATTTTCGGCGTAACGACCTCCGCCGTGAAAGACGGCGATACTTACACGATTAACGGAACAAAGATGTTCATCACCAATGGGAGCATCGCGGACTTTCTAACGGTTTATTGCCTGACCAATCCGGAGGCAAAATCACGGTATGAAAGATATTCGTTTTTTATTGTCGAAACGGATAGACCCGGCTTCCAGGCAAACAAGCTGAGAGGAAAGATGGGCATAAGGGCCTCGGACACTGCTGAAATAGTTTTTAACAGCGTGAAGGTGCCCAAGGAGAATCTTCTGGGAGGAAAAGAAAGCCGGGGGTTTCCCCAAGTCATGGACCTTTTTAACATCAATCGCGTGCTGGCAGCTTCGCAGGGTGTCGGTGTCTCCCAGGGCGCCCTCGACCTGGCTATCGCCCATGTTAAGAAGAGAGAGGCTTTTGGACAGGCTATCGGGAAATTTCAGGCCATACAGGTCAAGCTGGCTGAAATGGCGACCATGGTCGAGGCGGCCCGCATCCTTACCTACCAGGCTGCCTGGCTCATTGATCATGGGAAGAAGGACCCTAAATTGATCGCGATGGCAAAGTGGCTGGCAGGCGAAACAGGGGTCAGAGTAGCCGACGACGCCCTTCAAATGCACGGGGGATACGGTTACCTCAATGAATATCCCATAGAGCGATTTTACAGGGACGCGAAGATTGTGGAGATTTATGAAGGCGCCAAAGAGATGGAGAAACTGACCATAGCACATCAACTTCTCGGAAAGTTCTAACAGGTCATTTTCGGGGATGAGGGCCATGAACATCGGTTGTCTGAAACGGTAATAATTTCCGTTCTATCGACGGACTGCAAAGTAAAACATTCTTGGAATCTTTGGGAGGTGACAGGTGACAATCAAAAAGGTCGGTGTTATAGGGTGCGGAGCCATGGGTTCGGGAATCGCACAGGTCGTCCTGCAGGGAGGATATGACGTCATCGTAAGAGAAGCCGACCAGCCTCTGCTGGAAAAGGGCCTCGAGAGAGTGAACGCTTCATTTGAAAGACTTCTCAAGAAACAGTCTATGACCGAGGAGGTTAAAAATGCGACGCTGAAACGGCTCCAAGGGACGGTTTCTCCGGACCCTCTCCGCGATTGCGACCTGATTATCGAGGCCGTTTTCGAAAATTTGCAGGTTAAAATTGATCTGTTTAAAGCGCTGGACGACGTTTGCGGCAACGAAACGGTTTTTGCCAGCAACACCTCCTCCCTTTGCATTACCCAGATGGCTGCATCGACCTCCAGGAAGGAGCGGTTTCTAGGAATGCATTTTTTCCAACCGGCGCCGCTCATGCCCCTTGTGGAAGTGATCAAAACGATATCTTTGGCCCCCGAGGTCCTTGAAAGCGCCATGAATTTCGTAAACTCTCTGGGTAAAGTGCCGGTTATTGCCAGGGATCAAGCAGGTTTTATCGTCAACCTGCTTCTCACCCCCTTCATGCTGGATGCCATGCGTGCGGCATCGACCGGCGTCGCAAGCGTCGAGGACATCGACAAGGGGATGAAGCTGGGACTCAACCACCCCATGGGCCCTCTCATGCTTGCGGACTATATCGGGCTGGACCTTATTTATAATGCCGGCAACGTGATGTTCGAAGAGTACCGGGAGAGCAGGTACGCACCCCCTCCGGTTTTGAGAAAGATGGTCCTCATGGGTTATCTGGGAGCCAAAAGCAAAAGGGGTTTTTATGATTGGAGCGATCCTAAAAACCCCAAGGCCATTGATTTGAGCACCTGAATTTTAAAGCGGTGGTCCGGGCTTCTTCTTTAAAGAAAACAGTGGGGCGAGCATGTTGACTTAAAGGCGTGAATCGGCAGCAGCGGGAAAAAGGCTTTATGAGAAAGCCTTCTCAAGGACAATAGATGAGCGAGGTTGAGACCATGAAAGACATTGTTATCGTGAACGGGACAAGAACTGCGATCGGAGATTTCGGTGGTGCCTTGAAGGATGTTCCACCCATGGAGTTGGCCCAGCCCGTCATCAACGAAACACTGAAGCGCTCCAATGTGCGGCCTGAGCAGGTCGATAAAGTTATATTCGGTTGCAACTTTGCGCCGATCGAACAGAACATCGCCCGCAACGCTGCGTTCATAGCAGGAATTCCGAAAGAAGTGCCCGGGTTTACCATCAACAGTACGTGCGGTGCTTCCCTCCAGGCTATCATTTCAGGAGTTCAAGCCATTCAGTGTGAAGAGGCGGAAATTATTCTGGCCGGCGGCGTGGAAAGCATGAGCAGCGCCCCTTACATTATGAGCTCGGCACGTTGGGGTCAACGTCTCAGGCATCTGGAGGCTTACGATCTGGTCTGGAGAGGGATGCAAGAGCCATTAATAGGCGTGGGCATGGGGCTGACTGCTGAAAACCTTGCAGAAAAATATAGCATATCCAGGCAGGAGCAGGATGAGTTCGCAGTCCTGAGCCATCAAAGGGCTACAAAAGCAATCGATGAAGGCAAGTTCAAAGACGAGATCACTCCCTTCATGATCCCGCAGCGCAAGAAGGCTCCTATTGTTTTTGATACCGATGAACATGTCAGGCGGGGCGCTAATTTAGAAACAATGGCCGGGCTTCCTCCTGTTTTTAAAAAAAACGGAACCGTTACGGCCGGTAACGCATGCGGCATGAATGATGCCGCCTCTGCAGTTATTTTGACACACCCGGGCAAGGCCAAGGAATTGGGTTTGAAACCGCTCGCAAAAATCCTGGCCTACCATGTAGCCGGGGTTGATCCTGATTATATGGGGATCGGGCCGGTTCCCGCCATAAAAGGCGC
Organism: Deltaproteobacteria bacterium; assembly: GCA_016932115.1. Classification (GTDB taxonomy): domain Bacteria; phylum Desulfobacterota; class DSM-4660; order Desulfatiglandales; family HGW-15; genus JAFGDM01. Next base: position 7,879 of record JAFGDM010000249.1, on the reverse strand, counting down.
GCTAAAAAAAGCAAAGCTCCATCTTAACGATATTGAAAGGTTTGAGATAAACGAAGCCTTTGCCGCCCAGTATCTGGCTTGCGAAAGGGAACTGGGCCTTGATAGGAGCAGGGTAAACCTTTATGGAAACGGAATTGCCCTGGGTCACCCGGTAGGCGCAACGGGATGCCGTCTGGTCGTCACCCTGCTTTACGAGATGACGGCTGAGAACCTAAATCTAGGCATCGCTTCCCTGTGCGCGGGTGGGGGAATGGGCTTTGCTTTGATCCTTGAAAAAATCTCCTGAACCGATCGGAAGCCGGAATGAGTTGAAAACAAAATCTAGTTTTTGCCGTACGGCCGAGAGCGTAGCTTGTGGTCAGCTCGCCATGAGTTAATTGATGGGATTGACTGCGCTATTATTAACCTAAAGAAACGAGGAGGATGGAAAATGAGACGAAAATTGTTTCAAGGGGGAATGGTGGGTATGGTTGTTTTGGTAATGCTTGTAGGGCTTATGATTTTGTGTCTAATGAAGAGCCCTGCATCGGCGGCGCCGGCAGTTACTCTTACGGGTGAAACCTGGACACCAACGATGAGCCCTCCGGCGAGAATTATAGGTCCGGAATTTGCGAAGGGACTGGAGCAGGCAACCGATGGTATGGTGAAAACGAACTGGCACACCGCATCGGCATTAGGTTCAGTGCCGGAACTCTATACGCGTATAGTGCAACGCATTATTAATTGGGGCCAGTTTAATATCGGATACACACCGGGTGTCTTCCCGCTGACAGAGATGTTTGAGCTGCCCATGCACTGTCCCTCGGAGGAACTGTTTGCAAAGGCCATGATCGAGATATACAAGAAAGGCTATTTGGATAAGGAATATGACAATGTAAAATTTCTGTTTTACTACGGCATCGGCCCATACCAGCTTTGGAGCAACGTTAAGGTTACCAAGGTAGGAGAGCTCGCGGGGAAAAAGCTGAGATGCCCCTCTCCAACCTATGTGGCTGTAAGCAAGGCTCTTGGCGCAGTACCCGTAAGCGTGCCGGCAGGTGAAATCTTTACCGCCATGCAAAAAGGCATCATTGACGGCACCTGGGCATGCGCAGACATGGCGGTCGCTTTCAAAATCGGTGAAATAGCAAAGTATGTAATCATGACAAACCTTGGGACGACTACCCAAACATTTGCGATGAATAAAGCCGACTTTAATGCATTACCCGAAGCGGGAAAGAAATACATAGAAGACAACTGGGAGAAACTTTCCCTTTTTGGAGCCCGAACCTTTACCGAATATAACGGCAAGGGCTTTGCGTACGCAAGCAAGAATAAAGTGGAGACTATCGACTGGGGCGAAGCGGAATTTAAAAAGATGGACACGATGATTTCAACTGTATTCAGCACATGGGTTGCCAACACAGAGGGGAAAGGGCTTCCCGGAAAGAAAGCGCTTGCGGACCTTTACGAGAGCTTGAACAAATTAGGCGTTAAAAAACCGTTTGTGTTGCCGCAATAGTGAAGCTCCCTACCCTGTGTCCCTTCCCGGTGCTCGCTTGTCCGGCCTGAAAGGGACACAGGGCGATCTAGCGACAATACCGAGAAATTTGCATGTCTAAAATAAGTAAGATATTAGCTAAGGGTGTTAGCCTACTGAATAGAGTGCTCAGATATGTTTGTGTTATTTTGTTGTTTTTCATGATGACGCTGGGTACGGTCGACGTCATAGGCAGATACCTTTTCAACAAACCCATCCTCGGGACATTAGAGGTTTTCGAGATTCTTCTACCCGCAATTGTTCTTCTTGGGCTAGGCTATACACAGGAAAGCAGGGGACATGTGAGCATGGAGCTTTTGGTTTCGCATTTGTCTCCCCGAACAAAGACTGTCTTGGACATTTTCACAAACGGCTGTGCGCTTTTTATCTCACTTCTAATACTTCGTCAGGGATGGATTTTAACTGTCTTGTATTGGAGTATGCATAGAACTATTCCGACTCTTGATGTACCGATGTTTCTTCCCCAACTTTTCGTGCCCTTGGGAGCTTTAGTTCTGAGCTTTGTGCTGATGGTCCAAATGCTCGAATGTATAATTCAGCTTAAAAAAGGGAATTAAGGTGTCTCCTTTATTGATCGGCATCCTGGCAATAATTCTTTTCCTTCTTTTGGCATTGTTGGGCTTACCTCTGGGTTTTTCTTTTCTTGTAGTGGGTTTCGGGGGGATGTTTTTTCTGAAGGGTTTGATGCCGGCCTTAAATCTTCTCGGTGGGAATCCTTATTCCCAAATAGCCTCTTTCGTTCTTTGCGCGGTTCCCTTATTTGTTCTCATGGGTCAGTTAGCCTTCTACTCCGGAATCAGCAAAAGCCTTTTTGATGCTGCCTATAAATTACTGTCGAGGCTTCCCGGGGGGCTGGCTGTAGCGACAATGGCGGCCTGTACCGGTTTCGCGGCCTGCACCGGTTCCAGTCTGGCTTCAGCAGCTACCATGGGAACGATCGCTTATCCTGAGATGAAAAGATACAAGTACCACTCTCGGTTGGCAACCGGCACGATTGCCGCAGGAGGGACTCTGGGAATCCTCATACCCCCCAGTACCATCTTCATCATCCTGGGGATTATTACCGAAACCAATATAGCAGCCTTATTTATCGCCGGGATTTTACCCGGCTTATTGCTCGGGGCCTTGTTTATACTGTTAATATTGGTTATGTGCAAAAGAAATCCGGCCCTGGGTCCTCCTGGAAAGCTTTTTTCTTGGAAAGAAAGGTTCCGCTCCTTGTCGGGTATTTGGGGGATGTTAGGGCTTTTCCTATTGGTAATAGGCGGTTTATACGTTGGAGTATTTTCACCTTCTGAGGCAGGCAGCATCGGTGCTTTTGGAGCATTTGCTCTCGCTTTGATTAAACGCATGCCCTTGTCCAGTTTTCTTTCCGCCTTTAAAGAATCCGCCCAGATCACTTGTTACATGTTATTTATCCTTATAGGGGCGAGCATCTTTAATGTTTTCCTCGGCATAGCAGGTGTCCCTGCTGTGGTAAGCAATTGGACAACAGGGCTTCCTGTTCCACCAATTGGAATCGTCGTGGCAATGCTTCTTTTGTATATTCCTCTCGGCATGTTTCTGGATACACTCGGCATGATTTTGCTTACCGTACCCATTTTCTTCCCTGTTATTGTCCATCTAGGCTTTGACCCGATATGGTTTGCCGTTTTGATCTGCATGATGGCTGAATTGGGCATGATTACTCCGCCCGTGGCGATTAATGTTTTCATTGTTCAAGGAGTAACCGGAGTCAATATGGTTGATATTTTCCGAGGGATAATTCCATTTTTTTTCGTATATTTACTAGTAATAGGATTAATAGTTGTTTTTCCCGATATCGCCCTCTTTCTGACCAGATTGATGGGGTGATAAGGTCCCGAACCCGCTCAAAGACTTGAGGGAAAGATACCCACTGTTGCCTTTTTGAGGCCTAAAAGTGGAAACACGCGTGAGAATATTTTCATCCATGCACCGGAAGTATTTTTGGGATAAACGGAGATAGCCTGTTGGAGGTCAAATGCAAAAGGTTCAGACAAAACACAAACTGGAAGAGGTAACCACCCCTTGGGGGTATAACGAAACCGTATACGCGGATAGGCCCGGGAACCTTGCCGAGCTGCTGGCTAACACGGCAGCGCGATATGGGAGTTTGGAAGGGATCATCAGCCTTGATTCTCGGTTGACTTATAAGGAATTTGCTTCTTTGGTGGATTCCTTCTCATCGGGCCTTTACCATAAATACGGAATCAGAAAAGGCGACAGGGTCGCTCTAATGTTGAGAAACGGATGGGAGTTCTCCGTGGGCTTTTTTGCCTTGATGAAATTGGGCGCCGTCGCCGTGCCCCTGAACATCGCTTACAAGGGAGAGGAGGCTGCTTTCCAACTGAGTGATTCCGGTTCGATCGCTCTCATTGTGGACCCCGAGTTCCAGGACGTCATCTCTGAAATTAGGCCGCAAATCGAGACGGTAAGAAATGTTTGTGTAACAGGAACGGAGGAGTTTTCGGAACTCCTTAAAACAAAAGATAAAGCAGCCGATGTTCAACTCGACGAGATGGATAGTGCGGTCATCATGTATACCTCAGGGACGACCGGTAGGCCTAAAGGAGCTGTATTATCCCATAGAGGTTTAATTGCCGAGGCCATGTGTGCTTCAGAACTGTTGGACTGGTGCGCCGGCAGAGACAAACACCTATGCCCGGTACCATTGTTTCATGTGACAGGTCTCGTTATGAATTTTTGCGGTTCCGTCTACGCAGGGGTTCCTGTGGTCTTTATGAACAGATTCACTGCCGCAGATGCTCTCAAAGTCATCGAAGAAGAAAAAGTTACGACCATGATCGGTGTCCCTACAATCATTTGGTTAATGCTCAACGCGCCGGACTTTGACCATGACAAGCTGAAGTCTTTTCGTTGCTTTGCGGCGGGTGGGTCGGCAACCCCTGAGGAATTGCTGAAAGCCTGCAGAGAAAAACTGCCGGGATCCGAGCTCTGCCCGGGTTATGGGCTCACTGAAGCTTGCGGCATGATCCTGACAACGGTCAGTCTTGATGACGCCTTAAGCCACAAGGGCTCAGTTGGTCGCGTTATCCCGCCTATGGAGATCAAAGTCGTTGACGGTTCCGAAAGGGAGGTGGCTATTGGCGAGGCAGGGGAACTTCTCGTTAGAGGCTGTCAGGCTTTCAAGGAATACTGGAACAATCCGGAAGCAACACAAAAAACCCTTGTTAACAGGTGGATACACACCGGAGACATCGCCAAAACGGACGAAGAAGGCTACGTTTTCATTCTTGATCGAATTAAGGATATGATAAACCGAGGCGGTGAGAAAATTTGGAGTCTTGAAGTTGAAAATGTGCTGTACCGAAATTCTAAAATCCTGGAGGCTGCGGCTGTCGGGGTGCCCGACACAGTTTTCGGGGAAGAGGTCAAGGCGGTGATTGTACTCAAACCGGGTGCAAAAGCGACGATGGAAGAGATTCAACAGTTCTGCGGCCGCTTTTTGGCCAGGTACAAAGTCCCAAAGTACGTTGAGTTCAGGGACACTCTACCGCGAAATCCCGCCGGGAAAGTCATAAAGAACAAATTAAAATAGGGGGGCGGCAATTCAGCTTTTTGAAACGAGTAAATGCCGAGGTTCCTGAAAAAGCTCAATTGTGAGAATGAAGGCTATTTCGTTTGTCTCATAGGGAGATTGAATGGACTTAGAAAAAAAAGTTGCTCTTGTCACCGGGGCGGCAAGGGGAATCGGCAGAGCGATCGCTCTTGATTTGGCCGGTCAAGGAGCGGATATTGCCGTCAATTATAGATCGAGGGAGGATGCTGCAAACGAAGTGGCGGAAAAAATTCGGGAAATGGGGAGGCAAGCGCTGCCTGTAAGAGCCGACGTGGGGGATGAAGAGAAGGTAAAAGCCATGGTGGACCGGGTTGACGGGCAATTGGGCGGCATTGACATCCTCGTCAATAATGCAGCTCTTCATCGGGGCGGCAGGGTCCAAAACATCGCTTTGGAGGATTGGGACCTGGTGCTGAACACCGCACTGAAAGGAGCGTTTCATTGTTGCCGCCATATCATCCCCATAATGATCGAGCGAAAGTGGGGGAGAGTCATAAACATTTCATCATTTGCCGGTCTTCGAGGATTCCCGGGCGATACTGCTTACGGTTCGGCAAAGGCGGGTCTCATCGGGTTTACGAAGTCACTGGCCAAGGAGGTCGCCAAAAAAAATATCACGGTCAATGCGGTTGTGCCAGGCTTTTTAAAAACAGATATGACTGCGCCCCTTTTCAACACCGAAGATAAGTTAAAATCGGAGCTCACAAGGATACCCATGGGCCGCCCCGGGGAGCCATACGAAATCGCAGAGCTTGTCAGCTTTCTCGCCTTCAAAGGTTCTTACATTACCGGTGCCGTCATCCCGGTTGACGGCGGTATGGGCATGTAACAGGAAATGGGAAAAAAATCTCAAAAACTTAAAATATTTTGAAAATCCCATTAGGAGGTCGGCATGATAAGAACGGTTGAGCAATACATTGAGAGCTTAAGCGATGAAAGACAGATCTACTGCCTGGGCGAAAGAGTAAGAGATGTAGCAACCCATCCGCTTTTGGGAAATGTTATTCGAAGCGCCTCCATGGACTATTTTTTCCCGAACGACCCTAAGTATCGTGATTTATTTGTGGCGAAGAATGAAGACGGTGATGATGTCAATGCACTCTTCATATCTCCCAAAACTCCCGAAGATCTCTTAAAGCGGCGAAACATTTTTCTGACAACCTGGCGAACAGGAGGAGGAACCCAACTCCATTGCATGGGGATAGATGCCTTGGAAGCTTCAAGGATTGTGGCGGATAGGATGGACGGGCGTTTGGGCACACACTACGTTGAGAGGGTGGAGGCCTATCGAAAGCACCTCCAAAAAGGTGACCTGGGAATCACAGGTGCCATGACGGATGTCAAGGGCGACAGGAGCCTTCGCCCGTCAAAGCAGGAAACCCACAAGGACTACTATATCCGAGTCGTCGATCGACAAAAGGAAGGAATTGTCGTCAGGGGAGCGAAGATGCACATCAGTTCCACACCAGGCGCTAACGAGGTCATCGTCATGCCCTGTCGGGCTCACGGAGAAGAGGACAAGGATTATGCGGTGGTTTTCGCCACAGCACTTAACGCTCAGGGGATCACGATCATTGCATCGGAACCCCCGATGAGAGAAAGAGATGATGCGGCTTTTTGGGATTATCCGCTTAGCGCCGCTTCGGGGCATGGCTCATCTGAATGCCTGATCGTCTTTGAAGATGTTTTCGTTCCTTGGGATCGGGTGTTTCTCTGCGGGGAGTGGGAGTTTTCCAGGGATGTGACCTATGCCTTTGCAACCCTTCATCGACTCTTCGGTGTTTGCCGGATGACCACGGAACTCGAGATGCTGGCCGGTGTTGCTTCTCTTGTAGCCGAGTACAACGGAATAGAAAAATTCGCCCATATAAGGGATAAGCTGGCCTGGCTTGCCATGTACGCTGAGGCGGTCAACGTCATAGGCAAGGCATCCTGCTTGGATTGTGAAAAACAGAAGGGTTCAGATATTGTAAGCCCTAATATGGTTCATACAAATACGGCGAAATACCTGTTCGCGGACAACTATCATCAGGCGGTCAAGATGGCTCATGATATTTGCGGCGGCATTGCCGATACGATCCCCACTTACGGGGACTGGACCAATCCTGCGACCCGACCCTTATTGGAGAAGTATTTGGGCGGAAAAGCCGGTGTGCCCACAGAATATCGGCTAAGGGCCGTCCGGTTATTAAAAGATCTCACAAATACCCACTCCCAGGTTGGAAGCATTCATGGCGAAGGGTCGTTGGCCGCACAGAGGATGTTTGTGTACGCGGGGGCTGATTGGGGCAAGTTCAAAGCTGCAGCAAAGAGAGCCGCAAGGATTCCCGGATGGGAGAAGGACCCCATCTATGGTTCACTCCCGAACTACCCTTCTTGTATCTCTTCGAAGATGAAGCCCTTGGAAAAAGGCTACAAGTTATAGGGAAGTTGTGATAACGCAAAGGTTATGTCATCGCTTCTATAGGACGATTGAAACCCGGCGCCTAGGAATTCTGATACTCGCGGCTATTTGAAACGGGTAAATTCCCGGGAAAATTGTAACATTTTAGGTAACAATTTAACTGTTTAAAGAATCGCAAGCATCAGCCATGAGACTGCCGGCTTCAGCATTTCAAACAGTTAAGATGCTGCCGAAAATCTTATTATTTATAGGAGTTAGAATTTATGGATATTTATGATGAGATAAGAGGGATTGTTGGTGCGGAGAATGTGTTTACGGGTCGTGTTGAATGTAT
>JAFGDM010000248.1 GCA_016932115.1 Deltaproteobacteria bacterium | reverse complement strand
TCCTCAGTTCGCTGTACCGGCCCGAACATCAGGCCCTTTTCCCTGAGCACGGGGAGCCACTCGCTTCGCCTTTTCGTGGCGAACACCCTGTCAAAACGCTAGAGTGAGAAATACATCCGCCTCTTTTATCAGGCGATGGAACACTTCCCTACCTTTCTCATGTTTGATGTCAAGCCAAATCCCTTTCTTGTTGCGGTTGGTAAACTGGAAGGGCAATCCTTCTCCGTCCGCCAAGCTGAATTCAATACCGCCGACCTCCTTCCAAGTTCGCATGGGATCTCCTTCTGCCTCCTCGATTTTGATCACCTCGGCACCAAGATCCCCCAGGATAGCGCCGGCTCCGGGCCCGGCATGAAAGGTCCCGAACTCCACAACGCGAATTCCCTCCAAGGGCATCGGCTTTTCCATATGTTTATTCTTCTCCATTTTTTAGTTAGTCAGCAGTGACACGCATCTTATCCTGTCCATTCACTTCAGTCACAGTCAAGAGTTTTTCTTTGGATTTTCTTGGCGGGTATTTCTCAAGGCCATCTCAGGGTTTGAGAAGATCGATCTGGTTTTTCAGGGATGTAAAATAACTCTTCAGCCTTTCACGCAAGGGTTTGCGAATCTTCACCCTGAGGTAGAGATCACCGGGATTTCCCCCTCCTCTCCCTTCTTCGCCCATTCCCGCAAGGCGAATGCGCTGCCCTTCTCGAAGCCTGGGCGGCACATTGATAACGATTTTCTTGGATTTCTTCCTGTAGAAAAAGGGGTAGGGGCCACCGTCTCGAGCCTCCTGCACCGTGAGTTCGATGGTTTCGATCACATCCGGACCCCGTTCCGGGAGTTCAACCCCTGTGAACTTCCTCAGGAAATAACGGGAGAGCTTTTCGTAAAAGAGAGGCGGTTTCCCGGCCTGCACGGTCCGCCTGTTGCGTGGTATGCCGGTGAATACAAAGCCTCTTGCCGCAAAGCCGGGTCTTTTAAATTCAAAGCTCCGGTATCCCTCGCCGTAAGCTTCCTTGAAAATTTCTTCGAATCCCCTCAATCCGAAGGCCGAGGCCATCTCTTCAAAGATGCGGTTAATGTCCGAGCCCCTGAAGATGTCGTTTTCTGTGTAGGTGGACCTGAAACGACCATGAGCGGTCGGACCGAACTGTCGACGAACAGCATCGTACTCTCTCCTCTTTGTCGGATTGGAAAGAACCGCATAGGCTTCGTTGAAGGCCTTCATCCTCGCGCTGCTTTCAGGGTCCTGGTTCCGATCCGGGTGATACTGAAAGGCGAGACGGCGGTATGCCTCCTTGATCTCTTTTTCTGAGGCATCCTCGGAAAGACCCAAGGTTTTATAATAATCCATATTTGTCATAATCGACTCTTTTCCTTCAGGTTAGGAGAATATAGACATAAGGGACCCAACGGCAAGCGGTGAGGCGTTACAATAACTTCGAGGACTAACCTTCCGTTCCAATTCACCGTACGACCTCCCCCCACCTCACTTTTTGGATGCCATGCCGATGTCCGGGAATGTTACCGTGATGATCTCATAAATGCTCGTCGCAACCACAGCTACAAGAAACATGATTGCCGTGACGAGTATCACGACGCCTGTCTTCGTGCCCATAATGTGCAGTGCCGAGGCTGCCTTGACAGCCAACGGCATGGTGAACCAACCAATCAGCGTGGACAAGCAGACGGCAAAGATAATGCGAAGTTTGTTTGCGAGAACCCCGCTGAACGCCCCGAAAATGAAAACCGCCAGCGCCAGCGCAAGGGCAACGATAGACACCGTGTTACTGATTTCCGGCCAAATGAAATGCGCAATATTTTCTGACTGCATGGTTTGACCCCCTCTGTATTTACAGGTTAAAAGGCTGTCATCGCCTATCCCCGCCGGGACACCTCACGTCTCTTGATCCCACTGAAAAAAAATGCAAGCATTTGGATCGACTGTATTCCGGCCTCCTCAGTTCTGAATTGATGCTTTCCTGACAATTTTTTCTTGCCTGTATTTCCAGATGACACGTGCCGCCTCGTTTCTCATACTTTATCAACCGGACTTTTTCACTCTTTCACCACTTCGGCTCAAAACACCGGTCAAGATAATACCAGAAAACACCCAAAGTGCAAAATGTCGGCATTCCATGGCGATAGGTAAAAGGGTTTTCCTGCAAAGACAATGTAACCTGTGCTTTTTGTTGCACTCTATCATCGGGAATCCCTATAAAATATAACTAATAAATCGGAACTTCCAGTTTGACACATCGGTACTATATATTTAGCATCCACTTTGTTCCTTCTATACCGTTCTCAGGGGTTGCTTTTCATGAAAGGATCTTTCGGCTTCACATGACACTTCACGAGCATTTCTACTCGGGTCCGGTAGGTTTGGGCCAAGATCTTCGGCCGATTTGATCCCAATAAGTTAATCTCCACTTCATGGCCTTTCTTGATCCATCTCGCATGCGCACTATGGAACAAGTCCCTTGATCGACAAGATCATAAAAAGGGAAAAGGCACGAAAAGGTGTTCCACGGGATATGAGGCACAAGGATCAATAAAGCAAAAAAACGAAACGATACAAGGGAGTATGAATATGGGTAGATTGAAGAATGTTTTTGCAACTCGCTGGGGAATCATATCCGTGGGAGCATTCATCGGGGTGTTTGCGGCTTTACTGCAAAAGTGGGGCAACCCGGGCAACATGGGCATCTGCGTTGCCTGTTTTGATCGCGATATTGCAGGCGCCCTCGGGCTTCATCGGGCCGATGTGGTCCAATATATGCGTCCGGAAATTATCGGCTTTGTGCTGGGCTCGCTCTTCGCCGCCTATCTTTTCAAGGAATTCCGCTCAAGGGCCGGTTCTGCACCTATCGTGCGGTTCGTTCTGGGAGTGTTTGCCATGATCGGCGCCCTCGTGTTTCTTGGCTGTCCCTGGCGGGCCCTGCTCCGCCTCTCCGCCGGCGACGGCAATGCGATCTTTGGTTTGGCGGGGCTTATCGGCGGCATTTGGATTGGGACGCTCTTTCTTAAGGGAGGTTATAACCTGGGACGGGCGGATAAGACTCACACCAGTGTGGGATGGCTGTTTCCTCTAATCATGCTTGCGTTTCTGATCCTGAGATTGGTCTTTCCTCCACTTGACGGGCAGGCGAGAAACGGCGTGCTTTTCTATAGCCTCAAGGGGCCGGGCTCAATGTATGCGCCTCTAGCCGCCTCCCTGCTGATCGGGCTTGCCGTCGGATTCCTGGCTCAGCGAAGCCGCTTTTGTACCATGGGCGCATTCAGGGATCTAATCCTTTTCCGTCAAAATCATCTGTTCCTGGGACTGCTTACCCTGGCGGTCTTTGCCTTTCTGACCAACTTGATCGTCGGTCAGTTCCATCCGGGTTTTGCCGCACAGCCTGTTGCCCATACCATGTCGTTGTGGAATTTCGGTGGCATGGTGGTGGCCGGGCTTGCTTTCGCGCTCGCAGGTGGGTGCCCGGGCCGCCAGCTTTTCCTGGCAGGCGAAGGGGACGGTGATGCGGCTGTTTTTGTTTTGGGCATGATTGTGGGCGCGGGGATCGCTCATAATTTCGGCATGGCCAGTTCCCCTTCAGGAGTCGGGCCGCACGGTGTGGCAGGAGTCATCATCAGCTTGCTTTCATGTCTCTTTATCGGCTTTACCATGAGACAAAAAGCGGCCTGATTTTGGAACTGCGACGAAGACCATACAAAGAAACCGGGAAATAAGGAGGACGAAATGGCTCAAATAGTTGATGCACGCGGACTGAGTTGCCCGCAACCTGTGCTCATGACCATGCAGGAGATTAAGAAGACAGGCAAAGGACAGATCGAGGTGCTGGTGGATACGGATACCTCAAAAGAGAATGTGAGTCGCGCCGCCGCAAGCCAGGGATGGCAGGTGGGAAACATTTCCGCAGAAGGCGAGGGGTACCGGATCCTCATTAAAAAGGATGCCTAATGGCGTTTTTAGACTTCCTCAAGAAAAAACACTCCCAAAAGGAACGAACCCGGGATCGGGGCTTTCTCGTTTTTGAAAACACGAGTGAAGTGATTCGGGCGGAAAACGTGCTGAGATCCGAAGGGTGGGATGTCAAGGTCAAAGGCCCGCCTCCGGAGATCCGCACAGGTTGCGATCTGGTCATTGAGTTCCCTCTCATCGAAGAGCTTAATGTTCGCAGGGTTCTCGAAAAAGCCCGTGTGGCGCCTCTCAAGGTTGTTCCTGTGCAGAGTTCATTGCTGGAACCCGTGAATCTTTTCCAGACGAAGGATTTTGGGGAATATCTCATGATTCGGGCGGCCAATATGAAACTGACTGTTGAAAAAAAGACTATGACCATTGTAAATGTCTCAGGAGGGGGTTGCCCGGACGTTCCTTTCCTGGCCCAGGAAATGGTCGCCAAGCCCCTTTCGGATGCGCCGGCCCCAAAATCCATCGGCCACACCCTTTGCGGCTATGCGCTCCAACTCGCTTATGAAGAGATGATTCACCGATGCTTGCCGTCGTAGGAACGGTTCCTCACGAGGATTTCCCTTTGGTTGCGGGAGAGGTGCTGATGAAGGAAGAGACGCTTATCCTTGAGGGGAGAAGAATACCTATCAGCAGAGGCACTCCGGCATTGCTTGCGGCAACGATCTCGGCCGGAGAGGTCTTGGGCAATTCAGCCCCTTTCGCGTATCTTGTCGGCGACATCGGGACGGGAAAGGGCAGTCGAAGACTCTATGACCATTTGACGAAGCATCTGCCGAAAATGACATTTGAGGTCATCACCTTTCATTATCTCCAACCCGATGTGGACTGGCACAACCGGGTCCTCTTCGCGTTGGGGGAAATGGAGCCGAAACCCGTTCTAATTGCCGATGCCGGGTTCATGTACGCGGCCAAGATGAGCGGGCAGGCTGGCGCCTATGATCTCTTCACGCCGGACGTTGGAGAACTGGCCTTTCTTGCCGATGAACAGGCGCCCCATCCCTTTTACACCAGAGGGTTCATTCTTCATGAAGAAAACCGGGTGCAGGAACTGATCGAACGGGCCTATGAGCACGACAATGCGGCACACTGTCTCCTGGTGAAGGGCAAACAGGATTATATCGCCGCTAGGCAAGGGGTTCTTGCAACAGTGGATGAACCTCTGGTGGAAACCCTTGAACCGGTGGGAGGCACAGGGGACACAGTGACCGGAATCGTTTCGGCACTGGTTGCCTCACGCATTTCTGTGGAGGAAGCGGCCCTTCTCGCATCAAGGGTCAACAGGCTGGCCGGTCTCTACGCCGATCCCACACCTGCCACCCAGGTGATCGAAATCATAAAGCATATTCCCAGAGCAATGACGGAGATCCTGCGAGAAAGGAAAACCAAAATTGAGTCGAAAAACGCCCGATGAAAAACCTTCTATCGACCCTGAGATGACCATTCTGGACGTTGTTTCCCGGTATGCTCAAACCGAGGCGGTGTTCAAGCAGTACGATCAAGAGGCCGGCGTCTGCCTTTGCTGTAAGGCCCTTTTCGATTCCATCAAAGATGTTGCGGAGAAATATGGGCTGGATCTTAGCCGGTTCCTGGCCGACCTGGAGGAGGTTGTAGACGCGCAAGGCAATGACCTGCTTTCAGGGCGCTGAAACAGGTTTTGCGGTTTTGAGAAAGGCCGACACCTCATGTGGTTGATGCGGACGCCCTTGAACTCGCCGGACTTGAAGTCAGAGGACGGCTGGACGGCACTTTTTTGTCTGTCCCTTCACGATTGTTTTCTCGCAAAGGATTGGTTCCTTGATGGACGCTCCTTTTCTTTTTATGATATAGAACGTGCAGTCCTGCACAGGGAGGCCGGTTTATGTCTGAATGGAAAAGAACATCGTGCGTGCTCTGCTATCACAACTGCGGACTGGAGGTCCGGACGGAGAAAAGCAAAATCCTCAAGGTTAGGGCCGATAGAAATCACCCAAGAACCAAAGGCTATATGTGCAGGAAGGGCGCAAAAATCCCTTTCTACCAAACGCACAAAGAAAGGCTGACTCATCCCTTAAAGAGGGACGGGAGTGACTTCAAGAAGATTTCCTGGGATCGTGCCATTGAGGAAATCGCGACAAAGCTGAAAGAAATTTTGAACCTGCACGGTCCGCGAGCCCTGGCCTATATGGGCGGCGGCGGCCAGGGTTCTCACATGGAAGCAGGCTTCGGCCGCACCCTTTTGACCGCACTTGGCTCACAATACCATTACTCCGCCCTTGCCCAGGAGCTGAGCGGCCTCTTCTGGGTCAACGGTCGGGCTTACGGTCGCCAGAATCTCCACACGGTTGCGGATCTTGACAGGGCCAAGAACTTCCTTGTCATAGGGTGGAACGGGTATGTGAGCAACGCAGGAGTGAATCGGGCAAGGGAAAGGATCAACGAGTTTTCCAACGACCCGGCCAAGCGTTTGATTGTGGTGGACCCTCTTCGGAGTGAAACGGCTGCAAGAGCTAACCTCCACCTCCAGCCGAGAATCGGGACCATTGGGCTTTTCCTGAAAAGCCTGATTGCCGTTATCCTCCAGGAAGGGTGGGAGAACAGGGAATTCATCTCTACGCACTGCAGCGGCTTTGAGCATGTGCAGAGGTGGTTTTGCAATTTCGATGTGGCCTCCGGACTCAAAGTTTGCGGCCTTGATCCCGCTGCGGTCCGAAAGGTTGCAAAGATTTACACTTCGGAGCCCACAGCCACCAGGACGGACCTCGGCCTTCTCATGGACCGTCAGAGCACCATGAACTCCTACCTGGAGATGATTCTCATGGCAATCAGCGGCCGCGTCGGGACGCCCGGCGGAAATGTTTTTCCCGGTCACCTGATGCCCCTTGGGCCACACACGGATGAGCGCGACCCTAAAACGTGGAGAACGGTCGAAACGGGTTTTCCGCCAAGCATGGGGTACTTCCCGCCCAACGTCCTTCCTGAAGAGATCCTTTCAAAAAGGGATGAGCGCACCCGGGCTCTGATCGTGAGCAGTTCGAATCCGCTTCGATCCTATGCGGACTCCCTCCTTTATGAGAAAGCCTTCCGCGAATTGGATCTTCTGGTGACAGTTGAAATCGCCATGTCTGAAACCGCCAGGGTCAGCCATTATGTCCTGCCGGCCAAATCAGGGTATGAAAAGTGGGACGCCGCCTTCTTCAGCATCACTTTTCCTGACGTCAACTTTCAAATCCGGCGCCCCTGCTGCGAGAGTGAGGGTGAAGCTCTCGAAGAAGGTGAGATCTTCACCCGCCTTGCCGACGCCCTGGGCATCCTGCCCCGGATTCCGGACGGCCTGTTAACAAGGGCTCGCGAGGAACGGGGCCTCTTCGCAGGAGAGCTATTGCAATTCGTGGGGGGCGACAAGAAAGCCGCAAGGTTCCTCCCATTCATCGTGGCAAAGACACTCGGCAGGGAACTGGGATCAGCACACCTATCCGCTCTATGGGGTCTGTTGATGATGTACCCGCAGCACGCAGGCGGGGACATCGCCAGAGCCGGTTACCGGCTGAGCCCCTTGGTGGGAGAGGAGCTTTTCAAGAAGCTCCTTGAGCGTCCGGAAGGGATTGTCATCGCCAGAATGCATGAACAGGATAACCTGAACGTCCTTAGGACTCCTGACGGGAAGATCCACCTTTACATCGAAGAGATGGAATCGTGGATGCGGGAAATCGAGCCGAACCTTGAGGAACAGCGTCTCAACAATGTCGAGTATCCTTTTGTTCTTTCGGCCGGCCGGCACTTTCCTTACACGGCGAACAGCATCATGAGAGACCCTGAGTGGAACAGCCGTAAAGCGGTGTGCAATCTTCTCATGAGCGAAGAAGATGCCCGTGCTCTGGGGATCAAGGACGGCACTGAAGCCAGGCTCACCACCCAAGCCTCTCAGGTTAAAGTTCCGGTTGAAGTTTCCGAGATTCCTCCCCGGGGGACGGTGGTTCTGCCCCATGGTTTCGGGCTCATGCATGACGGTGAAACCTATGGGGTGAATGTGAACCGGCTCACTAAAAACACCCACCGGGACCGGATCGCTGCGACCCCTCTCCACCGCTATGTCCCTTGCCGTATCGAAGCAGGGTAGAGCCCTTAACCGGATTGATTCTCCCGCCTTTCTTTTCACGCCCCAAAGGCGCTTGATCAATCGAGCGGCCTGCGGCTGTTACGAGCGACTTATTGAGCATCCTCCGGCAAAACACACAGCCCCTT
>JAFGDM010000247.1 GCA_016932115.1 Deltaproteobacteria bacterium | reverse complement strand
TTTTCTTTGGCAGAGTACCCGCGATTCAGTACCTTTACACCACCGTCATCCCGCAAACTGTAATCTGCTGTTACCCGGCTCAAACCTCGTTCGAACGAATGATCCAACCTCGCTATTTCGTACCACCTACCCAGATATCTCTCTAACTTGAAATTATCAACGGGTGATACATTGTCAGGTATCCCAACACACCCCGCGAAGAATAATACAATTACTATTGATAGTTTTTTCATCTCTTTTTATCTCCCAGGCTTAACGTCGAAATCAGCGGGGCGCCTTGCGGCATCATCTGGATTGAGGCTTAGGCATTCTTAACTCCACAGGAACTGCCTGATCGGAAGCTAAAAGACGGCGTGTAACATGACAAGATCTTTGTCACACCAGCCCTTCTCCAGAGTTTGTATTTTCAAAACCTTCAATTTGTTGCATCCCTGTCGAACAGTTTGGATGGATGGAGGAGTTTCCTTGATATTGCCTTTATAGCATGGTAAAAAATCCAAATATTCTCGCATTAAATTTAGAATCTATAAATGCGGAAAAGGATAGTGCAATTTTCCAGTTTTTTATTTTACAAACTGATGGTATGGAAAACAAGCCAAAATTTAGGCCTGACAGCAGCTTACATCTGATGGACCAGGTGAAGCACGTGCTGAGATTCTGCCGCTATGCATATCGGACGGAACAAACATATTGCGACCGGATTCTCCAATTCGTGGAATTTTACGGGGGGAAAACTCATTCCAAAGACATGGGTAAGAAGGAGGTTGAGGGATTACTCAGCCACCTCGCGAACTATGGGAGATATTGTGGCAAGGATTGCGAGAAGGGAATGTCGTGAAAGGAGATAACGTCGTGGGTTCGTGGATAGACTTCTCGATTTCAGCCGCCTATCAGGCCAGGTACCCGGGTGTGGCTTTCGGGCTGACACTCATCACCGGCTGCAAAGCCATGGCCGCTCAGCATGGGTATGACCAATACAAAAGAAAGCTCCTGCGAAAAATGCGAAAGCGGGATACACTTGCTGAAATAACGCAGCGAATCAATAGGTACGACGAGTTTTTTCAAAGCTTCGGCTTTGAGTGTCCCCTGTCGAAGCATTTGAAGAGAACGGTGAACAGCGGATTCCCTCGGTACAACCTTCCGGTGGACGCCCACTTCATGGCCGAGATGTGTGCGGGAATTCTGGTGGCTGTTACGGATTACGATCGGATCGAGGGCCGGTTAACCCTGGACATAGCGCGGGAGGGAGAGACGGGCGAAGGAATGGGAGGCCGTCGGTTCACGACCAAAGAGAGAGAGATCGTTCTCCGGGATGAAAAGGACATCATCTGTATTTTGTGCCAGGGCGCGGATGAAAAAACCAGGGTGAAAGACGACTCGGCCAATGTACTTTTTTATACCTATGCGGTGCCCGGGATCGATGCGGTCTATCTTAAAGAAGGATTGACGGTTGCGGCTGAAACCATGGAGCAGTTCGGTGCGGGAAGCATCAGAGGACTGTGTGTATTTGAACCCTGAGCATTTTTTGTTTTAGTGCCGGTTTTTGCCTTCTTTTGTCGGGACCTAAAATAAAGCTTGACATGGGGAAAGAACGGGTCTACTGTCAGCCTAAATAAGTTCTAGGAAGCATTTTTTAGCATGATGAATTTCGGGAACGACATTATCGTCATTATCGGCGCAGTAGGGTTTCTCCTATCCCTACTGCTTCTTCCTGTCGAGGTCGTCGACCTTGGACCCCGGGGCCTGGTAATGACGTAGCAGCAAAAAGATCCGCGAAGAACCGTTATCAGCCCAGAGCTGATAACGGTTCTTTTTTTTGATGGAGAGAAGCTATGGCAAAGCAAATCCTCCTCTATGACACCACCCTTCGTGACGGAACACAGGGCGAGCAGGTGAACTTCTCGGCGGAAGACAAACTCCGGATCGCCGGAAAGCTTGATGAATTCGGGGTCCACTACGTGGAGGGGGGATGGCCCGGGTCAAACCCGAAGGATGAACGATTCTTCGAGATGGCACGGAGCGCCCGGCTCAATAAGGCACGCCTCACGGCATTCGGGAGCACCCGGCGACCCAATATGCGACCTGAAATCGACCTGAACATCCAGGCTCTCCTGAAAACCGAAACGGAGACGGTAACGATCTTCGGGAAGAGCTGGGTCCTCCATGTCACGGAGATTTTGGGTATTGACACGGATGAAAACCTGGCCATGATCGAAGACAGCGTCTCCTTTTTGAAAAAACGAGACCGCCGGGTGATTTACGACGCGGAGCATTTCTTTGACGGTTACAAGAGCAACCCCGACTATTCGATCAGGACTCTGCAGGCTGCAATGGGGGGCGGAGCGGATTTCATTGTTCTTTGCGATACCAACGGCGGCACCTTGCCCCATGAGATCCGTAAGATTATCGAGAAGGTGTCACCTTTCGTCACGGCTGCCCTGGGAATTCATGCCCACAACGATTGCGGCCTGGCTCTTGCCAACTCGCTGGAGGCCGTCCAAGCCGGCGCCGTGATGGTGCAGGGAACGGTGAACGGCTATGGTGAGCGGTGCGGCAATACCGATCTAACGGGGGTTATCGGCGCTCTACAGGCCAAGATGGGATACGGCTGTATTCCTGAAGAAACACTCGGGAAACTGACCGAGCTCTCCCGTTTTGTGAGCGAGGTGGCCAACATGCCTCCCATCAATCAGCGCCCTTTTGTGGGCAAGAGCGCCTTTGCACACAAGGGGGGGGTTCATGTGAACGCCATCCTCAAGAACCCTGCGGCCTATGAACACATCGATCCGGAAAAGGTGGGCAACCGCAGGCGGGTGCTGGTCTCAGACCTTTCAGGCAAGAGCAACATTGAGTACAAAGCAAGGGAATTGGGTGTGAAGGTGGGAGGCGAAGGCTGGGGCAGCGAGAAAATCGTCCAGGAGATCAAGAGGCTGGAGGATCAGGGCTACCAGTTCGATGCGGCAGAGGGATCTCTGGAACTCCTCATAAAGAAAGTGACAGGCCAGTTTGAAGATCCCTTCAACCTCGAATCCCTGCGGATAACCATTGAAAAAAACCGCTCAGGCCCGAGTTCTTCTCAAGCCACTATCAAGATCTCCGTAGCGGATGATTACGAGATCACAGCGGCCGAAGGAGAGGGTCCGGTCAAC
The DNA here is from genome assembly GCA_016932115.1 of Deltaproteobacteria bacterium. GTDB lineage: Bacteria > Desulfobacterota > DSM-4660 > Desulfatiglandales > HGW-15 > JAFGDM01. Next base: position 39,169 of record JAFGDM010000247.1, on the reverse strand, counting down.
GCGATGGATAATGCTCTTCGAAAGGCGCTACAAAAGTTCTTTCCCCAGGTGGAGGAAATGAAGTTGGTAGACTTCAAGGTCCGAGTCATTGACGGGAGCGACGGTACGGCTGCGAAGGTGCGGGTGCAGATTGAATCAAGGGATGCCCGTGAAATATGGTCGACCATCGGTGTGTCCGAGAACGTGATTGAAGCGAGCTGGCAGGCCCTGGTGGATAGTGTGCAATATAAACTTTCCAGAGTGTTGAATGGAAAATAGGAGGTTATTTCATGACAGAAAAAGTTGTGATTTTTGATACGACCCTGAGAGACGGCGAGCAGTCGCCGGGGGCAAGCATGAATACGGCTGAAAAAATGCGCCTTGCGATTCAACTTGAAAAACTCGGGGTCGACGTGATTGAAGCGGGATTTCCGGCTGCATCGCAGGGTGATTTCGATGCCGTCAGGGAGGTTGCAGGCAGAATCCGGAACAGCCAAATAGCCGCCCTTGCCCGGGCGTCAAAAGAGGACATCGACAAAGCGTGGGGTTCCGTCAAAGGGGCGACCCACCCCCGAATTCACACTTTTATTGCGACCTCGGACATTCATCTGGAACACAAGCTCAAAATGACACGCGACCAGGTTGTGGAAGCTGCGGTGGATGCGGTAAAGTATGCCAAGAGCCTTACGGATAACGTGGAGTTCTCGGCCGAAGACGGCTCCCGGAGCGATCCCGATTTTCTCTGCAAAGTTTTCGGGGCGGTTATTTCTGCAGGGGCTACCACTGTCAATCTGCCGGACACGGTGGGATACGCCATGCCCGATGAGTTCGGGCGGCTCGTGGCATATGTGCGGGAGAAAACCCCGGGTATGAAGCAGGTGGTTTTGAGTGTTCACTGCCACAACGACCTGGGGCTGGCGACAGCCAACAGCCTTGCGGGACTCAAAGGCGGTGCGCGCCAGGTGGAGGTTACCATAAACGGCATTGGAGAAAGAGCGGGCAACACGTCATTGGAAGAAGTGGTGATGGGCCTTTACACCCGAAAGGAGCATCTTGGACTGACCACCAGTGTCAACACCAGGGAAATCCATCCGGCAAGCAGGCTTGTGAGCATGATAACGGGAATCGTCGTTCAGCCCAACAAGGCGATCGTGGGTGCCAATGCGTTTGCCCATGAGGCGGGCATCCACCAGGACGGCGTTCTCAAGAACAGGATGACCTACGAAATCATGGAACCGGAGATCGTCGGACTTTCTACTAACCGTCTGGTTTTGGGAAAGCACTCAGGACGGCATGCCTTCAGACAGAAGCTTACATCGCTCGGATACGATCTTTTAGAAAAGGATTTGGATCGCGTCTTTGCCCGTTTCAAGGAATTGGCGGACAAAAGGAAGGAGATCCTGGATGAAGATATCGAAGTGCTCGTGGCCGAGGAAATCCTTCGAGTGCCTGACATATACCAACTTGATTATTTAAATGTGGTGAGTGGAACGGTGGCCGTACCGACGGCAACGGTGAAACTCAAGATCGACGGTCAGGATTCCCAGGGTGCGGGGTTCGGCGTAGGTCCGATTGACGCGACCTTCAACACGATAGCCAAAATGACAGGGACAAGGTCCAGGCTTGTTCGGTTCTCAATCAACGCCATCAGCGGAGGAACGGATGCACAGGGGGAGGTCATGGTGCGCCTGCAGGAAAACGGATTTGTGGCCCTCGGAAAAGGAGCGGATCCCGACATCTTCATCGCAAGCGCCAAGGCCTATGTCAACGGCCTGAATCGCCTGGAATATCTCAAGAGGAACCCGTCCCTTTCCGCGGAGGAAAGAGGGCTTTAAAGGTAAAAGAAGACAGAACCGGGAATCCGGAATCCTGGAGACAGAAGATCGGAAAGGAAGACTGTTTATGTCTCATCCCATGACCATAACGGAAAAAATACTGGCTTTCCATGCCGGGTTAAAGGCTGTAAAACCGGGGGAGCTGATCAAGGCGAGAGTGGACTTGGCTCTGGCAAACGACATTACGGCGCCTTTGGCTATTCAGGTGTTCGAAGAGATCGGCCGCGAAAAGGTGTTTGATGCGGAGAAGATCGCTTTAGTGGCCGACCACTTTGTACCCAACAAGGACATCCCTTCCGCGCAGCAGGCAAAGGTGATGAAAAACTTTGCTATCAAGCACAAGATCGCCCATTACTACGAAATGGGGGACGGTGGAATTGAGCATGTGATCCTCCCCGAAAAAGGATTGGTCGGCCCTGGTGATCTTGTGATCGGGGCGGACAGTCATACCTGCACCTACGGTGCCCTGGGAGCTTTTTCCACCGGGGTCGGGAGCACGGATCTTGGAGCCGTGATGGCCACGGGTATGGCATGGCTGAAAGTGCCTTCCACCATCCGGGTGGAATATCAAGGGAAACTCATGCCCTGGGTAGGCGGAAAAGATCTGATTCTTTTCACCCTGGGTCAGATCGGCGTGGAGGGCGCCAACTACAAATCTCTGGAATTTTGCGGGGAGACGATCCGAAATCTTCCCATGGACCAAAGGTTCACCATGACAAACATGGCAGTGGAAGGCGGGGCGAAGAACGGGATTGTGGAACCTGACGACATTACGGTAAACTATTTCTCCGAAAGAAGCGTGAGAGAACCCTTGATGTTCAAGAGCGATGATGGTGCGGTCTATGAGAGGGTTCTCAAAATCCCCGCCGAAAAAATCGAACCTCAGGTCGCCTTTCCCCATTCCCCTGATAATGTGCGTCCCGTGTCGAAGGTGGGGCTTGTGACGCTGGATCAGGTGTTCATCGGATCTTGCACAAACGGCCGCCTGGATGACCTAAGGATCGTAGCGGCCATTTTGAAAGGGAAAGGAGTGGCCAAGGGAACAAGGTTGATTGTGCTTCCCGGTTCCCAGTGGATCTTCAAAAAGGCAATCCAGGAAGGACTCGTTGAGACGTTCTTGGACGCAGGCGCCGTGGTCGGTCCGCCCTCTTGCGGTCCATGTTTGGGCGGGCATCTGGGAATCCTGGCGGAAGGGGAAAAGGCCCTTTCAACGACCAACAGAAATTTTGTGGGCCGCATGGGGCATCCAAAAAGCGAAGTCTATTTGGCTAGCCCGGCCATTGCCGCAGCCTCAGCGATACTGGGACGGATCGGGTCGCCCGAGGATGTGTAGAAAAACAAGAGGTTGGGGGTGAAGCAAAGTGAAACTAATAGGAAAGGTTTGGAAATTTGGGGACAATGTCGATACGGATGTTATCATCCCTGCAAGATTTCTCACTGTGTCGGATAAGGAAGACTTGGCAAAGAATTGTTTTGTGGATCTTAGTCCTAATTTTGTGAAAGAGGTCCGAAAAGGGGACATCATCGTTGCCGGGAAGAATTTCGGTTGCGGCTCCTCGAGGGAGCATGCGCCCCTGGCCATAAAGGCGGCAGGGATCGGCCTGGTGGTGGCGAAAAGCTTTGCAAGGATCTTTTACAGGAGCGCTTTCAATATCGGGTTGCCGATCCTGGAGAGCGACGAAGCTTTTGACATCTACTCGGAAGGTGAGACATTGACGGTGGATCTTGAAACAGGTGAAATCAGGGGTGCGAACGCGGGCGTTCGAGTTTCTGCGAAAGCCATTCCTGTTTTTATGCGTGAAATTATTCAAGCCGGCGGCCTCGTGAGTTATATCAAGGCAAGAGGCTCATTATAAAGGGAAAGTGAAAGGGGTGAGAAAGATCAAAACCAAGGGAGCAAAAATCATTATCGACGTTTTACGGGAAGAAGGAGTGGACACCCTTTTTGGGTATCCGGGCGGCGCGGTCATCGACATTTACGATCAACTGGCCAAATCCGATCTCCGTCACATCATGACACGACATGAACAGGCTGCTGTTCATGCGGCCGATGGATACGCCCGGGCCTCGGGAAAGGTGGGGGTTTGTCTGGTAACTTCCGGACCGGGTGCCACCAACACCGTGTCAGGCATTGCCTCGGCTTACATGGATTCTATTCCCGTGGTGGTCCTTACCGGTCAGGTTCCGACTCAACTGATCGGCAATGACGCCTTCCAGGAGGTCGACATTGTGGGGATCACAAGGCCGTGCACGAAGCACAACTACCTGGTAAAAAGCGTTGAAGATTTGGGCAGAATGCTGAAAGAAGCTTTCCATATCGCTCATTCCGGTCGACCCGGTCCGGTGCTTGTGGACATCCCCAAGGATGTCATGCAGGGATCAACCGTGTACACGCCCATCAAAGAGGTGCAGCTCAAATCATATAACCCCACTTACGAGCCGAACGTGAAGCAATTGCCCAAGGTGATAAAGTTGATCAAGGAGGCGAGAAAACCGCTGGTTTTCGCAGGAGGCGGCGTCATCCTGTCGAAAGCTTCCAAGGAACTCACTGAATTCGCCAGGAAGATCCATGCGCCTGTGACTTCTACTCTAATGGGTTTGGGCGCATATCCGGCCGGTGATCCCCTCTGGCTCGGCATGATCGGGATGCACGGGACCTATCGCGCCAACATCTCTTCTTCGGAATGTGATTTGATGATTGCCGTAGGCGTCCGCTTCGACGACAGGGTCACCGGAAAGGTTGACGCTTTTGCTCCCCATGCGCAAATCATTCATATCGATATCGACCCTACGTCCATTCGGAAAAACATTTCGGTTTCCGTCCCTATTGTGGGGGATTGCAAAATCACACTCGAGAAGCTGAATCGCCTTTTGGCTGATGAGGACTTGGGTGATTTGGGCACGATCCGGGCACCGTGGCTAAGCCGGATCGACCAATGGAAGGCGACAAAGCCTCTTGCCTATGAGCAGAGGGATACTATCAAACCTCAGTTCGTGGTGGAGAAGCTCTGGGAACTGACAAAGGGTCAGGCGATCATCGCCACTGAGGTGGGTCAAAACCAGATGTGGGCCGCTCAATATTATCACTTTGATCAGCCCAATCATTTCATCACCTCCGGGGGTCTGGGGTGCATGGGCTTCGGCTTGCCTGCGGCGATAGGCGCCCAGATTGCATGCCCCGACAAGCTCGTGGTGGATGTGGCCGGAGACGGCAGCATCCAGATGAATATCCAAGAAATGGGCACAGTGATGCAGTACAAGCTTCCTATCAAGGTCGTCATCCTCAACAACGGCTATCTTGGCATGGTCCGCCAATGGCAGCAGCTTTTTTACGATTGTTGCTACTCGTGCACGCAAATGATCGAGGCTCCTGATTTTGTGAGACTCGCAGAGGCCTATGGCGCGGTTGGATTGAGGGCGACGAAACCTGCGGAAGTCGAAAAGACAATCAAAAAAGGGCTCTCGACTCCCAAAGCCGTCATAATGGACTTTGTGGTTGAAAGAGAGGAGTGCGTCTATCCCATGGTCCCGTCAGGGAAACCGATTACGGAGATGTTGCTGGTCTAAAAAGCGGTGCGCTGCGCAAGGTGCACGGCCGGGAATCCCTCTTGCCTCTATCATCTTTTACTTGCACCGTGCGCCTTTCCGATGGGCTCTCAGGGGCGGGCTTTACCGGCCTGCTTGTACAAAGGAGGATTCAACGAGTCGTGGAGGTACATCATGAACAACAACCATAATCAGGAATCGAGACGACACATTCTCTCTATGCTGGTGGATAATCAGCCCGGGGTGCTCTCAAGAGTCGCAGGATTTTTTAGCGGCCGGGGATTTAACATTGACAGCCTCTGTGTTTCTGAAACGACCGATCCTCTGGTTTCCAGGATCACCCTGGTTGCGGAAGGCGACATGAACATTCTGGAGCAGATCAAGAAGCAGCTCAATAAACTGATCAATGTGATCAAGGTCATGGATTTTACGGAAACGGACTATGTCCAGAGGGAAACCGCATTGGTGAAAGTTCGGGCAAAGCCGGAGAACCGAGCCGAGATTTTGAGGATGGCCGATATTTTCAGGTCAAGGGTTGTGGACGTGGGGACTGAATTTTACACCCTGGAGGTGACGGGAGACGGAGGGAAAATTAATGCTTTTCTGAAGCTGCTCAAGCCTCTGGGCATAAAGGAAATTGCAAGAACGGGCGCAGTTGCGCTTGCAAGAGAACGAAAATGAAGGAAAGGAGCGATTATGGCGAACATAGATTTTGGCGGCGTGGTGGAGGAGGTTATTACCTCGGAGGAATTCCCCTTATCCAGGGCAAAAGAGATTCTCAAGGATGAGACAATCGCTGTTCTGGGGTATGGAGTCCAAGGTCCGGGCCAATCCCTTAACTTGCGGGACAATGGTTTTCCGGTGATAGTGGGCCAGCGGGAAGAGGAGCCTCGCTATTGGAACAAGGCAATTCAGGACGGTTTTGTGCCGGGAAAAACCCTTTTCCCGATTGAGGATGCGGCAAAAAGGGCAACGATGGTGCTGTATCTCCTGTCGGATGCCGGCCAGATGGCGGCCTGGCCTGATGTCAAAAAGTGCCTGAAGGAGGGAGACGCCCTTTATTTTTCACATGGATTCTCTATCGTCTACAAGGAGCAGACCGCGGTGATTCCTCCTGACAACATTGACGTTATCCTGGTGGCGCCGAAGGGATCAGGGCGCTCCGTGCGGGCCAATTTCCTGGACGGCAGCGGCATCAATTCCAGTTATGCGGTGTTTCAGGATTACACTGGAAGGGCGAAGGAGAGAACTCTCGCTCTCGGAATGGCTATCGGCTCCGGATATCTTTTCCCTACAACCTTTGAAAAAGAAGTGCACAGCGACCTGACCGGGGAAAGAGGCGTGCTTATGGGATGCCTGGCGGGGGTGATGGAAGCCCAGTACGATCTGCTGCGGAGCCATGGCCATAGCCCCAGTGAGGCTTTCAACGAAACGGTGGAGGAATTGACTCAGAGCTTGATCAGGCTGGTGGCTGAAAACGGCATGGACTGGATGTATGCGAACTGCAGCACCACGGCACAGAGGGGGGCCCTCGACTGGAAAGGTAAATTCAAGAAAGCGGTGGCTCCCGTGTTCGACGAGCTCTATGAGAGCGTCGTCAAGGGTGAGGAAACCCGGATTGTTTTGCAGGCGAACAGTGCGCCTGATTACCGGGAGAAACTGGAAAAAGAGCTTGCGGATATGCACAATTCGGAGATGTGGAAAGCCGGGGCTGCGGTCAGAAACTTGAGACCGGAGAACAGGGAGAAGATAAGTCTATGAATAGTTATAGAATCGCCGTAATTCCCGGAGATGGAACCGGACCCGAGGTGATGCGGGAAGGCCTCAAGGCGCTGAAGGCTTTGGCCGAGCGTTGCGGACTTGATTTTCGGTTCAAGGAATTTCTTCTCGGCGGGGAGGCTTATCTTAAGGAGGGCATCCTGCTTCCCACGGGGGTGATCAAGGAACTGAAGGAAATGGATGCCGTTTATCTGGGTGCCATAGGGCATCCGGATGTGAAACCGGGGATTCTGGAAAGAGATGTGTTGCTGAAACTGAGGTTTGAACTGGATCTGTATATCAACCTGAGGCCGGTGGTTCTATTCCCCGGGGTTCAAAGTCCGCTCCGGGAAAAAGGCCCGGAGCACATCGACTTTGTGGTGGTAAGGGAAAACACGGAAGGGTTGTATGCAGGAGGGGGCGCCTTTTTCAAGAAGGGGACACCTGATGAGATTGCCGTTCAGGAATCCGTGAACACGCGGAAAGGCGTGGAGCGCTGTGTTCGATATGCTTTTGAGTTTTGCCGGCGCAGGAACAAGAAAAAGCACTTGACCCTATGCGGCAAGACCAACGTGCTTGTCTACGAGTCGGACCTCTGGTACCGTGTATTCCAGGAGGTGGGTGCTGATTACCCGGATATTGAAACCGGCTACCAGAATGTGGACGCTCTCTGCATGTGGATGATCAAAAATCCTGAGTTTTTTGACGTCATTGTGACGAACAACATGTTTGGGGACATCATTACCGATGTTGGGGCTATCATCCAGGGCGGCTTGGGCATTGCGGCAGGCGCGAACATCAACCCCGAGGGAGTCTCTATGTTCGAGCCTATAGGCGGGTCTGCGCCGAAGTATGCCGGTCTCAACAAAATCAACCCAATGGCTGCAATCGCCGCAGCCCAGATGATGGTTGACCATATTGGCGAGAAGGAGGCGTCGGAGGTTTTGCTCAAAGCCATCAAGGCTGTTCTTAAGAAGGACCTCAAGAGCCTCGAAGCCGGTAGAATGGGATTTACTACACAAGAGGTCGGGGATCTGGTGGCCGGGCGAATAAGGGAGTGAGGTTTGACGAATGAAAAGAACCCTGACTCGGAACAATGGACCCCTGAGAGAAGGTGGGAGGCGATGCTCGATGACTATCTCAACAGGAGCGGGATTCGCCTCCCTCAGAACCCCGGGGTCCTGAACCTGGGTTGCGGCAACAACGTCAAATGGAATTATTTAGGGGTCACCGGCTACCTTTTGAAGCAGGGTCTGGGTGTGCCGTACTATGTGGGCGTGGACGTGAAGGAGGAATCATTTGCTCAAGCCAAAAAGGTGATGGCCGGCCTCGTACATTTCATTGCCGCGGACGCACGCGGGCTTACTCGTTATCTGAAGGGTTCATTCCATCTAATCATTGTTGAACACCCAAATCTCACTACATCGCCTGAGGGGCCAAGGGTCTGGCGGCAGGTCTTCGAGGAAGCGGCGGCACTTCTGGCTGATGAGGGCGCCCTGATTGTCACGAGCTTCTGGCTGAACGATCATATCCCTGCCCAGGTGGTTCTTGGTAAGGCCGGGTACCAGCTTCTGTTCAGCGGCAAAAACAAGTATCCGGGAAGATTATTCGACACGCTGGAAACAGGAGAAACCCTTCAGACGGACAAGTACATCTTGATTGCAAAGAAACTCAAGGCACGCTCCAAACCATAGATTTCGCCGAAGCGGCATGTTCGGCAAAATCATCGCGAAGGATCTTAAGATCGGTTCAGTAAGAATGTTTTTGTAAAGACGCAGAATTCGGTAGAATCCGGGAATTATGTGTATATATGTTTTTAAGGCATCCGAGGCCTAAGCGAAGGGTTTCTCTTGTCCGGCGCCGAATCAAATTCACGAAGCTATCTCTTTTGGAGCCTCCCGGCATTCTCATTAGAACAGCCGGTCATAGAAAAAAGGCACGTGAGCATCGTAGAGCGCTCGCTGTGCCTTTCGCTTTATCGACAATGCAGCCCTTTTAGACGCAGCCTGTAGGCTTGGGTAGACCCGCCATTTTGCAGGCACCCTTGCCCGGTCCCGATGGAAAAAGCTCGTAGATATACTTCAGCTTGAAACCGGTGACCTTGGAAAGAATCCTTACCATGGGAGCGATACCGTTCTTCTTGTAATAATCCTGAAGCACATTTACGACCTTAATATGCTCATCAGTAATTTCCTCAATGCCTTCGGTCTGCTTCACGTGACGCATCCACGAGTCGTTCCAGTTGTTGAAGTCATCGATGAAGCCGTCTTCATCCACGTTAAAGGTTTTTCCTTCGAACTCTACTGTTGGCATAAATCACACCCTCCTTTTATTAGTGATCGTGATAACTTAACCATTTTATTCATAAGGATTTTTCTGTATAGACTAAATTTCCAATGATGTCAATCCTTCTTTTTCACGTCATTTGAGATTTTCCGTTGCTTGAACAGAGCAGCTTGTCTGAAAAAGGTTTGAGCCCACAGGCGGTTTCCGCCTGCGTGGACATGGGTGTATAAACCGAGAAGATTTTTCCTGCAAATCCCGTCTCTTTGGCCGTCAAGACCTGATCCCCGCAGAACCTTGAAAACAGCCTTGATTTTTTCCGAATCTTCCAGCACCGCTTTCGAATAATGGAATTCATGGCCCCTGATGGTGTCGCCCACCTCGTAATAAGGGTTTTGCCTGAGCGCCTGGAGAACGGTATAGCCATGCCCTTGAGGCTTTTTAGTGAACACAAAGCCGACGGGAAGGGCGCCGACCATGGGATAATTATTTCCTTCAATAACGAGACGATCACCGAGGTACATCAATCCGCCACACTCGGCGTAAACAGGTAGCCCGGCTTCGATCCGCCGCTTTAGGGCTTGTTTAAAATTCTTATTGTCTGCCAGGGCCTGGGCCTGGACTTCAGGAAACCCTCCCCCGATGTAGATCGCATCAACGTCCGGGATTTCCCGGTGCCTGATGGAATCAAGGTCGACAAGCGTGGCTCCGAGATTTTTGAGCTGTCCCAGGTTTTCAGGATAGTAAAACCAGAAGGAATGGTCTTGGATCACCCCTATTCGAGGCGATAACGACTCGGAAGCAGAAGGCTTTTCTGCCTGTCCGTAATCGTCGGGGAAAGCCAGGGGGTCTGCGTCCCGGGCCAGCTTGAAGAGGGTTTCAATATTCAGGTTTTTTCCCACCACCGTCCCGGCCCAATCAAGAGCCTTTTCCGCGAATTGCCTTTCTTGGTGGGGGATCAAACCCATGTGTCTTTCAGGGAAAAAGTCCCCTTTCAGTTTAGGCACGGCGCCGACTACCGGGAGACCGCAGTATTGTTCGATGCAACGTCTCACAAGGGATTCCTGGCGGTTTCCGGCCACTTTGTTCAAGATCACTCCCGCGATCTTAAGACAAGGGTCAAATTGCAGGCATCCCATGATAAGCGCGGCCACGGTGCGGGTAACCATGGTCACATCCACAATAATGACCACCGGGCTGTCGAGCATTGTTGCCAGTTCCGCAGTACTGTAGCGACCTTCCAGATCCAGGCCGTCAAAAAGTCCGCGGTTCCCCTCAATGACGGAAACGTCGGCATCAGCGGAATGAATCAGGAAGGAATTAATGATTTGCTCAGTGGTCATGAGAAATGGGTCCAGATTGTAGCACGGCCTTCGAGTGGCGAAGGAGAGCCATCCGGAGTCTATGAAATCCGGGCCTTTTTTAAAAGCCGCCACGTTTAACCCTTCTTTGAGCCAGCAGGAGGTTAGGCCGAGGGAAAGGATGGTTTTCCCTGAGCCTCCTTTCAAGGCGGCGATGGTGATGCGGGGTCGGTCATTGAGCATATGATTTGCCCTATAAAGCGCTCCGTCGGAATTGTCAATCAAATGATGGCTTTCTTCGGTGTAGGTGGTGGGTGCAGCGTCCAAGCGGTAGGGGGGAATCTCCGCTTTTGGCAGTTTTTTTATTGACAAGCACAAAATATTCGTACTATAAGCATTTGACTTTTCATAAATAGGGCATAGAAAGAGACTTCTGCCGACGCTCCCGCAGAATTCCACCACTATTATAATTTGGCCCTCAGCTCACTTAATTGCCGTATCCCTTTTTGGAATTTTCCGGGATTTCGCGGGGGAGGTGCCTAGGATTTTGAAAATTAAACGAATAGTTCTCGGGCAAGGACTTGCATCCGGTCGGTTGAGAACCGTGGATCTTGAGGAAAAAAGCAAATGATCCTGGGAGGAGGTGAATTAAGGCATAGAAAACATTTTTTGGGTAATCCCCCTTTGAGCAGCGTAAGAACTTTTCATTAACAAGAAGGAGGCGTGAATAATGGCTTTCGAACCACGAGAACCACAGAAGGAACTTAAATATCAGGACCTAAGGATTTACTCTGATCAAGAGCTCAAAAACTACACGGAAGAAGAGCTCAAAAACTTCAAAATCAAGCACAAAACCCCCATGTGCGATGAGCTGGAAAAGGGACCGTGGCCTAGCTTTGTTGCCGATACCAAACGGGAAGCGCTTCACCGGAAAAAACTCTCCGGTGATCGGTTGATGGTGAATAGCGATGTTGCCGAAGATTTGCTCGGGCAATTGGAACGCTCTTTTAAAGATGGTGAAACCCACTGGAAACACGGCGGCATCGTGGGTGTCTTCGGTTACGGGGGAGGCGTCATAGGCCGGTATTCGGATTCGCCGGAGGAATACCCTTCCATTGCCCATTTTCACACCCTGCGTGTAAATCAGCCTGCGAGCAAGTTTTACAGCAGCGATTATTTGAGAAGCATCTGTGACCTCTGGGAATACCGGGGCAGCGGTTTGATGAACTTGCACGGCTCTACCGGTGACATCATTTTCCTTGGTACTACAACAGAACAATTAGAGCCCATCTTTTATGAACTGGGCCATGTGCTGCAGCAGGACCTTGGCGGCTCGGGCTCCAATTTGCGTACCCCTTCCTGCTGTATAGGCAGGGCTCGGTGCGAGTGGTCCTGTTATGACACCCAGGCTATGTGCTACGAGCTGACCCACTATTATCAGGACGAGTTGCACCGCCCGGCTTTTCCCTATAAATTTAAGTTCAAATTCGACGGCTGTCCCAACTGCTGTGTGGCTTCTATTGCGCGGGCGGACATGTCTTTCATAGGAACCTGGCGGGACAACATTCGCATCGACCAAGACGCCGTGAAGGCTTATGTCGAGGGGGATATCGCGCCGAACGCCGGAGCCCATGCCGGAAAAGACTGGGGCAAATTCGATATCCAGAAGGAAGTCATCGACCTTTGCCCTACCCGGTGCATGTGGATGGAAGATGGAAAACTCATGATCGATGACAAGGAATGCACCCGCTGCATGCACTGTATTAATGTCATGCCGCGGGCCTTGAGGCCGGGAGCCGATACGGGCGTCAGCATCCTCTTTGGAGCGAAGGCCCCCATCCTGGAAGGGGCGCAGATGTCCCTGCTGACCATCCCCTTTATGAAAGTGGAGCACCCCTATGACAACGTGAAAGCAATCGTGGACAAGTGCTGGGATTGGTGGATGGAAGAGGGCAAAAACCGAGAGCGTTTGGGCGAGCTCATTCAGCGGTATGGCGTGCCGAAGTTCTTGGAGATCATGGAACTTCCACCTATGCCACAGATGGTGCGAGAACCGCGAAGCAACCCCTACATCTTCTGGAAAGAGGAAGACGTGCCCGGCGGATTTACGAGATCAATCGATGATTACCGAAAAAGACACAAGAGATAGCCACAGAACAGGAGGGTTAACATTATGGCATTATCTACGGAGAGATTGGGACTATATAATCCGAGTAAACCGATGGAAAATAGGCTTACGGACCTAGGTCCCCGGCATTTCTGGCAATATTTTCCACCTATTATTCAGAACAACTACGGGAAGTGGCTTTATCACGATATCCTTGAACCTGGAATTTTGGTTCACGTCTCCGAGACGGGAGACAAAGCGTTTACCGTGCGATGCGGCGGTTGCCGCTTCATGAGTGTGGAACATGTTCGGGAGATCTGTGAAATTGCGGATAAATACTGTAACGGCTATGTGCGTTTTACCACCCGAAACAATCTCGAATTCATCGTGGACAGCCATGACAAGATGGAGGCGCTAAAAAAAGACCTCATGAGCCGAAAGCATGTATCGGGAAGCTTCAAGTTCCCGATCGGAGGGACCGGTGCAGGGCTGACCAATATTGTACATACTCAAGGGTACCTCCATTGCCACACCCCTGCGACCGATGCGTCTTCAATGGTTAAGGCGGTTATGGACGATCTATTCGAGTATTTTCGGGGCATGACCTTCCCGGCCCAGGTTCGGATTTCCATGGCTTGCTGCCTGAATATGTGCGGCGCGGTGCATTGTTCAGACATTGCGCTTTTGGGCTATCACAGAAAACCACCCATCATAGACCACGAAGTCATGGATTCCCTCTGCGAAATTCCGCTGGTTATTGCGGCTTGCCCGACAGCGGCTATTTCTCCTTCCAAAACCGAGGACGGCAAGAAAACCGTTAAGATTAAAGAGGAACGCTGCATGTTCTGCGGGAACTGTTACACCATGTGTATGGCCGTTCCTCTTTCGGACAAGGAAGGGGATTGTGTGACCATCATGGCAGGAGGAAAGGTCTCCAATCGAATTCATCCGCCCAGGTTCTCCAAGGTGGTGGTTCCGGCTGTGCCCAATAACTTCCCCCGCTTCCCGGAAGTTTGTGAATCCGTGAAGAAGATTGTCGAAGCTTACGCCAAGGATGCCAAGAAGTATGAGCGAATCGGGGACTGGGCCGAAAGAATCGGTTGGGAACGGTTCTTTGAGAAATGCAATCTTCCCTTTACCGAGCATCTCATCGATGACTATCGGCTGGCCTATGACACGTACAGGACCTCTACCCTGTTTAAATACACGGATGCAGCATGGGCGGTCTCAAAGGCAGCGGGAGGCATTGATTAGCCTGTAACCCTTGCAAATCGAAGGAGTATTATTATGGAAGATATCAAAAAGGCCATCCTGGACTTTGCCGAAACAAGCAAGAAGACCAAGTTTTATTTCAACGATATGGAAAAGGCTGTAAAGAAAGTGATGCCCGATATCAAAGCCAGGGAGATCAAAAAGGCAGCTACAGCCCTGGTGAACGAGGAAAAACTGGTGTTCTTTTCCACAGGCAGCACAACCATGTACGGCATGAAAGGTCGGGGTCAGACCGAGGATCATTAGGCCGCATTTGGTGGTAGTCTGTATCGTAATAAAACAGTTGAGGTCGCACTCCAGGATGGAGTGCGGCCTCTTTTTTCCTTTCAACCCCGCAGGGAATAATGGAATCCATGAAGGCGGTGAAATTAAATCAGCGTTAAAAGGCCTATGAAGCCTAGGATTTCCGGACATCCTTTTTTTGTTGCTATCGGGGGGGGATTTACATGAAAGAGCCACAAAGTTTCGAGGAATTTATTGAACAGCAAAAACGGATGCTGGCAGACAATCCGGAGTGCGCCAATTCCCAGTACAACCTAGGGGTGGTGCTCTTGGAGCAGGGCCGCCTGGATGAGGCTATTCCTTTTTTTCAGGAGGCGATCGCCAACAGCGGTCGCATGTTTGAGGGCTGGGTGAACCTCGGTTACATCTATTTCAAGAAAGGGGAACTCGAAAAGGTGGTTGAAGCAAACATGAGAGCTGTGGAGATTGAACCCAGATATGCCAGAGGCTATGCTAATCTCGGATTCGCTTATCTTCAGATGGCTGAGACGGAAAAGGCCATAGAGGCTCTTGAGAAAGCAATTGAGCTCAATCCGGACATTGCTCAGGCGTGGAGCAATCTAGCCAATGCCTATATGCAGATAGGAGATATGGAAAGAGCCATAGAGACAGGTGAAAAGCTTGTGAAAATGGCCCCCGGCTTCGCCCTGGCCCAAAACAACCTGGCTGCCGCCTATTTCAACAACAAAGAATACGCCAAGGCCGTCGAACATGTGGACAAGGCTATTGACCTGGGTTTCGAAGTCCATCAGGGATTTCTTGAAAAACTAAAACCTTATCGCAGCCAAGGATGACATTTATGGTCCCAGGCTCTTGAAAGGAGTCTGTTTCTTATGACCCTTGAGAACCTTTTTCAGCGATATGAAGCATTGGCGCAAAAGGCTGATGCCTCCTTTCACCGGATGGAAACGGATTATGGGGAGTGCATAGCCTGCGGGATCCAGTGCTCCGATTGCTGCCACGCTCTCTTCGGGCTTTTTCTCGTTGAAGCGGCCTACATGCAGGAGCATTTCCGAAAGCTGCCTGCAGGAGAGCGGCAGGCCGCGCTCCTAAGGGCTGATAAAGCGGATAGGGACCTCAAAAAGGTTGAAGTGAAGCTTGAGCTTCACAGCCGCGACCCTCAAATGAGGGCGTCGATCCTAGCCAGAGAAAGAGTTATGTGTCCTTTGCTTGATGAGCGCCAGGGGTGTGTTCTATATCCTTGGAGACCTATCACGTGCCGTGTCTATGGGATTCCCACCATGGTTCATGGGAAAGCTCGTGTATGCCCTTTGGCCGCCTTTAAGCCGGAGGAGACCTATCCTGTTTTTGACCTGGATGGTGTTTATAAAGCGCTTTATCAACTCTCTAGGGAAATTTTGGTTGAGCGGGGGGCTAAAGAAACGGAGAAAGCTTCACTACTCATATCGGTTTCAAAAGCGCTCAAGACACCGGCTGAGGGCATTCTGTCCGGGAATTTTGGTTAGCCGGTATGCCGCCAAGGCTTAAGATACAAGGCATAACTTCTCGATCGACTCTGACGCTATTTCACCAATGGTCCTCTTCTCCAATACCCCGCTTCGATAGATTTCTATGGCGGCTTTATCTTCCTTCAGTCGGGTCAGGTCCTCCTTGACCTCATTGGCTCGAAGGTTGCCGACTAGTATGGCGGCATAAGCCCTGGTCTCGGGATCGGAATCATCGAGTAAGGGAATAAGACGAAAGGTGCTTTTTTGCATCAGGTGGGGGTTTGCCTCGGCAATGTTCCCGAGTGCGCGGAGCACTTCTACGAGCAGGGTTTTTTCTTTTGTGAGTTGCACCAATTCAGGCAAGTACCCGGCAAAGAGCTCGGGTCGATTCGTTATGATCTCACCAATGGCGTCTACAGCTCCCCAGCTTGATGCGGCTGTATCGACAATAGATGTGAACAATCCGCGGAGAAGTTTTGAGACAGCCCCGGGGTCTCTGGCGGCGATGAGAGCTGAGGCTTTTCCCAGAATATCCGCCGTTCTCCAACGGAGAAGACTTTCAGCCGAATAGAGGAGCCGTCGGAGGTCCGGGAGAATTCTTGTATCTTTCTCGGCTAGGCTGAGAATAGATTTCACATCATAAGCCCTGACCAGATCTTCCACATCCTTCTTCGTAAAAAATCTTTTCTCTCTTTTTTTCGGACTATAGCGAGCCTGAGTGAGCGCGGACTTTTCAAGTTGCTTTCGGAAGCCTTCTTCGGTCACTTCCCGGATGTCTTTGTGCAGTCTGATAAAATAGAGCTTTGCTGAGATCCTTCTTCCTTGATAAGCACTGCTGTGGACTATGAGATGGTTTTCATCGTCATAGTTATCGACCTGCTTTTCAAGGTAATCATCTTCGGGCAAGAGATCCCAGGCCAGATCCCATTCACCGTTGCAAGCAAAAACCAAGGCCTCGATCATAGCTGCCCCCAGATTGTGGCCTGTCACGTCGCAGGCATAGACCGCCCCACAATCGCAGGCTCCAACCGGCATTTCGGTCGGCATCCGAGTCTTCAGTTCCTTGGGCCTTTCAATGAGCCTCCCGCAAAAAGGGCAGGAAGGTTTTTCAATGATCTCTTTTCCGCGAAACTTACTTTCCATGATTTTCTTTCTCAAAGGTCAAGGTCAAGGCCGCAGCCTGCTTCATCATACTCGAAATCGACGATATCGAAATCACCCCCCCTGGGTCTCGAATGAATTTGCCAGTGCTTGAAGCGCGGCCCGGCAAATTCGCAACCGACAATGCCGTTACGCGCATGAAGCCGGATCAATTTCGGGACGATTTGTTCGTGGAAGAGATCCGTGATGCGCCCAAGGTCCTCATCACTGAGGGTGGGCTGCATATGCTTTGGCCGACCGCTGCAAAACATGGATCTTACTTGGTAGGACCCGGAATGTCCAGGGTCATACAGGAACTTCCAGACCCGCAGGATCGGGTCGTGAGTGTGGGCTTTTCACCGGCGCCCCTTGCCATGACATGATTGGTCCTGCTCACTACCCGTTCAAGGGATTGGGACTTACATTCGGGGCATTCCATTATAAAGGTTTCATCGGACTTCAAAAAAATCTTTTCAAAAACGTTTCCGCACTGTATACATCGAAATTCAAATATCGGCATGTTGATACTCCTCGGCAAAATACCTTAAGCTTGAAACGAATCATGGGGTTTCGGAATTGATTTGGCATTTGAATCCTGACAGTATAACGTTTCAACATCGTCTTGCCACTATTCCAATTGTAAGCGAAGTAAGATCCCCATGCTCGGAGCCGCCGGCTTCAGCATTTCAAACAGATAAATTGTTACGCTTTCACAAATTAGTATAAAAACTCCAGCGTCTAAAGTCAAACCTTGGATTTGAAATTGATTCTGTCCTTTCATCCCTGCTTTGTTGCTGACGCCCAGATTATCCCCGGTGACCGAAAACTCGATTCAACCGACATGTCCTTGATCAGAAAAGCAAAGGCCATCATTCTTCCCCAGACCTGTTCCCGGACCCTTTACCGGGCATGCAAGACCTCGTCGGCCGTTCTTTATCCCAACTATGACCAGCGTTTTCAGTATGAAGGGAAAACAGGCCAGAGTCGACTGTTCGAGAAGATGGAGTGGCCCCATCCTGCAACCACGCGATGGCGATCTGCCGAAGCCTTGATGAAAAATCCAAAGCAAAGGATGCCATTCTTTATCAAAGCGGATGGAAGCCATGAAGGCGCAGGCGTGTGGCTCATCCGAAACCGGGAAGAGCTTGAATCCGTAGTGAAGAGATTGGAGAGATGGGGAAAACCGTCTTTTGTCACTCAGGAGATAATTGAGTGCCGGGGAAATGTTTTGAGGGTTATTGTTCTTGGAGAAAAATTTCCCTGTTACTGGAAGCGACCTCAGGCCCCTGACCAGATGGTGACAACTGTAAGTAGAGGCGCAAAAATTGATAAAAGATGGAAACCTGATCTGCAGCGAAAAGGCGTTGCTCAGGCTATTAGGATCTGTGACGCATCGGGTATCGATTTGGCGGCCATGGATTTTGTTTTTTCGATGAATGTGCTTGATCCCGAACCCCTGATTCTCGAAATCAATTATTTTTTTGGAAGGCGCGGATTGGGAGGCTCGCTCAACTATTATCGCCGTCTCTACAGGGCTGTTCGGAACTGGCTGAGGGAACAAGGCTTGGATACAAAATCAGTGAAGCTTGTCTGAGGTGCCGTCCTTCAAGCCCTGTAAGCGGAGCTTTCGAAGATATAACCGGTCATCGGTAATTCTATGATTTTTTAAGAGAGACCCCCATGCTCGGGGCCGCTGTGATCGTTGTGGATCGCATCTCCCGGGGAGGGCCTGAAATCCCCGATGTGATGGTAAGAAATCCTTTACATTGCTCTGTCTGGTGCCCTTTCGCTTTTTAAAAGAAAAGAGGAGCGACCTGTTCATGAGAAAAAAGGTTGTCGAGTAGTAGCATCAATGACAAATCCAGAAATTTGTATATAATTATTATAGATTGCGTTTGTTTTGAACCGGCTAAGGCTTTCCGAGAGCGGGAAGGAAATTATCGATGAGGCATAAAATAGTCCTGTTTATCATCTTATTCCTTGTGGGCCTGGTGGGGTGGCAGGTATATGCGAGACTGGCTGCTTCCGGTAAATCTGAAAACAGGCAGCGGCATTCTGTTCCTGTGGCCGTCGAAGTCAGCTCAGTGCAAAAAAAGACT
The DNA here is from genome assembly GCA_016932115.1 of Deltaproteobacteria bacterium. GTDB lineage: Bacteria > Desulfobacterota > DSM-4660 > Desulfatiglandales > HGW-15 > JAFGDM01. Next base: position 20,119 of record JAFGDM010000247.1, on the reverse strand, counting down.
CTGAGGGATCTCGGACTATTCACCGGATCCCTCGAGGCGATGTCAAAATTTGTCGTTGCCCCAAAGGTGGCCGGCCGACTGGAAAGGCTCTATGTGAAAATAGGTGATCCGGTCAAAAAAGGTGCGCTAATCGCGGTGCTGGAAAGCGATGAATACCGCCAACAGGTGGATCAGGCCAAAGCCGAGCTCGAAGTGGCTAAAGCAAATTTTGCGGAAACTCGCAGTTCTCTTGAAGTTGCAAGCCGGGAGTTCAAGCGAGCAGAGGCCCTTCGGCAGAAGAAAATCGCTTCAGAGTCGGAGCTGGATGCAGCCGGAGCTCAGCTCAGCGCTCAAGAGGCAAAGCACAGGGTGGCCGCCGCGCAGGTTGCTCAGGAAGAAGCGGCGCTGCGGGCCGCACAGATTCGCCTGTCATATACAAAGATCCATGCATCCTGGGAAGATGGAGATGATGCCAGGGTGGTGGGGGAGCGTTTTGTGGACGAAGGGACCATGCTTGCGCCGAATACGCCGATCGTGTCCATTCTGGGCATCAAAACATTAACGGGCGTCATTCACGTTATCGAAAGGGATTATCCCAAGGTCCATATCGGACAAGGGGCGAGCGTCGCGACAGACGCCTATCCCGGCAAGGGATTTTCAGGCAGGGTCGTGAGAATCGCGCCTTTGATCAAAGAGGTTTCAAGGTCGGCCAGGGTGGAAATCGAAATTCCCAATTCCGAGCAATTGCTGAAACCCGGAATGTTCATACGCGTCCAAATCGAGTTCTCCAGGATTGAAGAGGCGACGGTCGTGCCTTTGACGGCCGTCGTGAAAAGGAACGGGGAACAGGGGGTTTTCCATGTTAACATGGAAGAGATGAAGGCCAGATTTGTGCCTGTGAAGTTCGGCCTGATGGATAACACCTTCGTCCAGGTGCTGGAGCCTCCAATGACAGGGGAGGTTGTCACGTTAGGTCATCATTTCCTTGAAGAAGATGCCCCCGTTATTCTACCGGGCGAGAGCCAAACTCAAGAAAGGCCGGAGAAAGAGTCCCGACAGGCAGGCTCTACGGGGCGCAAGCCATGAAATTTTCTCGCTTCGCAGTCAATTATCCTGTTTTCACTATCATGTCGGTGTTTATCGTGATGATCTTGGGAGGAATTTCTCTTTCCCGCCTTCCCATCGACCTGATGCCGGATATCACCTATCCCACTCTCAGCATTTCGACGGAGTACGAAAACGCAAGCCCCAAGGAAATCGAGGAACTTATTACCCGTCCCATTGAAGAAGCTATGAGCGCCGTACCCGGAGTCGAACAGGTCACTTCGATTTCCGCTGAAGGGGTAAGCCAGGTACGGGTGAGTTTCACCTGGGCAACAGATCTTGACGCAGCCGCGAATGACGTGCGGGACCGGCTGGACAGAGTGATTTCCGTTCTTCCCGACGAGGCTGAAAGGCCCTTTCTCAGGAAGTTCGACCTTGCCAGTTTTCCTATTCTCTTCCTGGGTGCTTCGAGTAAGCTCGACCCGGTTCAAATGCGTCTCATCATCGACGAACAAATCAAGTACCGTATCGAAAGATTGCCCGGCGTGGCTACTCTTGATGTTGCAGGGGGATTGGACCGGGAAATTCATGTGAATCTCAACGGGGATAAGATTAAAGCTCTCGGACTTCCCTTGGATCAACTCCTTTTAAGGATCAGAGCGGAGAATGTGACTGTTCCCGCAGGGACGATTGAACGTGGAGTAATGGATGTCACGCTGCGCACACCCGGGGAGTACACCGACCTGGAGGAGTTGCGAAACACAGTAATTGCCGTCAGAGCAGGTGCTCCTATTCAGCTCAAGGAAATCGCCGAGGTTGAAGATTCATGGCAGAAGGTGAGGCGGATCGTACGAGTGAACGGCAGGCCGGGAGTTCGTTTGGCCGTTATGAAACAATCCGGGATGAACACCGTGGAGGTTGCCTCAGGAGTCCTGAAAGAAATCGAAAGGCTTAATCAGGATTTTCCTCAAATACACATAAGCCCGATTATCGACACCTCGGATTATATCAAACGGGCTATCAATAATGTAGGGAACTCCATCTTCTACGGTGGAATCCTTGCTGTGTTTGTTCTTTTCCTCTTTCTGAGAAATGTGCGGAGCACCCTCGTGGTTTCCACGGCCATACCGATTTCGATGATCGCCACTTTCACGCTGATGTATTTCGGCGGCTTCACGCTGAATCTTATGACCCTTGGCGGCCTCGCCCTTGGAGTGGGGATGCTGGTGGATAGCGCCATCGTCGTCCTGGAGAATATCTTTCGCCTGAACGAGGCGGGAACGCCTCCCCGCCGGGCGGCTATTGATGGGAGCGAGGAAGTGAGCGCCGCCATCCTGGCAAGTACCCTTACGACTCTTGTGGTTTTTCTCCCTATGATCTTCGTCAGAGGCATGGCGGGGGTTATGTTCAAGCAGTTCATCTACGTGGTGAGTTTCGCCCTGGCATGTTCACTCGCCTCTGCGCTTACCGTGGTGCCCATGCTTTCATCTTTGATTCTTAAGCCGGTAAGTCGTGGGGAGTTAGAGAGGCCCGGGGTATTTGCAAAAATGTATCTTATGAGCGGTCGTTCCCTGAAAAGTCTCGAAGATACCTACAAGCGGATCATCGAATATGCCCTAAACCATCCCAAGCGGGTTCTCTCGGCGGCATTTCTGCTTCTTGCAGGCAGTCTCTCTCTTTTTCCTCTGGTGGGCTCGGAATTCATGCCCCAGGCGGACGAAGGTGAGGTGAGGATCTATACGGAAATGGAAACCGGGACCCGCGTGGACGTGGTGGAAAAAAGCTTTGATATTATTGAAAAAATCATAGCGCGTGATGTCCCTGAAGTGAGGAACACCATTAGTTTTATCGGCGGAACACCTTGGCGCGCCAAAGGTTCTCACACCGGAGAACTTCGGATTGCTCTCAAACCCGAATCCGAAAGATCACGCTCCAGCGAAGAGATCGCAGCCGACTTGCGTCAAAAGCTTTCCCGGATTCCCGGTACCATTGTGCGGACCAGGGCGGGCCAGGGTCTGTTTGTTTTACGGATGGGGCAATCCAACATTGAAAGTGTCACTGTGGAGGTTCGCGGATATGATCTCGAAACGGCAGAAATTCTTGCTCAGAAGGTTAAATCCGTGATGGAGCGAGTTGAGGGTGTAACCGACGTGCAATTGAGTCGAGAGTCCGGAAGTCCCGAAGAAAACATCATAGTGGACAGACAGAAAGCGGCGGGCATGAAAGTGACGGTTTCTCAGATAGCGGAAACGCTTAAGACCATTCTTGCAGGGCAAGAGGCCGGCTATTTTCGAGAAGCAGGAAAAGAATACACTATACTCGTCAAGCTCAAGGAGGGGGAACGGATGGACACCCGTGAACTCCTTGACTTTACGGTTTTAAATGCCGAAGGCGAGGCCGTGGTGCTCCGCAATTTTGTTGAGGTCAGGCCGAGCAGAGGGCCGGTGTTTATCGAGCGTAAAGACCAGGAGCGGATGATCGCCGTCTCCGCCAACACTACCGACCGGGATTTAGGCTCCATCACAAAGGACATCGAGAGTCGCTTACGTTCCATTCCGGTGCCGAGGGATTTCACCATAGCGTTTGGAACCGATTACGAAGAGCAGCAGAAGGCGTTCCATGAATTGCTGATAAGCATTATTCTGGCTCTTGTGCTCGTTTATATGGTGATGGCATCTTTATACGAGTCTTTGCTGGACCCGCTCATCGTGATGTTTTCCGTGCCCTTGGCTGCGATCGGAGTCATACTTATGCTTTTCCTCAGCCATACAACCTTCAACATCCAGTCCTACATCGGATGTATCATGCTGGGGGGAATTGTCGTCAATAACGCCATTCTTCTTGTGGATCACAGCAATTTGCTTTTCAAAAGAGGAATGCCCTTTGAAGAGGCAATAAAAGAGGCAGGCCGCAGAAGGCTGAGACCTATTCTCATGACGGCTCTGACCACTTCATTTGCCTTAACGCCCCTGGCTTTCGGGCTGGGCGAAGGGGGCGAAACACAGGCACCCATGGCACGGGTGGTGATCGGCGGGCTGCTGAGTTCGACTCTGATCACTTTGGTAGTGGTGCCCACGGTCTATTCCTTGTTTAAGGTGGGTCGTGCGAGAAAGGAAGTGCTTCAGGAAAGAACCGCTAAGGTTGCAGATGTTCATCCATTGAACAGGATATAGAAAGCGCAGGGGGGAGAGAGGGCATGAAGCTGCCGGCCGGATTTCTGATCGGATTAACGGTTTTTTTAATGCCGGGGGTAGAAGTGGGAGCGCAAGGAGGCCGGCTCAGGGCAAACGCGGTCTATGAGCTAAAAGCCGTTCCCAAGGAAGTGGAGGTTTTCGTTCAAGAACCGGATTCTTCATCGACCAAGCCATCAATCGCCATTACCATCGAGCAGGCTATTTTGCTTGCGCTTGAGAACAACAGGTCTCTCAGGGTGGAGCAGTATAATCGATCGATTCGGAGCACTTTTGAGGAACAGGAAGAGGCTGTTTTTGATCCGGTTTTAGCGTGGGGGGCGGAATACGGCCGCCAAAAGGCAGTTTACAGGTCCAGGACCGCCGATGATTATGAAGATACAGACAATCAAATAACCGCCCGGGCAGGAATATCAAAGTTGTTTCCCACCGGCACGGGGGTAGAAGTGAACCTATCCGGGGAAAGAACATGGTCGGATTTTTACAGTGATCAATATGCTTCCCGTCTGGGTTTTTCCGTGACTCAAGCATTGCTGCGAGGGGCGGGGACCGAAGTCAACCTTGCCGCTCTTAAACAGGCACAGGTAGCCACCCAGATTTCGGAGTACGAATTCAGAGGATTCTCGGAGTCCATGGTTGCGATGGTGGAGGAAACTTACCTGGATTATGCCCTTGCTCTGAGGCGGATCCGGATTTTTGAGAAATCCCTCAACGTGGCAGAGCACCAGTTGCAGGAAATTGAAGAGATGATCTCAGTAGGAAGGCTTGCCGAGACGGAAGTTACTGCCGCTCAAGCAGAAATAGCCCTGCAGCGCCAGGAGCTCATTGAGGCTAAAGGCAATTCCGAGACCACACGACTCCGGTTGTTGCGGTTGCTCAATCCGAGAAGCCCAAGGTTGTGGGACGCGGAGATTGAGCTTACGGAAACCCCCCGCCTGCCCGAAGTGGTTCTGGACCCCGTGCAGGACCATGTGAAAATTGCGTTTCGCCTTCGCCCGGAGATTAATGAAGCCAAGCTCGGCGTGCGAAGCAGCGATCTGGAGATCGTGCAAACTAAGAACGGCTTGTTGCCTAAAATGGATTTTTTCATCTACCTGGGAAAGACAGGATATGCAGACTCTTTCGGCACTTCAGTCGGCAACATCACGGACGATCACTATCATGCATCGGCGGGAATTACCTTTCAGTATCCTTTGAGGAATCGAGACGCAGGGGCTCGGTACCGGCGTTCGCTTTTGACAAGAGACCAGAGACTCGAGGCGGTTGAAAACCTCGAACAGCTAGTCGAGCTGGAAGTTCGGACAGGGTATATCGAAGTAACAAGAGCGAGGGAACAGATTTTTGCCACCTCGGCAAGCCGCAGACTGCAGGAGGAGAAACTGCGCATTGAGACGGAAAAGCTAAGGGTGGGTAGGTCCACTGCGTTCCTCGTTTCGCAGGCTCAGCGGGATTTTCTCTCCAGTCAGATCAAGGAGATTAGTACCGTCGTCGGTTACCTGAAAGCATTGGTCGCACTTTACAGGCTGGAGGGATCCCTGCTGGAGCGGCGAGGCATCACCGCGCCCGGAAGGGAGCCTGTCATTCTCATTCCATAACAGCATTCCTTTGATTCATTTCCTTATGCTCGACCTTTTTCCGCAAGTAGCCTGTCATTTGACATGGTAGGATAAAACGCATAGGATAAAAACAGAGATGTGATTGAGATATTGTGACAAGAATTGAGGAGGTTGACTGTAATGAAGGCCATGAAGAAGGATGTGCATTCAATTGTAAAAGGTCTTAAAGCGCTTCTGAAGAAAACGGAGCGAATTGAAAGAGAGCTCGATAAGGCTCCTGTTATAAAAGCGAAGAGAAAAAGATCCGTCGTGGTGAGAAGGGTCAGGTCCGGCATAAGAGAGGAAGGAACGGCCATGATTGCCGTTCACTCTATCATCCGGAAGAGCCGCAAAGGCGTAACAACCACGCAAATTCGGGATAAGACAGGATTCGACAACAAGAAAATATGGAATGCCATTAATCGACTGAAAACTCAGAAGAAGATAAAAAGCGTCCGTAGAGGTGTCTATATCGCTATTTGATAAAAGGTTGATCCTATGCCAAAAAGCTTGACTCAAAAAATCCTGGAGTCTCACCTTGTTGAAGGAAGACTTATACAAGGTGAGGAAATCAGCATCCGCATTGATCAAACCCTTCTTCAGGATGCGACAGGGACAATTGCGATGCTTGAATTCGAGACCCTCGGCATCGAAAGGGTTAAAGCGGAGCTTGCCGTCCAATACGTAGACCATAACATTCTTCAAACCGATAACAAGAATGCCGACGATCACATGTTTCTCCGAACGGCCTGCGCCAAATACGGCGTTTATTTCAGCCCCCCGGGAAACGGCATCTGTCACCAGGTCCACATGGAGCGATTCGGGGTCCCGGGCAAGATTGTTTTAGGCGCGGACAGCCATACGCCCGGAGCTGCCGGAGTGTCCATGCTGGGTATCGGGGCGGGGGGCCTGGATGTGGCTTTGGCTATGGCGGGTATGCCCTATTCCCTTCCATGCCCTAAAGTGCTCGGTGTTAGATTGACAGGGCACCTGCCCGATTGGGTCAGCGCCAAGGACGTGATTTTAGAGATGCTGAGGCGCTATGATGTAAAAGGCTGTGTGGGGAAGGTCGTAGAATACTATGGTCCCGGCGTGAAAGCCCTTTCGGCAACGGACCGGGAGACAATCGGTAACATGGGTACCGAACTGGGGGCCACGAGCACTGTCTTCCCTTCTGATGAAAACACACTGGCCTATTTGAAGGCTCAGGGTCGGGAAGAGGCATGGCAGGCACTTCAGGGGGATGAGGGCGCAACCTATGACGAACACGGTGAAATGGACTTGTCTTCCCTGGAACCGCTCATCGCCTGCCCGTCCTCGCCCGGAAACGTGGTTCCCGTGCGTGAAGTGGCAGGGCGCAAGGTCCATCAGGTTATCATCGGGAGCAGTGTCAACTCGTCTTTTCGTGATCTCATGGTTGTGGCGAATATCATAAAGGGTCGACGAAGATTCCCGGGGACGGATTTGCACATCAATCCCGGAAGTAAGCAGGTTTTGCAAAACGTCATGCACCATGGGGGGCTCATGTCTCTTCTCTCAGCCGGTGCAAGGATTCATGAATCAGGCTGCCTGGGATGTATCGGTATGGGGCAGGCGCCGGGATCGGGACAGATAAGCCTTCGCACCTTTCCAAGAAACTTTCCCGGCCGATCCGGGACTAAAGACGACCAAGTATATCTTTGCTCTCCGGAGACGGGAGGCGCGGCGGCCCTTAAGGGAGTCATCACGGATCCTCGTGATTTGGCTCAAGAGATGACCTATCCAAAGGTTCATGACCCCGAAGAATACCTGATCGACAGGATGTCTGTTTTTTATCCGAGTGCCGACCCGGGTCGGGCTGAGGTGATTCGCGGGCCGAATATCAGGCCCCTCCCGAACATGGAGCCGCTTCCCGCTACCTTGGAAGGAAATATCGTCATCAAGGTAGGGGATAATGTCTCCACGGACACGATTATGCCTGCAGGGAGCACCGTCCTTCCGCTTAGATCAAATATAGAAGCCATCAGCACGTATGTTTTTTACCAAATCGATCCCGAGTTCCACAGGCAGAGCAAGAAGGCCGAAAAAGCTGTGGTCATTGGTGGGGAAAACTACGGTCAGGGATCCAGCAGGGAGCATGCGGCCCTAGGTCCTCGCTACCTTGGGGTGCGTGTCAAGATAACCAAGAGTTTTGCCAGAATTCACAAGGCCAACCTCTGCAATTTCGGCATCCTTCCGTTGGTGTTCAAAGATCCCTCCGACTACGATCGCTTAACAAAAGGGCAAAAAGTTGTTTTTCCGGATATTCGAAGGCGTGTTGAAAATAGAGACGGGGATATCCCGGTTGAGGTCGGCGGTCAAAAGATCATGACCGTTCTGGATGTGTCGGAGCGTCAGCGAAAACATCTGCTGGCGGGCGGAGCGTTGAATTTCGTGAAGGAACAACTGAGACGTTCCTGAAGTTGTCACTCTAAAAAACAGGGGCTTGAGAGGTGTCATGTTCAGAGACACCGCGATCAGCTTGATTTGCGGGATAAGCGGTCTGATTTCGGCTGCATTCCCGGGAGAAAAACCATGAGTGGTCTGCCGCCGAACAAAACCAAAATCGTTTGCACCATTGGGCCTGCCTCTGAATCGCAGGAAGTGATGGAACAGATGCTTCTGTCGGGGATGAACGTGGCTCGCCTTAATTTTAGCCATGGCGACTTTGAAGGACACAAAAGAAGTATTGAAGCCCTCCGGGCCGCTTCCCGTTCAACAGGGCGACGCTTGGCGGTCATGGCCGATCTTAGCGGACCGAAAATGCGAATCGGAAAGCTCGGGCAGGAGCCTGTGGAACTTAAGAAAGACGAGAGATTCACCCTCACGACCAAGGAAGTCATCGGAGATAAAGACAGAGCCTCGGTGAGTTTTCCCGGGCTACCCGAGGCCGTGAAACGTGGAGATGCTCTTTACCTGAATGACGGTTTCATTCAATTGAAGGTCCTTGCTGTCACCGGTGACGAGGTTATGTGCGAGGTTGTGGTGGGTGGAGAGTTGCGCTCCCGTAAAGGGGTTAATTTGCCCGGTATCAACCTTGGCATATCGGCCTTTACGGAGCGTGACCGGGAATGCCTTCGCTTTGCTCTTGAACAGGGCGTCGATGCGGTCAGCCAGTCGTTCGTGGAATCCGGGGAAGACGTTGCCGCAGTTCGAAAAGCGGCCAAAGAACTCGGGCATGCCCCTTTTATCATAGCCAAGATCGAGCGTGCGGGGGCTCTTGAGTGCATGGAGAGCATTCTTCGCGAAGCGGACGGGATCATGATCGCGCGAGGAGATCTGGGCGTCGAGATCCCGATCGAGCAGATTGCGGTTGTTCAGAAGCGATTGATTGGGCAGGCGAATCTGCTCGGCAAACCCGTGATCACGGCAACCCAAATGCTCGAGTCCATGACAATCCACCGCAGACCTACCAGGGCCGAGGCAACGGATGTGGCGAATGCCGTCCTGGATGGCACCGACTGCGTGATGCTTTCAGGCGAATCTGCCGTGGGAAAGCATCCTGTTGAATCCGTAATGATGCTTGCCGGAATCGCATCTGCCATCGAGCCACATCGACCGGGGTCGCGTGTCCGGGAGTTTTTATACCGGACTCGCCGGAAAGACAAAGTCAGCCTGACGGAGTTGATTGCTTTCAGCGTGGAAGCCGCGATGGAAAGGGTCACTCCTGCGGTGGTTATCGTGCCCACCCGGAGTGGGGCGACAGCCAGAAGCATTGCCCGTTATAGACCACCGGTGTGGATCCTGGGCCTCAGTTCCCAGGATGAGACCTGCAGGAAACTCCAGTTCAGTTACGGTGTCTTTCCGGTTTGGGAGCCTGATCATCCGGAGGATTGGAGGGCCTATGCGAAGACGTGGCTCCATGATCACCAGTTGCAAGGGGATTTGGTGATTCTCACGCAGGGGCCTTCTGTGAAGCATCCTGAGGCTAATAACAGAATGGAACTGATTGATTTAAGAGGATGACTATGGGCGACACCGAGCTTGACCTTACGATTTCAAAACTCGGGGAGGCTAGAATACCTTCACCGATGTTGACAAGGGATTTCATCGGTGACGATGAGCATGTGCTTTTTCACGATCGACTGAAGGAAATCGAACCCTTTCTGGAGGCGGGAAAGAAGCCGCCGCGTTTTGAGCTGGCCGGCCCGAGGGAGAGGATCTACTTTGATTCTTCCAAGTTGAAATGCGGTGTTGTTACTTGCGGGGGCCTCTGTCCGGGATTGAACGATGTAATCCGCGCCATTGTTCTGGGGCTATTTCATCACTATGGCGTAAGAACGGTTTTCGGTTTCCGTTACGGGTTCGAGGGGTTGACTTACCGCCACGGACATACTCCTTTCGAACTGACTCCGGAGTCGGTGAAGGACATCCACAGGATGGGAGGATCAATCCTGGCTTCGTCGCGCGGGCCCCAGGATGTCTCTGAAATGGTGGACACCCTGGAACGAATGAACGTAGGCATTCTGTTTACCATAGGCGGGGATGGGACCCTGAGAGGTGCCCGAGCGATTGCAGAAGAAATTGAAATCAGGCGTCTCAAGATCGGCGTCATAGGCATCCCTAAAACCATTGACAACGACATTTCCTACGTGGAGGCCTCTTTCGGCTTTGAGACGGCGGTGGCCGAGTCAAGGACGGCCATAGAGTCAGCCAACACCGAAGCCGTGGGTGCCAAGAACGGTGTCGGCTTGGTCAAGCTTATGGGCCGTGAGTCCGGTTTCATTGCGGCCTATGCCACGCTTGCCAACAATGACGTCAACTTCTGCTTGGTTCCGGAGGTCCCCTTCACGCTTGAAGGGCTTCTTAAGGCCCTCAAAGAAAGATTGGAAAGGCGCGGCCATGCCGTGATTGTGGTCGGTGAAGGGGCCGGACAGGACTTGATGGCAGATACCGGAGAAAAAGACGCCTCGGGCAATGTTCGTTTCAACGATATCGGCCTTTTCCTTAAAGAGCGGATCTGCAATCACTTCAAAAAGGAAGGGATGGAAATTAATTTGAAATACATCGACCCGAGCTATACCATTCGAAGCCTTCCGGCAAACCCCCATGATTCGGCTTTTTGCCTTCAGATGGGACATCACGCCGTGCATGCGGCAATGTCGGGAAGAACCAAGATGCTGGTAGGGAGCTGGAAAAACCAATTTACCCATGTGCCCATTGATCTGGCGGCCTCAAGCAGGAAAAGAATCGATCCCAACGGCCGGTTCTGGAGTACGGTGCTCTCGTGTACGGGACAATCAAGAGAGATGAGTTAGGAAGCGTCCGGTACTTCTTTGTTTGATAGAGGCGTGGGGGAGTAACAGTTCCCCATAAAAAAATTAGAAAGGAGCTCTGCGGCTTGGTATGCGTCCAGTGGATGAGAAAAATTTGACCAATTAAACCGCATCAGGAGGATTGGAAGGAATGTATGAAGTTGTTTTGCTGAGACACGGTGAGAGCACATGGAACAAAGAAAACCGGTTTACCGGTTGGACGGATGTGGACCTTTCTGAAAAAGGCATGGAAGAAGCAAAAGAAGCCGGCAGGATTCTCAAGGAGCAAGGATACGGCTTCGACATAGCCTTTACTTCTGTTTTGAAACGGGCGATCCGGACCCTGTGGATAGTTATGGATGAGATGGATCGTATGTGGATACCCGTCATCCGGGACTGGCGCCTGAACGAGCGGCATTATGGTGCGCTTCAAGGCCTTAACAAATCGGAAATGGCTGTGAAATTCGGAGAGGAGCAGGTTCATATCTGGAGAAGGAGCTATGACACTCGGCCCCCTGCACTGGAAGAGACCGATCCCGGAAGCCCGGCCAATGATCCTCGCTACGCGGATCTGAACAAGGATCAGATCCCTCTCACAGAGTGTCTGAAGGATACGGTGGCGCGTTTCCTTCCCTGCTGGCATCAGACAATAGCGCCTGCCGTCCGATCAGGAAAGAGGGTCATTATTGCTGCACACGGAAACAGCCTGCGCGCCTTGGTCAAATATCTAGACACCATTCCGGATGAGGATATCCCGGGGGTCAATATTCCTACCGGGGTTCCCCTTGTATATCAATTGGATCAGGAACTGAAATCCTTAGGGAGCAGCTACCTGGGAGACCCCGATAAGGTAAGGGAAGCCGCGGAGGCTGTCGCCAAACAGGGGACGGCAAGAAAGTGAATGGAGTTTCTCATTTTTCGTTTTGATGGATGGCGACGGGCTGTTGAAAATGCATTATCCATGGTTTAATAAGAAAAAGAGACGGTGATCGCACCATATTCCTGTCGATCCCCTTGAGTGTCATACTCTTTCGTTTGGCAGACATAGGCGTAGCTGATTTTGAAGCGGTGGATGAAAACTCCCACTCCCACCATGAAATCACTCGCAAAGAATCTTTTGTGGACGCTGTGACTGTCTCTGAAGGTGTTGCCGTCCAACAGGATATTTCTTATTACTGCGCGAGCATCAAAACCTGCGAAAATATGGATTCCTAAGCGCTGAAAGGCAGTTAAAAACCGGGGATCTTTCTCATCCATGGGGGCATTGGTATCGGAGCCTGGACGAATGAGAAAGGTGCCGAAATCGTTTGGCAGGTTCCACCCAAATCGGAACTGGCCTCCGAAGTTGGCGCCGATGAAGGCATTGCCCAGGGAGCACCCTAAATGTGAGATCAGATCATAGGAGAAACCATGCCCGATCTCGGATTGAAGCACTCTCCTCTTGCGTTCGTAGAAAAGATTCAAAATAGGCTCATCCTTCAACTGGTGATCCCATCCCCTTGGGCGCCTGGTGTCAATCCACTCGTGCCAGGTCTTCTGTATTTCCTCGGCATATGAGTGGGGACCCACTATGCCCAGATCAATCTCGAGGGTATCCATGCGCCTGCTGTCTTTGCTGTGAAACCCCAAGGCAAGATAGGAGATACCGGCATAGGGTCTTTGGTCAGGAATGAGGTCCGTCCTTTCAAGATCTTCCGGAGCATACATGTTCTGCCCCAAAGAGAGAGAGATATTTCTTTGAAACCCCGGCTCATTTACAAAGGGAAGCTTTTTGATAATGGGGTAGCTCCATTTAGGAATACGAGGGTTTTTGGAATATTCCGTCAAATCCTGGGATATCCAGGTGAATTTAATTCCATTTGTGTATTCCCTGTCCGTTCCTGTAAAAACATCGTTTTCAAGATAAAAGGTAAGGGTCCTATAATCCTGGGGCCTCTTTTCCGCAAAAGACAGGTCGTAGGTAAAAACGAGCGATGTAACGAAAACGCTGATGAAAAACCCTTTAATCATATAAAATGAAACGTCGTTCCCATAAAGGTTTTGATCTTCTTTGTCGAGATCTTTTCTTCTTTTTTTATCATAAAGATTTTTTTATAATATTTTCATCATTATTGACTTGTTCCGAGAGTCTATTGTCTAAAGAGACTGATTCCTGAGCTTTTAGTGACTGATTGACTGAAATAGGAAAGAACTTTGGTGGAGGTACCCAGGTCCTTGATCTAATTGGTTTTCTCAAAGCGATTTGAACACCCGAGCAATGAATTCGGAGGTGTAACTCATAGGCAAGTCAGGTAAAAGCAACGAATCGCAAAGGCCTCTAAACGGTTTTGCCGGAATTTCAAAAAGACGCTTGCTTAAAAGTCTTGCCAATTTCTACCATCAAGTCAAGCAGTAATAAAGAGCGAGGAAAATTCATGTTTACTTTTGCTTCCGAAGAAACCCATGAAGATGGTTATGTCATCATCAAGGAGGGGACTTCCGGAGACTGGCTTTATGTTGTGCTCTCAGGAACCGTGGAGATCTCCAAGATGATTAATGGAAAGAAGCATGTTATTGATCTTCTCAAGGAGGGAGAGCTATTTGGTGAAGTTGGTTTCCTAGGAGGTACAAAACGAACCGCAACTGCGACGGCTGTGGGGCAGGTTACCCTCGGCATTGTTGACCGAACGGCGCTGGATGTGGAGTTCAACGAACTTTCCTCGGATCTCAGAAATATCCTGATGGCTATGGCAAAGCGATTTGAGAAGATGGTCAACCGGGTGATCGATTTTTCATCACGATCCGAGGTCCGAATTAAAAAGACTTTGGCTCTTACCTATAAGGACAATATGTCTTTTGTTCGGGCTTATCTCGGGAACATCAGCACCGGCGGACTCTTCGTCAAAACCGAAAAACCGCTTCCTCAAGGTGAGCAATTCCTTCTGCGCTTGCAGCTTCCTGATTTCCCGGAGCCTCTCAGAATATCCTGCGAGGTGGTTTGGTCGAGAAATTCCGCTGAGGCGACACCTAAAGAGCCGGCGGGCATGGGCGTCAAGTTTGTTGAGATGGGCCGGAAAGATAGCGACGTTTTGAAGCAATATCTAAGTGGGAATTTTAAATGCAAGCTCTAATGGCCTGCGTGGGCGCTTTTCTGGCTGCTGCCTTGATAAACGGCTGCGACCGCTCCGAAAGCAGCACGCAACACGGAAGCAATCAAGAACAGGTTCGGCTGGTTCCGGTATCAGTGGTTCAGGTTACCCCTTCACCTATAAAAGATATTTTGATACTTCCCGGACAGACGGAAGCCTGGCAGGATGTAGTCGTGGCGGCTGAAACAGGGGGTCGCATCGATTGGGTCGGGCCTAAAGAAGGGGATTTTGTTAAGGTGGGGGACTTGATTGCAAGGGTCGACGTCGCGTCGCTCAAGGCCACCTTGGACAGGTCCGAGGCTGCTTTGAAACTGGCTGATGACCTTTACAGGAGGCGGGTCAAGCTTTTTGAAAGAGAAATCATCAATCAGGAGGAACTGGACAGGGTTGTGGCTGAACTGGCACTTGCAAAGGCTGACTTCAGGCAGGCCCGTGTTGAGTATGACCGGGGATTTACCAGGGCGCCTATCAGCGGCGTGGTAAACCACCTCTTTGTCGAGGAAGGAGAATTTTTGGACCGGGGCAAGCCCCTTGCCGAGATGGTCAATGTGGATCAAGTAAAAGTAAATGTTAATGTGCCGGAGCTGGATGTCCGTTTCCTGAAAACGGGACAGAGAGCGATGGTCAGGGTGGATGCCTTTCCTGACCGCGAAATGGTCGGCACCATTGATTTCTTGGCTTACAAAGCTGATCCGGCCACCAAGACTTTTCTTGCGAAAGTGCTGATGCCTAACCCGGGTCACGACATCCGGCCAGGGATGATCGCCCGGGTGGTTTTTGTGCGGAGGCTCATCCCCAACGCCCTTTCGGCTCCTCTTTTCGCCCTCATCGACAAAGGGGGAGAGCGTATGGTGTTTGTGGAAAAGGAGGGCGTGGCTCATGCCCGAGCCGTTACCATCGGCGTTATAGAAGGAGACCGTGTCCAGATCATAAGGGGTCTCGAACCGGGAGATCGGCTGATTGTCACGGGCCAGAGAGAAGTGGAAGAAGGGATGAAGGTCCAGGTTCGATGATCGTCAACCGACTTGCATTGAAGCGCCAGGTTACGGTCCTGGCTTTTTTATTTTTCATCCTTGTAGCAGGCCTGTATTGCTATATCACCCTACCCAGGGAATCCTTCCCCGATATAACCATCCCCTATGTATTCGTCAGCACTACCTACGAGGGTGTTTCACCTGAGGACATGGAAAAACTGATCACTATTCCCATTGAGAGAAAACTCAAGGGCCTCTCGGATGTCGAAGAGATTCGTTCCACGTCCGCCGAGGGAATTTCCACGGTTGCGGTCAAGTTTCTGCCGAGCGTTGAAATTGACGACGCCCTCCAGAAGGTGAGAGATAAAGTAGACCAGGCCAAACAGGACCTTCCAGCCGATCTCCCTGATGATCCGGTGATCCAAGAGGTCAATTTTTCGGATATCCCGGTTATTCGGGTCGTACTGTCCGGACCTTTTTCCCTGCGTCGCCTCCAAAATTTCGCAGAGGACTTTGAAGATCACATTGAGTCGATCCCCGGGGTCCTGGATGCTCGCTTGACCGGAGGCCTTGAGCGGGAAATCCATGTGGAATTCGATCTTGACCGCGTAGGCGCGTACAACGTCCCTTTCTCAAGTCTTATCAATGCGGTAACCAAGAGCAACGTGAACATGCCCGGAGGCAGCATGGACATCGGGGAGGGGAAATACCTGGTGAGGATTCCGGAAGATTTCAAACATCCATCAGAGATTTTTTCCATTGTAGCCTTTGTCCGGGACGGCAAGCCGGTTTACCTTAGGGACGTGGCATTTATTCATGACCGTTTCAAAGATCCTCTGACCCGAAGCCGGCTCAATGGGGAAAAGAGCGTCACCTTGGCGATCCAGAAACGGAGCGGAGAGAATATTCTGAGAGTCACCGAGGAGGTCAAAAAGGTGGTATATGAGATAAAGCCTCTCATGCCTCCCGCCCTCAAAATCGACCTTACTTCGGATATGTCCAATGATGTGCGCCTCATGGTCGCCGATCTTGAGAACAATATTCTTTCCGGCCTGATTCTGGTTCTGGTTGTGATCTTTCTGTTCATCGGTGGGGAATCAGCCGTTTTTGTGGCCCTGGCCATACCCTATTCCATGTTCATCACTTTCATTTTGCTCACAGGAACAGGAGAAACCTTGAACATGGTGGTTCTCTTTTCGCTGATTCTTGCACTGGGCATGCTGGTTGATAATGCGATCGTTATTGTTGAGAATATTTACCGTCACATGCAGCAGGGAAAGTCACGGAGTGAAGCAGCGGATGTCGGCACCAACCAGGTGGCTTGGCCCGTCATCACCTCCACCATGACTACCCTGGGGGCCTTCGTTCCCATGCTTTTCTGGCCGGGCATCATGGGGGAGTTCATGGGGTTTTTGCCCAAGACCCTGATCATGGCCTTGACGGCCTCCCTCTTTGTGGCCCTGGTGATAAACCCGGTCCTCTCCGCCCGCTATCAGCGGGTAAAGCCTATTGTTACGGAAGATAAGAAACCGGTCAAAGAAGCGCTCGTCAAACGGATCTATCAACGTCTTCTCATCCTCTCGCTCAGTCATCGCGGCACCGTATTAGCTGTTGCCTTTCTGATGCTGGTCCTGTCCGTAGGCAGCTTCGTCTTGTACGGAAAGGGCACCGAGTTTTTCCCTGAGACGGAACCCCGAAGGGCTTATGTCCACATCAAGACCCCGGAGGGGACCAACCTGGATGCTTCCGATCAACTGGTTGCTCATGTAGAGAAAATCGTTTCCGGCTACGAAGACATCCGCTATGTGATCTCCACCATCGGATCCGTCGGAGGAGATCCCTTTTCCCAGGGCGGCACAGGGACCCATATCAGCCGGGTAGCCCTGGATTTCAAGGATTTTCACGACCGTACCCGGCCCTCATCGGAAATGATCCGGGAGATTCGAAACAAAATCCTTTTCGCAATCAAGGGCGCAGAGGTCCAAGTGGAAAAGGAGGAGGAGGGCCCGCCCACCGGCCTCCCCGTCAACATCGAGATAACAGGGAAGGACATTTTCGTCCTCGGTGAGCTGGCGGCCCGGGTACGAAGCAGGATTGCCGATATTCCGGGTCTTGTCGATTTGAAGGACAACTTCGTAAAGGGCAAACCTGAGATCCAGGTGAGAATCGACAAAGAAAAGGCGGCCCTTCTCAACCTGGATGCCTACACGATTGCTTACACGGTCAAGGCGGCCGTAAATGGGGTGAAGGTCGGCGTTTTCCGAGAAGGCAAGGAAGAATATGATATTCTCGCCCGCCTTCCTGTAAAAGACCGCAACTCGCTGGAAAGTCTTAAACGAATCACGATCTCCGGTCCGCAAGGCGAACCCGTCCCATTGACGAGCGTGGCTGAGGTCTCGGTGCAAAGTGGAGTGGGCGCTATTATGAGACTGGATCAAAAACGGGTTGTGACTATAACCGGGGATGTGATGGGTCGACTGGCAAATGATGTGATCCGTGATATCTACGGCTTGCTCAAAGAGGATTTTGAATGGCCGAGGGGGTATGCTTACCGGTTCACGGGGGAGCAGAAGGAGCAGGAAAAAGCCCGGGCCTTTCTGTCCAAGGCCTTTGTAGCAGCCATTTTCCTTATCCTGATCGTTTTGATGACCCAGTTCAATTCCTTCACAACGCCTTTCATTATTCTCGCATCCGTGGTTTTATCCTTGATCGGGATCTTCCTGGGTCTACTCGTTACAAGCACAGCCTTTGGTGTGATTATGACCGGCATAGGCGTCATCAGTCTGGCCGGCGTCGTCGTCAACAATGCGATTGTTCTAATCGATTATTATCACCGGCTAATGGTCGGAGGCATGCCGTCACAGGAGGCCTTGATCAGGGCCGGTGTTGTTCGGTTCCGTCCTGTTATGCTCACAGCCATTACGACAATCCTGGGTCTGTTACCCATGGCTACTGGGATCAGCTTTGACTTCCGCAAACTTATGTGGGATATCGGCGGCGAGTCATCCCAGTGGTGGGGGCCTATGGCTTCAGCCGTAATCTTCGGTCTCGGCGTAGCCACCATTCTTACCCTGATAGTCGTGCCTGTGCTGTGTTCCCTTGAAAACAGCCTAAAAAATCGACGGAAGAGGATTGAAAAATAAAATGTTCCGGGTTATAAAAATAACTTTCCCATGAGCATTCCAGCTTTTTTAAATGCATTATTGCCGCTGTGGGACATAGGGGGTTCTATACGGCCGAAATGACAGACAAGAAGTTTGAGGATCTCACCCGTGAAGAGTGCTGAAAAAAGTGTCACCTTTCTGGGGAAGGAGACGAAATTTGAGGGTAAGCTTGGATTCGAAGGACTTATTCGAATAGACGGCTATGTGAAGGGGAAGATCGAAGCTAAGGGGAATCTGATTATAGGGGATGAAGCCCTGATCGAAGCCGATATCCATGTATCCTATGCCTCCATCAGCGGCGAAGTGCACGGCAATATCACAGCGGATCAGCGGGTGGATATTCATGCGCCGGCCAAAGTTTTCGGCAACATTTATGCTCCCGCAGTGGTGATCGAGGAAGGGGTCATCTTCGAAGGTCACACCAAGATGTACCGTGCCATAGACAGAGCTAACGGTCTTGTTGAGGCAGAAGAATACCAAGGGATACCACCACCTAACATCACAGCCATTTATGGAATCGTTGTGGACCAGAACACAGGAAAACCTATCAAGAATGCCCGAGTGATCTGCAAAGGAGATGGGAAGTTCAAGACCGAGACCAATGCTTCGGGTTACTATGAGCTCATCAATCTGAAGGAAGGCAAGTGGAAACTCCGAGTGGACGCGGGGGGGTACAGAAAAGAAAAATCCGATGTGGTCATCTCGGGCGAGGGAACCTACGAAAAGCGTTTTGAACTCAAATTGAAATAAGGCGATTCCAGCCTCATTGCGCCTGGTCTTCCAGTTTCATGTAGATGCCTTCTTCAGAAAGGGTGTAGTGTTTTCCCAAAACTTCGAATCGCTCCGCATAGGTGAAGTCGATTCCTGTCTCGGTTGCTTGGGAAATCCTCTCCAGGATGGCTGAAATGATGGACCCAACAAGCTGGAGATCCTTTGCAACCATGTATACGGGAATGAGGATCTCCTTGATACCCAGACATGTCCGGATACCCGAGGTGCAAAAGGCACTCTCAGCTTTCAGGTATTTTATGGAGATCACCTGGGAGGGATTGGCTGTGTTGGTAATTGTGGCGATGATCTGATCGGGCATACAGCTTTCGAGCATAACAATTCCTTTCATGAAATACCATCTATCAGATCGGCGCATGACAGTCAAGATGGATATTTAAAAGCAAGGCTAATTGCGCGGAGGGACAGCCGCCTCAGACATATTTTTTAATACTCGTGTGGATGCAAAGGAGGGCATTAGGATTGACCACGGAAGATACACGAAGAAAGACGAAGGAAAAGGCAAAAAAACTTTTTGGAAAAGGCATCAAAATGGATCCCCCATATTTAACTTGGAAAGCGTTCGACAGAGATCTTGCAAACGACTTTTCCATGTTTATTACAGGGAATCTATACTCCCGTACCGTACTGACTCCGCCTGAGAGACAGATGGCCGCTTGCGCCATGCTGGCCGCTCTTGGCGCTAAAGACGAATTGAAGCTTCATGTAAATGCAGCTCTCAATGTGGGGTGTGATCCCAAAAAGCTGACTGAGGTTTTTTTCCAGTTGGCCACTTACGCAGGCATGCCCTCAGTGAATGAGGCCCTTCAGGTCTACCGTAACGTTCTTGAAGAGAGAGGTGAATGGCCCATCAAATAACACTTGGGGTAACAATTTAGGTTTTTAGAATGCTGAAGCCGGCGGCCCGGAGCATGGGGGTCTCTCTTAAAACTCAAAAACGAAGAAGCCACATCGCCATGTTATGCTTCGGGCAACGGGTGAG